>NZ_AP025523.1:0-318942 GCF_027923555.1 Vulcanimicrobium alpinum | reverse complement strand
GCGTCGATCGCGAGCGCAGCGGTCTCGTCGGCGACCGCTCCGGCGTAGTCGTCGCGGTCGTACTTCGCTCCGCCGCGGATGCGCAGCGCGTACGCTCGCGTCGGGTTGCTCTTCAGCGCGGCGGTTTCGTCGGCGATCGCTCCGGCGGAGTCGTCGCTGTAGTACTTGGCCGCGCCGCGAATCTCGAGTGCGAAGACGTCGTCGGGTTCGATCGCGAGGGCTGCGGACTCGTCGGCGATCGACCCGGCGTTGTCGCCCGCATCGTGCTTGGCGGCGCCGCGGATGCGCAGGGCGTAGGCGTTCTTCGGATCGAGCGCGAGCACGCGCGTCTCGTCCGCGATCGCGCCGGCGTTGTCGTCGAGATAGTACTTCGCCGCGCCCCTGATCCGCAGCGCGAAGACGCTGTCGGCAGCGACGGCCAGCGCCGCCGTCTCGTCGTCGACGGAGGCGTGATAGTTCCCGGCGTAATAGTTGGCCGCGCCCCGCATCCGCAAAGCGAACGCGTCCTTCGGGGCTCCGGCCAGCACCGCGCTCTCGTCGACGATCGCACCGGCATAGTCGAGCAGATAAAACTTCGCCGCGCCGCGGATGCGCAGCGCGTACGCATTGCCGGGCTCGATCGCCAGCGCTGCATCGTCATCGTCGACGGCTCCACGGTTGTCGGTGAGCCCGTATTTCGCTGCGGCCCGTACGCGAAGCGCGTAGGCGTTCTTCGGCTGCGCGGCGAGCACCGCGTTCTCATCGTCGATCGCGGCAGCGTAGCGGCCCAGATCGCTGTACGCAGCGCCGCGGTACATCCGCGCGTTCGCGGCCGCGGGGTCGACGGCGAGCGCCTCGGTCTCGTCGGCCACGGCGCCGGCGTTGTCGTCGAGATAGTATTTCGCCGCACCGCGGATGACCAGGGCGAAACGGCTCTTCGGCACCTTCGCCAGCGACGCGTCTTCGTCGACGATCGCGTCGCGATACTGGTTCTTGTCGTAGTGCGCTCCGCCGCGGATGCGCAGCGCGAAGGCGTTTCCGGGGTCGCGTTCGAGCGCCGAGGTCTCGTCGGCGATCGCCGCGTCGTCTTCGTCGAGATAGTAGTGCGCGGCGCCGCGCAGCGCCAGGTTGCGTGCGCTCCGGGGTACGATCGCGAGCGCCTTGGTCAGATCGTCGACGGCACCGCGGAAGTCGCGAGTCGCGTACCGCGCGGCGCCGCGCGTCTGCAGCGCCTGGTAGGCGCCGGGATCGATCGCGAGCGCGGCGTCGGCGTCGGCGAGCGCGCCTGTGTTGTCGCCGAGGTCATACTTCGCCGCGGCCCGGTATCCCAGCGCAAGCGTGTCCCGCGGATCGCGCTCCAGCACCGCGGTTTCATCCGCGATCGTCGCGCGGTCGTCGTCGATGTACCACTCGGCGATCCCCCGCAGCCGCAACGCGATCGTGTCCCGCGGATCGGCGGCGACCGCTGCGCTCGCGTCCTCGACCGCGCCGCGGTTGTCGTCGAGATCGTACTTCGCGAGGGCCCGGATTCGCAGCGCGAGCGCGATGCGGGGGGCGACTGCCAGCGCGGCGTTCGCGGTCGCGAGCGCAGCCTTGTCGTCTCGCCGCTGCACCTCGAGCCCGGCGCGGACCGCCAGCGCGAGCGCGCTGCGCGGATCGGCGGCGAGCGCCGCCGCGACGTCGGACGCGATCGCCGGTGCAGCGGGATCGAGGCCATATCGCGCCGCCGCGCGCACCGCGAGCGCTTGCGGATCGCCGGGGTGCGACGCGAGCGCCGCCGTCGCCGCCTGCGCCGCCTCGGCGAAGCGATGCTGGGCGAGCAGGGCGTGCATCCCGGCGGAGTTCGCGCTCTGGCCCGATGCGGGCGCGCAAACCGCGGCGACGAGGATCAGCAACGTCGCCGGCCGGGAAACGGCTGCAAGCGCGGTCGTGAGCAGGTTCACGTCACACAAGAAGGGAGGGCCCGGGCGGGCCCTCCCACTTGCATGTCGCCGGAGGACTGCCCTGCCTAGCGGAAGGCGGGCAAGTCCGGCAGCGGCTCGACGACCTTGAACGTCAATTCGGCGCGATCGCCGTCTTGGTCGATGCGCACGACGTCGCCGTCGCGCACCTCCCCGGCGAGGATCTTACGCCCGAGCGGCGTTTCGATCTCACGCTGGATCGCGCGCTTGAGGGGACGCGCGCCGTACGCCGGCTCGTAGCCGCTGCGCACCAAGTGTGTCTTGGCGGCGTCGGTAATCTCGAGCGTGATCCGCCGTTCGCGCAGCCGCGCGCGCACGCGATCGAGTTGAATCTCGACGATTTCCTTGAGCTGCTCCTCGGAGAGCTTGTGAAAGACGACGATCTCGTCGATGCGGTTGAGAAACTCCGGCCGGAACCGCTGACGCAGTTCGTCCATAATCGTCGCGCGCATCACCGCGAACTCCGCCCCGTCGGTGTCGCTCGACGCGTCGAGGATACGATGCGAGCCGATGTTCGAGGTCATGATCACGATCGTGTTCTTGAAATCGACGGTGCGGCCCTGACCGTCGGTCAGGCGGCCGTCGTCGAGGATCTGCAGGAACACGTTGAAGACGTCGGGGTGCGCTTTTTCGATCTCGTCGAAAAGCAGCACCGAGAACGGACGGCGGCGCACCGCTTCGGTGAGCTGCCCGCCTTCGTCGTAGCCGACGTATCCCGGCGGAGAACCGAGCAGGCGCGCGACGCTGTGCTTCTCGCCGTACTCCGACATGTCGATGCGCACCATCGCGCGCTCGTCGTCGAAGAGAAACTCGGCGAGCGCACGCGCGAGCTCGGTTTTGCCGACGCCGGTGGGGCCGAGGAACAAGAACGATCCGAGCGGGCGATTGGGATCGCCGAGCCCGGAACGGGCGCGGACGATCGCCTCGGCGACCGCCGTCACCGCCTCGTCCTGGCCGACGACGCGCTGATGCAGTTCGCGGTCGAGCGCGAGCAGCTTCTGGATCTCGCCTTCGAGCAGCTTCGAGATCGGGATTCCCGTCCAGCGGCTCACGATGGCGGCGATGTCTTCTTCGTCGACCTCTTCCTTGAGAAGACGCGACGTGCCGGGCGCGCTCACCGTCGCTTCCTTCTCGCGGAGCTGGCGCTCGAGTTCGGTCAGACGACCGTACTTGAGTTCCGAAGCTTTCGCGTAGTCCGCGGTCTGCGAGGCGCGCTCGATCTCGAGCTTGGTCTGTTCGATCTGCTCGCGGATCGCGCGCGTCTGCGCGACGATATCTTTCTCGCGCTGCCAGCGGGCGCGCAGCCCGTCCGTCTCTTCGTGCAGGTCGGCGAGTTCGGCTTCGAGTTTCGCCAGCCGCTGTTTGGACGCGTCATCGCTCTCCTTGCGCAACGCCTCGCGCTCAATCTCGAGCTGCATGATGCGGCGCAAGGCTTCGTCGAGTTCGGTCGGCATCGAGTCGATCTCGGTGCGGAGTTTCGCCGCCGCTTCGTCGACGAGATCGATCGCCTTGTCGGGCAGGAAGCGATCGGCGATGTAGCGGTTCGAGAGCACGGCGGCGGCGACGAGCGCCGCGTCCTTGATGCGCACGCCGTGATGGACTTCGTAGCGTTCTTTCAGTCCGCGCAGGATCGAGATCGAGTCCTCGACGGAGGGCTGATCGACGAAGACCGGCTGGAAGCGCCGTTCGAGCGCCGCGTCCTTCTCGATGTACTTGCGGTACTCGTCGAGCGTGGTGGCGCCGATCATGTGCAGTTCGCCGCGCGCGAGTAGCGGCTTGAGCAGGTTACCCGCGTCCATCGAGCCTTCGGTCTTGCCGGCGCCGACGACGGTGTGCAATTCGTCGACGAAGAGCAGCACGCGACCCTGGGCGCTGGTGACTTCCTTGAGCACGGCTTTGAGCCGCTCTTCGAACTCGCCGCGATACTTCGCGCCGGCGATGAGCGCGCCCATGTCGAGCGAGATCAGGCGTTTGTCTTTGAGCCCTTCGGGGACATCGCCGCGCACGATGCGCTGCGCGAGCCCTTCGACGATCGCCGTCTTGCCGACGCCGGGCTCACCGATGAGGACCGGGTTGTTTTTCGTGCGGCGCGAGAGCACTTGCACGACGCGCCGGATCTCGTCGTCGCGGCCGATGACCGGGTCGAGTTTGCCCTGCTCCGCGGCGCGCGTGAGATCGCGGCCGTAGCGCTCGAGCGACTGGTACGTGCCTTCGGGGTTCTGGGTGGTGACGCGCTGGTTGCCGCGGACGTCCTTCAGCGCGGCGAGAAGTTTTTCGCGGGAGAGGCCGAGCTCGCGGAAGATGCGGCCGACGACGCCGCCGTCGGCGGTCATCGCCAGCAGCAAATGCTCGACGGAGACGAAGTCGTCGTTGAGTTTCTTCGCCTCGTCGTCGGCGACGGAGAGCAGGCGCGTCAGCGACGCCGCAACGGTGACCTGACTTTGTTCCGCGTTCGCGCCGCTATAACGGGGGAGCGATGCGATCGCGCGAGCGAGCCGCTCCTCGATCGCGGCCCGGGCGATGCCGGCTTTCTCGAGGACCGGCGCGGCGATGCCGTCCGTCTGGTCGAGGACGGCGGCGAGCACGTGCTCCGGTGCAGTCTGAGTGTTGTGTTCCGCCAGCGCACGCGAATAGGCGGCGTTCAGCGCCTCCTGCACCCGCTGGGTCATGCGTTCGACGTTCATTTTCGCACTCTAAGACCGCGAGTGCTAACACCACGGTTGCATCGCCGCCCCCTCCACCG
Organism: Vulcanimicrobium alpinum; assembly: GCF_027923555.1. GTDB lineage: Bacteria > Vulcanimicrobiota > Vulcanimicrobiia > Vulcanimicrobiales > Vulcanimicrobiaceae > Vulcanimicrobium > Vulcanimicrobium alpinum. Next base: position 314,259 of record NZ_AP025523.1, on the reverse strand, counting down.
CCCAGCGTGCCGGATTTTCCAGGGCAGAATAAGCGCCGAACGTCCCGTCCGGCCCCTGGGCGCTCCAGCGTCCTCTTTCATGCTTGCCGTACGCACAACAAAGCGCACTATCGTCCGCTCTCGGAACCTGCATGCGCCGTTCACGGTTGACCCGGGCGATGGACGTCCTGCACGTGACGCGCGCGCGTGAATAGCGCCTCCCTTCCGGCGCTCGCGCACGCCGCGTTCCGCGCGCTCTTCGTGTACGACGTCGCGGACACGATCGATCTCGAACGCTTGCGCACGGTGCGCGGCGAGGGCGTCGCCCGCGCGCCGCTGCAGCTTCGCCGCGAGGCGAGCTCGGAGTTTATCCAGTATCCCGTCGCGCCGCTGATCGTGCGCCTGCCGGATCTCGAACGTCCAGGCGCGACGATGCGCGCGAAGATCTTCGATTTCGGCGTCGTCTCGATCCGCATCACGATCCCGTTCGCCGGAACGTGGGAGGAGTTTGCCGCGCTGACCCGCCGCGAACGGCGGGATTCGCGGCTGGAAGTGCTCGCGCGGTCCGCGCTCGACGACGTCCTCGCGGAGATCAGCGGCGCGCTCGATGATCCCCACCCCGCGCTGATCGAAGACTACTTCATCCTCGAGGTCGAGCAGTTCGACGTGCCGGTGACGGCGCAGCACCTGACCGGGCCGCTCGGCCCCGCGCTCGCGCAGTTGATGCTCTTCGAGGACCGCGAGCTCGTCTCGAGCGAGCAGACCGAAGCGCTGCGTCTCGCGTTCTCGTACTATCCCGACGATCTCGCGGTGATTCAATGGGATGCGGCCTTCGTCTACGACCGCGCCGAAGGTGCCGAAGCCGTCGAGGACATCCTCGAGTTCGCGAACTCACAGCTCGTCGAGTTCCGCACGTACGACGCGCGGCTCGACGAGGAACTCGACGCGATCTACCGGCTCGAACCGGGACGGCGCTCACGGCGCTTCTCGCGCCGCCGCGACCGCGATCGCGCCGAGGCGGTGCGCTTTCTGCTGGTCGACGTGCTCGAACTGACCGACCGCACGACGAACGCGCTGAAGATCATCGGCGACGCGTACTACGCGCGCCTCTACCGCGCCGTGGCAGGACGCCTCGGCTTGGCCGACTGGCAGCGCCAAATCGACGCCAAACTCCGCAGCGTCAGCGAGGTCTACCGCGTCCTCCAGGACGAAGCGCAGACCGAACGCAGCCAAACGCTCGAGATCATCGTGATCGTCCTCGTCGCCTTCGAAGCGATCCTCGGCGTGCTGGCATTACGTCACTAACCCCGTCACCCTGAGCCTGTCGAAGGGCGGCCGCGATCGAGCCCTCGAGAGGGGCGATGCAGGGGACGCTTCGACGGGCTCAGCATGACTTAGCAGGGTGCTGAAATGGCCGGCCGATGCCGAGCCATTTCAGCACTCGTAGCGGTTCTGACAAGGGTTTCCATCGCGGAAGTCTCTCGTTCGGGGCATTTTTGGGGTGTTGCAACCTCGCATCACGCCGCAGCCCCAATCAGATTCCGTATCCTCGTCAAGTTGAATGCCGCGGCGGCGAAGGTGAATATCCAGTCTACGCGATCTCGGCCCCGATGTCGCGTCTAGGGAGCGCTCCGACCGTTTTGAGCCAACCGAAGATCTCTTCAACACGCTTGCGCTTTCGTTGACTCCAAACATACCCGGGGTGCCGCGTCGTCCGCCCGTCGATCGCGCTACTCCGTCGAGGGTCGCTTGTACATGCCACATGAGGTGTAACTTCGCGTTCACGACACTGCGCGATGAAGTCCGCGACGTCGTACCCTTTGTCTGCGCCCAGCGTAATACGTCCGCGATTCCGCAACCGATCTACCAATGCGAGCGCTGCCTCTCGCTCGGCGCGACCGCTGGCTATCGTGAGCGTCGCCTGTGCGACCAACCCGTTTCTATTCTCCATCAGTACGTGGTCGTGATAACCCAGGTGCGATGCTTGGCCTCGTGCCTTCTTGACCAAACGCGCGTCGGGATCGGTCCGGGACGCGTGCGTTTCATTGCTGCGGCGCTCGTCGCGAAAATCGACCGTTGGATTGCTTCCCGGTCCCGGACGACCATCGCCTGAGTCGTCCTTGGGTCGAAAACTCTTTTGGCCGGCCCAGGCTTCAATCAGCGTTCCATCCACGGTGAAATGCTCATCCGATACGAGTTCGCGCGCCTGAGCGATGGCAAACACTCGGTCGAAAAACGCACGTGCGATATCACCTTGCATTAGCCGTTCACGGTTCTTGGTGAACGTGGTCGCGTGCCAAACGGGATCGTCCGTATTGAGCCCTACGAACCATCGAAAAAGCATGTTGTAGTGCAACTGCTCGATCAGCATGCGTTCGCTGCGAACGCTGTAAAGCAGTTGCAAGAGCGGCGCTCTGAGCAGATATTCCGGCGGGATCGAGGCACGACCGTTGCTCGCATATAGCTGGCTGAAACGCGGCGAGAGATCGCGCAGAACGGGGTCGATCAACGCTCGCATCGCGCGTAATGGATGATCTTTCGGAATCCGATCCTCATCCGCAACATAACTCCACATGCCGCGCTGCACTTGGCCGAGTCCCTATAATTGATGGGCGCTTCAGGACTTCGGGTGGGCGGGCAAGAGGTCGAGCCCACCACAGTGGAATAGAATCGCCGCTGCAAATCGGCCCTCATTGCGATAGCCGCGCGCGCGGAATTTGATCATTTGGATCTTACTGTTGAGGCTCTCGGCTGCCGCATTGGTGATCGGCTTGCGAATGTACGTGATGATGTTCGCAAAGTGACGTTTGAGCGTGCGCGCGACGCTGATCATTTCGGGCAATTGAGAGTGCGTCGCCCACCGGTACCAATCGGCAAAGAAACGACGCGCTGCGGACTCACGCCGATATCGCCAGAACTCCGTAAAGTGCTCCTTCATCGACCACGCGCGGCCAAGGCGTTTGTACTGGCTCCGCAAGGCGCTCAGATCACGTCGTTCGTCGCGGTCGAGATTCGCAAACGAGCGCAACCAGGAATACTTAGTCCCTTTCAATGCCGTTCGGTCGAGCGTCTTGTCACGCATCATCGCTCGACGAGTGAGATCGACGGCTTTGGTGAGATATGCCGTGATGTGGTACTTATCGAAGACGATCTTCCGTGCCGCATCGGGCACGTGTGCTACGGTCGACTCGAAGTACGGCTGCCACATATCCATCGCGATGCCCTCAATGGCATGAAGTTGTTCGTGCGAAAGGCCGTCGTAGAAAGCGTCAATCGATTCGCGCTTGCGACCGCGACCGACCCACAGGACCTCGCCGCGGTCCAAGTCGGACACGATCGTGAAGTACCGATGCCGCTTTTTGACGGCCTTCTCGTCGATGCCGAGATGCCGCACAAGACGTGGCAGTCGCCGCTGCTTACCGCGCTCGACCGCCCGGAGCATAATGGAATCGACTTGGTCCCAGCTGATGCCCAAGCGACGCGCGACCGCCGCGACGGACATCTCGAGTAGGAGGGCGATCGCCAAACGCTCGAAGCGCGACGTAAACAGTCAAGTCCCAAATCTGCTGTAATTCCGGTTCGTCGATCGCGTAAGTTAGGCTGCTCGTCTGTCTCGTTTTACGGCGGCCGGCTTGGCCACCGTCGTTGCTTTCCATTCGAAGTATTCGGTCATGTCGAAGTAGGCTCGGCTTAACCATTCGTCGTTTTGCTCGGAGAGTAACGCGCCGACCATGCGAATCGCTGCGGCGTCGTTTGGGAAAATGCGAATGACTTTCTCCCGGCGACGAATCTCTTCATTGAGCCGCTCTTGCATGTTGCTCGTGCGCAGTCGCCGACGATATTTCTCCGGCAGCGGCAAGATCGCAAGCATGTCTTCGAACGCTCCTTCCAAGCACACGCACGACTTGGGCGCCGTTTCTGCGAAGCGGGCCATGAATTCCGCATATCGACGCTCGGCCTCTTTGCGATCAGTTGCGAGGAAGATCAGCCGAGCTGCAGCGGTTACGTTTTCCCGTTCTTTCTTGGGCGTGTGATCGAGCAAGTTCTTCATCACGTGGAACTGGCAGCGCTGCCACGTCGCGCTGACGAATTGCTTGGCGATCGCCTCACGCAAGCCCGAATGATTGTCGGAGACGGCAACGTCGACGCCGTGCAAGCCGCGTGCTTTGAGGCCGCAAAAGAACTCGTTCCACGTCGCAAAGCTCTCCGAATCGCCGATCGAAAGACCAAGGATCTCGCGGTATCCGTCAGCACGAATGCCGCTCGCGATGAGCAGCGCTTTGCTGACGACGCTCTTGTCGGTGCGCACCTTCGTGAAGAGCGCGTCAACGATGATGAACGGGTACGCTGCGTCGAGCCGGCGATTCAAGAATCCCGCGACCGGTTCGTTGAGTGCCTTCGTAAGGCGACTTACCGTCGATTTCGAAAACGACGTCCCGCAGAGGCCTTCGGTTATCCGCGTGACCTTCCGCGTCGAGACGCCGTTGACGACCATCTCCATCAGGCCCACGACGAAGGCTTGTTCGCTGCGGCGATAACGCTCGAAGATGTCGGTTGAGAAGCTGCCGTCGCGCGTCTGCGGCACGCGCAGGACCAGCGATCCGACGCGGGTCGAGAGCTGTCGATCGCGATACCCATTCCGATAGCCCTCCCGTTCTTGACAGCGTTCGTACCGCTCGGCGCCCAGATGATCGCGCATCTGCGCCTCGAGCACTTGGTTCAAAATCGTTTCGACGAGCTTCCCGAGCGCCGCAGGTTGATCGAGCAACGCTGGAATCGCGTCGCGGGATAGGGTAAGATCGTAATCGGCCACCGTTCCGGTCCTTTCGATTGAAGTGTTGTCAACGTCAATCTTCGAGGCCGAGTCCCTATAATTGATGTAAATTGAGCGGGCGGGTAGCCACCGCCCCGGTTCGAAGATTGACGTTGTTCAACACCTCAATCGAAAGGACCGAAACGGTGGCCGATTACGATCTTACCCTATCCCGCGACGCGATTCCAGCTTTGCTTGATCAGCCGGCGGCGCTCGGCAAACTCGTCGAAGTGATTCTCAACCAAGTGCTCGAGGCACAGATGCGCGATCATCTGGGCGCCGAGCGGTACGAACGCTGTCAAGAACGGGAGGGCTATCGGAATGGGTATCGCGATCGACAGCTCTCGACCCGCGTCGGATCGCTGGTCCTGCGCGTGCCGCAAACGCGCGACGGCAGCTTCTCAACCGACATCTTTGAGCGTTATCGCCGCAGCGAACAAGCCTTTGTCGTGGGCCTGATGGAGATGGTCGTCAACGGCGTCTCGACGCGGAAGGTCACGCGGATAACCGAAGGCCTCTGCGGGACGTCGTTTTCGAAATCGACGGTAAGTCGCCTTACGAAGGCACTCGACGAACCGGTCGCGGGATTCTTGAATCGCCGGCTCGACGCAGCGTACCCATTCATCATCGTTGACGCGCTCTTTACGAAGGTGCGCACCGACAAGAGCGTCGTCAGCAAAGCACTACTCATCGCGAGCGGCATTCGCGCTGACGGGTACCGCGAAATCCTTGGTCTTTCGATCGGCGATTCGGAGAGCTTTGCGACGTGGAACGAGTTCTTTCGCGGCCTCAAAGCGCGCGGCTTGCACGGCGTCGACGTTGCCGTCTCCGACAATCACTCGGGCTTACGCGAGGCGATCGCCAAGCAATTCGTCGGCGCGACGTGGCAGCGTTGCCAGTTCCACGTGATGAAGAACTTGCTCGATCACGCGCCCAAGAAAGAACGGGAAAACGTAACCGCTGCAGCTCGGCTGATCTTCCTCGCAACTGATCGCAAAGAGGCCGAGCGTCGATATGCGGAATTCATGGCCCGCTTCGCAGAAACGGCGCCCAAGTCGTGCGTGTGCTTGGAAGGAGCGTTCGAAGACATGCTTGCGATCTTGCCGCTGCCGGAGAAATATCGCCGGCGACTGCGCACGAGCAACATGCAAGAGCGGCTCAATGAAGAGATTCGTCGCCGGGAGAAAGTCATTCGCATCTTCCCAAACGACGCCGCGGCGATTCGCATGGTCGGCGCGCTACTCTCCGAGCAAAACGACGAATGGTTAGGCCGAGCCTACTTCGACATGACCGAATACTTCGAATGGAAAGCAACGACGGTGGCCAAGCCGGCCGCCGTAAAACGAGACAGACGAGCAGCCTAACTAACGCGATCGACGAACCGGAATTACAGCAGATTTGGGACTTGACTATCTTCGAACCGGAGCGGTGGCTACCCGCCCGCTGAATTTACATCAATTATAGGGACTCTGCCACGTAAACTCGGTGCGACCGCTTGACCAGGGAATCGCAACGGTCGTGACGCCGTGCTCGGGACAATCGATCCGGGGTACGGAGGCGTGCAAGAAAAGTTGGTCGCCGGCCAGATCGAGGTCACGCCAGACGCGCTCGCGATGATCGTGCTTGGGGCACTCCCGATCGCATTTTGGACAGCGACCCGCGCCTTGCCATTCAAGCCGAACATCGACCCGATTTCGCTTGAGATCGAGCTTTGATTCGGTCACGTCCCAAGGATCTTCGACGCGCAGCAACCCGCGGATGAATTCGGTGTCTCGCATGGCGTAGCATTACGACGGCCGACCGATTTCCTCTCGCCCGCCCACTACAAAACCGGAAGACCCAATTGATGTAAATTGAGCGGGCGGGTAGCCACCGCCCCGGTTCGAAGATTGACGTTGTTCAACACCTCAATCGAAAGGACCGGAACGGTGGCCGATTACGATCTTACCCTATCCCGCGACGCGATTCCAGCTTTGCTCGATCAGCCGGCAGCGCTCGGCAAACTCATCGAAGTGATTCTCAACCAAGTGCTCGAGGCACAGATGCGCGATCATCTGGGCGCCGAGCGGTACCAGCGCTGTGAAGAACGGGAGGGCTATCGAAATGGGTATCGCGATCGACAGCTCTCGACCCGCGTCGGCTCGCTGGTCCTGCGCGTGCCGCAGACGCGCGACGGCAGCTTCTCAACCGACATCTTCGAGCGTTATCGCCGCAGCGAACAAGCCTTCGTCGTGGGCCTGATGGAGATGGTCGTCAACGGCGTCTCGACGCGGAAGGTCACGCGGATAACCGAAGGCCTCTGCGGGACGTCGTTTTCGAAATCGACGGTAAGTCGCCTTACGAAGGCACTCAACGAACCGGTCGCGGGATTCTTGAATCGCCGGCTCGACGCAGCGTACCCATTCATCATCGTTGACGCGCTCTTCACGAAGGTGCGCACCGACAAGAGCGTCGTCAGCAAAGCGCTGCTCATCGCGAGCGGCATTCGTGCTGACGGATACCGCGAGATCCTTGGTCTTTCGATCGGCGATTCGGAGAGCTTTGCGACGTGGAACGAGTTCTTTTGCGGCCTCAAAGCACGCGGCTTGCACGGCGTCGACGTTGCCGTCTCCGACAATCATTCGGGCTTGCGTGAGGCGATCGCCAAGCAATTCGTCAGCGCGACGTGGCAGCGTTGCCAGTTCCACGTGATGAAGAACTTGCTCGATCACACGCCCAAGAAAGAACGGGAAAACGTAACCGCTGCAGCTCGGCTGATCTTCCTCGCAACTGATCGCAAAGAGGCCGAGCGTCGATATGCGGAATTCATGGCCCGCTTCGCAGAAACGGCGCCCAAGTCGTGCGTGTGCTTGGAAGGAGCGTTCGAAGACATGCTTGCGATCTTGCCGCTGCCGGAGAAATATCGCCGGCGACTGCGCACGAGCAACATGCAAGAGCGGCTCAATGAAGAGATTCGTCGCCGGGAGAAAGTCATTCGCATCTTCCCAAACGACGCCGCGGCGATTCGCATGGTCGGCGCGCTACTCTCCGAGCAAAACGACGAATGGTTAGGCCGAGCCTACTTCGACATGACCGAATACTTCGAATGGAAAGCAACGACCGTAAAACGAGACAGACGAGCAGCCTAACTAACGCGATCGACGAACCGGAATTACAGCAGATTTGGGACTTGACTCTGCACTTTCTCTCGCGTTCGCATGTCTCATTGTATCAAACGCTTACCCGACAAGGAAGGGAAGCGCGGCTTTTTCAGCACCCTGTTAGTGCGGGTGGGTGCTTTGGTAGACTTGGCCGTAGAGGTCGCGGTCGTCGACGACGCGGCGGGCTTTGAAGTCGGTGCGTTCGTAGGTGTTCGGGGGGACAGGTTCGACGTTGGCGCCGACGCCCAGCACTTTGCGGAGCTGATCGCCGAGCGTGCGGCGGAACGCCGCGATCGCTGCGTCGCCGCCGGCGGCGACCGTCGCGTCGTACTCGGCGCGGACCAGCAGTTCGTCCATCGTCTGCGCACGGCTGATGTGGATGCGGTGCTCGCCGCCGTAGCCGGCGATCGCGTTGCAGACGTTGTCGATCTCCGAGGGATACACGTTTTCGCCGCGGATCTGGAACATGTCGTCGATGCGGCCGTGGACGCCCTTCGGCAGCCGCGGATAAGTACGCCCGCACGGGTTCTCTTCCATCACCCAATGCGTGAGATCGTTGGAGAGCAGCCGGATCATCGGCTGCGACGTCCGTTCCAGATGCGTGTACACCGGCGTCCCCTGCTCGCCGTACGGGACGCGCGCGTAGGTTGCGGGATCGCACACCTCGTGGTAGACCATGTCCTGCCAGAGCAGCATCCCTTCGTGCGACTCTGCGCTCCCCGCCGCCGACATGAACGGCGTCATCTCGGCCATCGTCCCCGTGTCGATCACGCGTGCCCCGAACTCGTTTTCGATGCGATCGCGTACCGACGGGATCGACGCTCCCGGTTCACCGGAGAAGAACAGCGTGCGCAGGCCGAACGCGCGCGGATCGTACCCTTCTTCGCGTGCGACCTCAGCGAGACGCAGCGCGTACGACGGCGTGCCGTAGAAGCCGGCGGGCTTCACCATTGCGAGCCACTGTGCGGCGCGCGCGGTCATTCCCTGCGCGCCCGCACCGAACGGGAAACTGCGCGCCTTCATCCGCTCCGCGCCGGACATCGCGCCCCACGAACCCAAATACAGGCTGAAGATCGCGCCGAAGAAGATCGTGTCGCCGGGACGGAAGCCCATCCCCCACAGGATGCGCGCGTGGTTCTCGCCGATCGTTTGCCAGTCGTTGCGTCCGATCGCGAACGCGGTCGGCTTTCCGGTGGTGCCCGACGTGCCGTGGATGTGATGGATCTCCGACTCGGGGACGCACAGGTAGTCGCCGTACGGTTCGTGCGCCGCCTGCGACGCACGCAGTTCCGCCTTGGTCACGACCGGGACGCGTTCGAAATCCTCGAGCGAGCGGATCGACTCTGGGTCGATCCCCGCATCGTCCCACTTCTTTTTGTAGAACGCCGAGCTCTTGTACGCGTGGCGCATCACCTCGCGCAGGCGCACGGCGATCGCGGCGTCGCGCTCGTCGGGCGGCATCGTCTCGCGGACGGGATGCCAGTAGCGCTGATCGTTCGGCGGGATATACGAAGCGTCGATGCGCGGCGGAAACGACCACGCTTCCATCCGCCCGGCGGCAGTCGAGACGCTCATCGGAGACCTCCGTCGTCGCGGCGTTTGCGTTCGGCGTCGTCCCACGCCGTCAGCGGCTGATAGAGCCGGACGTACCCCAGGCCTCTCCCGGCGTCGGACGAGACCGCGTCGCGCGTGATCTTGACGTCGAGCAGCGCCGGCGCGTGCGACATCGCGCGCCGCAGCGCACCTTCCAGATCGGACGGGTCGTCGACGCGCTCGGCGTACGCGCCCAGCGCCTTCGCCAATCCCGCGTAGTCACTGTCGCGCAGTTCGGTGCCGGCGATGCGGCCTTCGTAGTTCACCATCTGGTCGTAGCGCTCGATGTTCCACGCCGCGTTGTTGGCGACGGTGAAGACGGCGCGCGCGCCGTGGCGGACCGCCGTGTCGATCTCCATCGCGTTGAAGCCGAATGCGCCGTCGCCGTTCACCGAGATCACGGTGCGCTCGGGATGCGCGAGCGCAGCGGCGACTGCGAACGGCACGCCGACGCCCAGACATCCGAACGTCCCGGAATCGAGGTACGTCGCTTGCGTCAAACCGAGCCGCGCGAAGCTGAGGATGTCGCCGCCGTCGGCGATCGCGATCGCGTCGTCGGGAACGCAGGCGCGGATCGCCGCGAAGATGCGGTTCGGATGCATCCGTCCGTCGGCGCCCGACGGCGCCTGCGCCAGCTTCGCGCCGTAGGCCTGCGCGCGCTCGACGTGCGAGCGCCGCAGATCGCCGGCCCAGTCACGGTCTGCAGCCGGCGCGCGTCCCCGCGCCGCCTCGACGATCGCGGCGAGCGCGAGCGCCGGCGTCGCAAAGATCTCCGGCGCGCCGCGGCGGTTGTCGCCGATCTCGCCGACGCCGTCGCCGATCCGCACGAACGTCGCGTGCGGAAAGACCGCCGGCGATCCGTAGCCGAGTTGATAGTCGAGCTTGCGCCCCACCGTGATCACGACGTCGGCCTGGCCCATCACCGCGCCGCGCATCGCGCCGACGACCGACGGATGCGACTCGGGGACGAGACCGCGGCTCTCCTGCGTGTCGAGGTAGACGGCGCCGAGCGCATCGAGCAGAGCGAGCAGTTCGCTCGCTGCGCCGCGCGCGCCGCGCCCGGTGATGACGACGGGCCGGCGCACCGACCACAGCCGCTCGACGGCCGCCGCGACGGCGCTCGGATCGGGCGCGATCCTGCGCGGCGCGCGCGGCGCGACGAATTCGTCGAGCACGACCTGGCGCGGCACCTCGGTGCGCAGCACGTCGGTCGGAAACTCGATGTAGCTCGCGCCGCGATCGCCGTACTCGCCCTCGGCCGCGGAGATCGCACGGTCGAGCTCGCCGACGACGAGGTCGGCGTTGCGCACGGTGCGCGCGTAGCGCGCGATCGGGGCGAGGATATCGACCTGCGGGATCCCTTGCAGCGGACCGCGGTAGTCCTGAGGCATCGGCGGCGCTCCGCCGATCACCACGACGGGGACGCCGGCGGTGGTCGCGTTCGCGACCGCCGTCACCGTATTCGTCACGCCCGGGCCGGCCGTCACCATCGCGATCCCGACCGTTCCGGTGAGTTCCGCGTGCGCGTGCGCCATGTGCACGGCGGCGCGCTCGTCGCGCACGTCCACGATCGCGATGCCCAGGCGCGCGACGTGATCCCACAGCGGCTGGACGTGGCCGCCTTCGAGCCCGAAGACGCGCCGGACGCCGCGCGCGTGCAGCGCGCGCGCCAGGTATTCTGCTGCGCTCGCCGTCGAGGTGCGCAGCGGCGCCGCGGCGGTCAACTCGCCCCGGCCGCCTCGCGGCGCGTGCGGTCGCGGCCGTACTCGGCGACGATCCGCTCGATGCCGTCGATCAGATCCTGCGTCGACGCTTCGGCGTTGAAGACCTCGCGCACGCCGATCTCCTTGAGCTTCGGAATGTCGGGCTCTTGGATCACGCCGCCGCCGATGACGACGATATCGTCGACCTCGCGCTCGCGCAGCAGATCCATGATCTTCGGGAAGATCGTCATGTGCGCGCCCGAGAGGATGCTCACGCCGACGACGTCGACGTCCTCCTGAATCGCCGCGTTGACGATCATCTCCGGCGTCTGATGCAGGCCCGTGTACACGACTTCCATCCCGGCGTCGCGAAGGGCGCGCGCGACGATCTTCGCGCCGCGGTCGTGGCCGTCGAGGCCGGGTTTGGCGACGAGCACCTTAATGGGCATGAACGGGTCCTCCGTAGATCGCGAGCAGCGCGTCGATCGCGTCGTTGCGGGAAAGTTCGCGGGCGCGCACGCGGTCGAGCACGGCGCTGCCGTCGGGAGAGTCGAGTGAAGCAAGCGCCGCGATCACCGCACGGTCGCGCGCGCGCCGCACGACCTCAAAGCGTACGGCGCGCACGGCGTTGACCTCGCTGCCGCCGCGGCGCGAAAGGATCGCCGCGAGGAGGTCGGCGACGCCCGTGCCGTCCTGCGCCACCGTCTGCAGGACCGGGATGTCGCGCTGACCTTCGCGCACCATGTGCTTGAGGTCGAGCGCGGTGCGGTTCGCGCCGGGGCGGTCGGCCATGTTGACGACGAAGATGTCGGCGATCTCGGTGAGCCCGGCTTTGATCGTCTGCACCGAATCGCCGAGCGCGGGGACGGTGACGACGACGATCTGATCGGCGACCGCGACGACTTCCAGTTCGATCTGTCCGACGCCGACCGTCTCGACGATCACGACGTCGAACCCCGCCGCTTCGGCGAGGCGCACCGCGTCGCGCGTCGCCGGCGCGAGACCGCCGCCGCCCTCGCGCGAGGCCATGCTCCGGATGAACACGCCGTTGTCGCCGGCATGCCGCTGCATCCGCACGCGATCGCCGAGCACCGCGCCCTGCGTGAACGGCGACGACGGATCGACCGCGATTACCGCGACGCTCTCGCCGCCGGCGCGGATCCCCTCGATCAGACGGTCGACGAGCGTCGATTTTCCGGCGCCGGGCGGCCCGGTGATCCCGATGACCTCCGCGTGATGCGCCGGCGGGACGTGGCCGAGATGCGCGAGGCGCGCGAGCGCCGCGGGCAGCTCGACGATCCCGTTCTCGACGCTGGAGATTGCCCGCGCCAGGTCGCGGTGCACCCGGTGCGAGATCAAAAGACCGGCGTCTCGACGTAGGTCCCGAACACGGGACGCAGCGCATTGATGATCTCGCCGCCGGTCGCGCGCGCCTTTACGGCGGCGAGCGTCGAGGGCATGATGTTCTCGTCGGTCTGCGCGACGCGCACGATCTCGTCGAGCGCGCGCTGCACGGCCGCGCCGTCGCGCTTGGCACGGGTTTTCGCGAGCCGCGCGAGCTGGCGGTTTGCGGCGCCTTCGTCGACGTGGTGCAGTTCGACGTGCGGGTTCGCCGAGTCGTCGCGGTACTTCGTGACGCCGACGACGTGGCGTTCGCCCGCGTCCTTGCGGCGATGCAGATCGTACGCCGCGTCAGCGAGTTCAATCTGAAAGAAGTTGTCCTCGATGCACTTGACGACGCCACCGCGCTTATCGATCTCGGCGAAGTAATCGAAGCACCCTTGTTCGATCCGGTTCGTCAGCGACTCGACGGCGTAGGAGCCGGCGAGCGGATCGATCGTGCCGACGACGCCGGTCTCCTCGGCGATGATCTGCTGCGTGCGCAACGCGATCTTCATCGCCGCCTCGCTCGGAATCGAGAGCGCTTCGTCATAGCCGTTGGTGTGCAGCGACTGCGCGCCGCCCAGCACCGCCGCCAACCCTTCGATCGCGGTGCGCGCGATGTTGTTGAGCGGTTCGCGCGCGGTGCACGAGACGCCGGCGGTCTGGCAATGGAAGCGCAGGCGCATCGACTCGGCTTTCTTCGCGCCGAAGCGTTCCTTCATCAGCCGCGCCCACACGCGCCGCGCGGCGCGGAATTTCGCGACCTCTTCCAAGAAATCGATCTGAGAGACGAAGAAGAACGATAGCCGCGGTGCGAAGTCGTCGACGTCGACGCCGGCACGCACGACGTCCTCGACGTACGCCATCCCCGCCGCGAGCGTGAACGCCACTTCCTGAATCGCGGTGCTGCCGGCTTCGCGCGTGTGGTAGCCGCTGACGTTGACGGGGTTGTAGCGCGGCAGGTTCTGCGTCGAGTAGACGATCGAGTCGCGCACGATCCGCATCGCCGGGCGCGGCGGATAGACCCACTCTTTCTGCGAGACGTACTCTTTGATGATGTCGTTCTGAATCGTCCCGGAGAGCTTGTTGCGGTCGAAGCCGCGCTCGTCGGCGACGGTGAGGTACATCGCGAAGAGGATCCACGCCGATGGATTGATCGTCATCGAGACGCTGATCTTCTCGAGATCGATATCGGCGTAGAGATCGTGCATGTCGTCGACGCTGTCGATCGCGACGCCCTCGCGGCCGACCTCACCTTCGCTGCGCACGTCGTCGGAGTCGTAGCCCATCAGGGTCGGCATGTCGAAGTCGGTCGAGATCCCGGTTTGCCCTTGCGCGATCAGGTAGCGGAAGCGCGCGTTGGTGTCGTCGGCGGTCCCGAAGCCGGCGATCTGGCGCATCGTCCACGGCTGCGCGCGATACATCGTCGGGTAGGGCCCGCGCGTGTACGGGAAGGCGCCGGGGAAGCCGAGATCGCGGCCGTAGTCGAGCGCGATGTGCTCGGGCGTATAGACGCGTTCGTGCGGCAGGCCGCCGAGGGTCCGGAACACCGGGCGCGCCTCGGGGCGGCGCTCCATGAACGACAGCAGGGTCAGCTGCTCCCACTGCTCGCGGTCTCCGGCGACGGAACGAATTTTCTCGGGCGTCTGCATCAGGCGGTCTCCCTTGTCAGATTGTATACAATACTTTGCTAGAAAAGGCAATCCTCGAAGAAAACTCGTATACAAGCGCATGGCCATCATGAAGCCGCGCAGCCCGGAAACGCGCTCTGAGGGCGTGATCGACTCCCTCCGGGAGGCGATTCTGACCGGCCGGTACCGGCCCGGCGAGCGTCTCGTCCAGGACGAACTCGCGGATGCGTTCGGCATCAGCCGTATTCCCCTGCGCGAAGCGCTGCGGCGGCTGGAGGGCGAGGGGCTGGTGCTGATGAGCCCCAACCGCGGCGCGATCGTGCGGCCCCTGGGTCCCAAGGACGTCGTCGACCTCTACGACCTGCGCTTGGCGCTCGAATCGCTGGCCCTGCGGCGCGCGGCCGAGCGCTACGCCGACTTGCGTGAAGCGACGCAGCAGCGCAGCGAGGAGGCGATGCACGCGATCGCCGCCGGCGATCTGACGACGCTCTTCCACCTCGACCGCGACTATCACGCCGAGCTCGCCGCCGCATCCGACAACCCGCACCTCGTCGCCGCGCTCGGCGGCCAGTGGTCGCAGATCATGCGCGTGATGCACGCATACTTGGAGATCGAAACGTATCCGCCGGGGATTTGGGACGATCATGCCGCGATCGCGAGCGCCGTCGCGCACGGCGACGGCGAGGCCGCCGTCGCGCGCCTCGAGTGTCACCTCGTCTTAAGCCGCGACCGCATCCTCAGCCACCTTCGGGAGACGAACGCACGATGAACCTCGCTCGCGCACTCGCGGCACGTGACGACGCCGGCCGTCCGATCCGCGTCGGCCTCGTCGGCGCCGGCAAGTTCGGCACGATGATCCTCGCGCAGCTGCGCTTGATGCCCGGCGTGCAGCTGTGCGTCCTCGCCGATCTCGACGCGGGGCGCGCGCGCAGAGCCGCCGTCAGCGCCGGGTGGAGCGCGGACGCGTTCGCGCTCGCGCGCGACGCGAACACGGCGAACGACACGGCGCGCGCCGGGCGCGTCGCGCTCGTCGAGAGCGGCGAAGTCGCGGCGGCGTGCGAGATCGACGTGCTGATCGAAGCGACCGGGCATGAAGAAGCCGGCGCGCTCCACGCCTATCGCGCGCTCGAACGCGGCGTCCACGTCGTGATGGTGACGGTGGAAGCCGACGTCGTCGTCGGGCCCTTGCTGCACGCGCACGCGCGCAAGCACGGCGCGGTCTACTCGATGGCGTACGGCGATCAGCCGGCGATCATCTGCGAGCTCGTCGACTGGGCGCGCACCTGCGGCTTCGAGGTCGTCGCCGCCGGGAAGGGAACGAAATTCGCCCCGGTCTACCGGCGTTCGACGCCCGACACCGCGTTCGGCTACTACGGCTTCACCCCCGAGCAGATCGCGACCGGCGGCTTCAATCCGAAGATGTTCAACTCGTTTCTCGACGGGACGAAGTCGGCGATCGAGATGGTCGCCGTCGCGAATGCCACGGGGCTGGACGTCGCCGAGGAAGGGCTGACGTTCGCGCCCGCCTCGGTGAACGATCTGGCGACGCTGATGCGGCCGCGCAGTGAAGGCGGAATTCTGCCGCGCGCCGGGATCGCCGACGTCGTCTCGTGCGTGCGCGAAGACGAATCGTTCGTCGAGAACCACCTGCGCTGGGGCGTCTACGTGACGTTCACCTCCGAGAGCGCGTACGCACAGCGCTGCTTCGGCGAGTACGGGATGTCGACCGATCAGAGCGGCCGGTATACCGCGCTGTGGCGTCCGTACCATTTGATCGGGCTGGAGATCGGCGTCTCGGTGGCGTCCGTCGCGCTGCGCGGAGAGCCTACCGGCGCGCCGTTCGCGGGCCATCGTGCGGAAGTCGTCTGCGCGACGCGGCGCGCGATGCGCGCCGGCGAGATCATCGACGGCGAAGGCGGCTACGCCGTCTACGGCACCAGCGTCCCGGCTGCGCGCGCGCGCGAACGACGCCTCGTTCCGATGGGGCTCGCGCACGGGTTGCGGCTGCAGCGCGACGTCGAGGCCGACCATCCGATCGGCGAAGCCGACGTCACCTTCGACGAGTCGTCGTTCCTCTGGAAACTGCGCCGCGAACAGGACGCGCTCGTCGCGGCCGCCGTCTAACTTCGCGATGTTCGGCTGCAGCGACGAAGGCGGGATCGCGCGCGTCTCCGCCGAGGTCCGCGATGCGTGGGCCTCCGATGCCCGCCGCGCGCGTCTGCGCGCGCACGACGCGTCCGACGCCGGCGCGATCGAGTCGCGCTACGAAGCGCTGCGCGACGGACGCGCCGCGCCCGCCGACCCGACGGCGGCGTCGCCGTCGACCGGCGACGCGGAGACGACGTGGACCTCGACCAGCGCTCCCGTCGCGCTGGGACGCACGCACCGCATTCCGTCGACCGTCGACACGGTCGCGCAGGGGATCTTCGATCCGAACGCCGCGCCGGTCGCGACGATCGACTCTGGCGACGTCGTCGTCTACGAGAACACCTGGACGCATTTCTCGAACCGGCTGCAGCCCGGCGTGAGCGCCGACGCGCTCGCGGCGATGCGGCGCGCGATTCCGGGGCGCGGCGTGCACAGCATCATCGGGCCGATCTTCGTACGCGGAGCGATGCCGGGCGACGTCCTGCAGCTGCGGATGCTGCGCCTCGAGACGATCGATTTCGGCGCCAACTTTCACAACCCGGGCGCGCTCGTTACCGGCTCGCTGCACGCCGAGTTCGCGCACGGACACGTCCGCTATTTCGATCTCTCGGCGGACGACGGGTACGTCTATTTCAACGACCGCATCCGGCTCGCGCTCAAGCCGTTTCAGGGGACGCTCGGCGTCGCGCCCGCGGGCGACGTGCCGGTGAGTTCGGTCGCACCCGGCCGCTTCGGCGGCAACATCGATCTCAAAGACCTCACCGCGGGATCGTCGCTGTTCGTCCCGGTGACGCATCCCGGCGCCCTGATCTTCACCGGCGACTCACACGCGGTGCAGGCCGACGGCGAAGTGAACATCACCGCGATCGAGACCGGGATGCGCGAGGTGCGCATGCAGGTGATCGTCCACAAGAACGCCGGCTGGACGTGGCCGTTCGCCGAGACGCCGACGCACTGGATCGCGCTGGGGATGGACACGCACTTGAACGAAGCGCTGCGGATCGCGCTGCGTCAGACGATCGCGTTCCTGCACGAGCGCGCCGGGCTGACCCGCGACGAATCCTACAGCCTCGCGTCGATCGGCGTCGACTTCCGCGTGACGCAGATGGTCAACGTGATCAACGGCGTGCACGCGATGATCCCCAAGGAGATCTTCGCCCCGGACTACCGTTCGACGATCAGCGTCGCGTAGCGCCGCGCAGCGACCGGACGTCGCCGTCGCGCACCGTCACCCCGGTCGCGTCGAACCATTCCATCAGCGGGACGGCGTACTTGCGCGTCGTCCCCACCGCGTCGCGAAAGCGCGCCATCGTGATCGGACCGTCGCGCCGGATCGACGCCTCGAGCCGGCGGCGAATCTCCGCGATCTGCGAGCCGCGGTAGACGTCGGCGCCGACCTTCACCAGCGCGCCGGTCGCCAGCAGCGTGTCGAAGGCTTGTCCCAAGCCGGGGATCTTCGTGCGCTTGATTTCGGCGACGAGCGTCTCGAGCTCGACCGGAACGAGCGTCGCCGCCGCGTCGGCGGCGGCGGCGCGGTCGAAGAACGCGTACTGCTCGCTGGTCAACTGCGGGCGATGGGCGAGCGTCGCGTAATATCCGACTCGCGCGACGATGCGCCCGTCCTCGGCGTCGGCGGCGAGCACGCGGAGCAGCAGCGGTTCGTCGACCGCGAGCTCGCGCGCGAGCGCGAGCGACGTGACGCCGAGCACCCACGGCGTCTCAGCCTCGCGACGCGCGAGGATCGCCGCGATCCGCGCGGTCAGTTCGTCGGCGGCGGCGCCGCCGAGATACGTGACGGGCTTCTGCAGACGCCGCACCGTCCCGCGCGCGGCCAGCTCGGCGAGCAGTTCCTCCGCGCGCTCCTCGCGCACGTTCGCGCGCGCGGCGATTTCCGCCGAACCCAGCGGCGCGAGACCCGACGCGCCGAGCACGGCCAGGATCGTCTCGCGCTCGCTCTGCGCGGTGTCGCCGATCTGCGCGGTCGCGGTGCTCCCGATCGTCCCGCCGCCGAGCAGCGCCTTCGGCGAAAGGGCGCGTGCGACGAACGCCTCGCCCGGATACGTCGCGGCGGCGCGGCGCAGAAACAGCGTTGCATCGCTCGTCTCCTCCGCCGCCGGCGCGGTGTCGAAGACCAGCGTGCCGAGGATCTCCGCGGCGCCGAGATGCGCGCGCACGGGCGTCCGCCGGCGCAGCGGCGCGCCCGCGGTGCGAAAGCGCACGCGCATCGCGTTTGCGACCCCGACGGCGCGATCGGCGAGCACGGCGCCGCGATGCAGTTCGGCGACATCGACACCGGCGACGTTCACGGCGACGCGCGCGCCGGCTGAGACCGCCTGGCGCGACTCGCCGAACACCTGCAGCGACCGTACGCGGACCTCGCGCGCCGGTTCGTCGATCTGCAGCGTGTCGCCGGCGCGGATCGTCCCCTGCACGAGCGTCCCGGTCACCACCGTTCCGCGACCAGAGATCGCGAAGACGCGATCGACCGGAAGGAAGACCGGTGCGTCGGATGCGCGCTCGGGAAGCGCGACGAGCGCGTCGTGGATCGCGTCGCGCAGGGTCTCGACGCCCTCGCCGGTCCGCGTCGAGACGGCGACGAACGGGGCGCCGGCGACGATCGTCGAGGCCAGCGCAGCCCGGATCTCCTCCTCGACCGCGCGGAGTTCGGCGTCGTCGACGAGATCGCGTTTGGCGAGCACGACGATCGCGCGCCGTACGTCGAGATGCGCGAGGATCGCGAGATGCTCGAGCGTCTGCGGCATCACGCCTTCGTTCGCGGCGACGACGAGCAGCAGCAGCTCCATCCCCGCCGCGCCGGCGAGCATGTTGTGCACGAAACGTTCGTGGCCGGGGACGTCGACGATCCCGGCTTCGACCCCGTCGGGGAAACGCAAGTGCGCGAAGCCGAGGTCGAGCGTCATCCCGCGCAGTTTCTCTTCGATCCAGCGATCGGGATCGGTCCCGGTGAGCGCCTGCACCAGCGACGACTTTCCGTGATCGACATGGCCTGCGGTCCCGACGACGTGCATGGGGTTCAGCGCGCGGCGGCGAGCAGCGCCGCCGCGAGGTCGGCGTCGCGTGCGGGCGGAATCGTGCGCAGGTCGATCGCAACCGCATCGCCGTCGATCCGCGCAACCACCGGCGGATCGCCGGCGCGCAGGCGTGCCGCAGCCGCATTGACGTCGCCGTCCGCGGGCCGCCATGCGAGCGCGATCGAGGGCAGCGGAGCGAGCGGGAGCGTTCCGCCGCCGGCGTAGCCTTCGTGTCCCGCGACGTGCACATCGAGCCCGTCCACACGCGCGACCAGCGCCTCGGCGCGCGCGCGCAGCGCGTCGATCGGCGTCGCGAGCATGCGGTAGAGCGGGATTTGTTCGCGCACGGTACCCTCGACGTGCAGGCGCAGCGTCGCGCCGAGCGCGGCGATCGTCACCGACCCGACGCGCAGAGCGCGCAGCAGCGGGTTCGCGCGCAGGCGTGCGATGGCGGCGCGGCGACCGGCGATGATCCCCGCCTGCGGTCCGCCCAGCAGTTTGTCGGCGGAGAACGTCACCAGATCGACGCCGTCGGAGACCGCTTCGGCGACGGTGCGCTCGCCGGGCAGTCCGTACGGACGCACATCTTCCAGCGCGCCGCTGCCGAGATCTTCGATCACCGGAACGCCGGCGCGCGCGCCCAGCGCGACGAGTTCCGGTGCGGTGACGTCTTCGGTGAAGCCCTCGATGCGATAGTTCGAGGGATGCGCGCGCATCAGCAGCGCGGTGCGCGGCGAGAGCGCGTGCGCGTAGTCGGCGATGCGAACCTTGTTGGTCGCTCCGACCTCGACGAGCCGCGCGCCGCTGCGCGCGAGCACGTCGGGAAGGCGAAAGCCGCCGCCGATCTCGACGAGCTGACCACGCGCGACGATCACCTCACGCGCGGAGCCGTCGGGCGCGCGCGCGAAGGTGTCGAGGACGAGCAGGACCGCCGCCGCGCAGTTGTTCACCACGAGGCTCGCTTCCGCACCGGTGACCGCGCGCAGCAGCGCGTCGAGCCGCTCGTAGCGCGAGCCGCGCGTCCCGGTCGTCAGATCGAACTCCAGATTCGACGCGCCGCCGGCGGCCGCCGCGATCGCGTCGAGCGCCGCCGCGGCGAGCGGTGCGCGCCCGAGGTTGGTGTGCAGCAGAACGCCGGTGCCGTTCAGCACGCCGACGAGACCGCGCTGCGCTTCGCCCGCGAGGCGGACGAGCGCATCATCCACGACGGCGGATGCCGGCGGCGTTACCTCGGCTGCACGCGCCGCGTCGAGCGCGGCGACGACGTGCCGCTTCGCCGTCGGCGCCCCCAAGAGCACGACGAACCGCGCGACGCGCGGTTCGTCGAGAACCCGGTGGACGGCCGGCAGGCCGCGGCGGTCGTTCAGAGGCGGGTCAGGCCGCGGCCAGATGCTTGTCGAGCATCTGGCGGATCTGCGCTTCGGGAACGAAGCCGACGATCCGGTCGACCGCCTTGCCGCCCTTGAATAGGATCAGGCACGGGATCCCCGAGACGCCGTACTGACCGGCGAGCGACGGCGCTTCGTCGGTGTTGAGCTTCACGAAATTCATCTGGCCGCCGAGCTGACCGGCGACCTTCTCAACGACGGGCGCAAGCATCTTGCACGGGCCGCACCAGGGGGCCCAGAAATCGACCAGGACGGGCTTGTCGGACCCGAGCACCGTAGTCGGAAAGGTGCTCTCGGAAACGTCGGGGAGTGCGCTCATGGCAGTGGGTTGAATACCTCCATCGCATACGGACCCGGTCGTAGGAGCGCGGGTTTCGACCCGGAAGGTCGCCTCCGTGCGCATGCCTCGTCTGCTCGCCGTCACCACGTTTGTCGCAGCGTCGCTTACGCCTGCTCTCGCACGTCCGGCGGCCGCCCCGGCGGCGAACCCCGCGACCGTGCTCGTCACGGCGACGGTCGGCGAGAGCGCGAAGGCGGAGATGCCGCAGGCCCTGTGGCGCAAGATCGTCGCCAATTACGTCGACGTGCGTTCCCCCGTCTTCGACGGGGAGACGACGCTCGCCGACGACGCGCGCTGCCGTGCCGCGCACGCGGTGTATGCCGTGCTCGCGACGTTCGACCGCGCGCCGCGGCTGCCGGGCGTCGCGCAGGAAACCGATCGCGCCTACGGGATCGCGCGCTTCACCGTGCGCAACTGCCTCAGCGGCGAGACGCTGCCGGTGAAGACCGTCAACCTCGAGAGCGATCCGGTCTCCGAGGCGTCCCGCGGCGACTTCGAACCGAACGCCGAACGGACGTGGGAGCGTTCGGTGACCGCCGCGCTCGCGCGCCAGCCGCTGGTGAAGCCGCTCTCCCGCATCGTCAACGTGTATAACGGAACGGTGCTGATCGAACGCGGTCCGGCGTTCGCCGTGAGCCAGGTGCTGCGCGGCGTCGCCGACAACGCCGGCGCCTCGCGGCCGCCCTTCGAGCTGATCGTCACCAGCACGACCGGAAAGTACATCGAAGCCGTCATAATCGGACGCGGAGACCCGCGGCCCGGCGACTACGTCGAAGCCGCTCCCTAATCACGCTGAGCTCGCGCGTCACACTGAGCCGCTCGTCACGCTGAGCTTGTCGAAGCGCCGCCCGAATCCCCATCCGAACTATCCCCGCCCCCGTCATCGACGTGACGCTGAACGATCAGCCAGTCGGAGCCGCGATCGTGCCAATGCTCCGACTGCTGCAAGCCGACGGTTTCGAGCGTCAACGTGCCGTAGGCGGGATGCGCGACCCGCATGCGTTTGGGGGCCATCGCGCGAACGCCGGCCGCCTCCCATCGTTCCGCGAACTCCGCGCTGGCCGCGCGCATCCGCTCGATGAATGCGTCGAACCGCGCCGGTTCGTAGGCGAACGCGTAGTTCATGTGCAGCACGGCGACAAGTTCGTCGGCGATGCGCGGCCATGACAGATGGATCGCGCGCAGCGACGGATCCAAAAACATGCGCTCGACGAGATTGCCGCCGCCGCGCGGCGCGAAGCCGAAGAGCGTGCCGGCGAACGCGTTCCATCCGAGGACGTTCCAGCGATCGTCGACGACGTACGCCGGCCCGAACTCGACGTTCTCCGCGAGCGCGATCAGAACGCCCCGGATCGTCTCCGCGGGCGGGAGCGGCTGGTCGCGCGGCGCGGCGAGCGCGAAGAGGTAGCGCCGTTCGTCGGCCGACATCGCGAGCGCCGACGCGATCGCGTCGAGCAGTTTCTGCGACATGCGGATCGGACGGCCGTTCTCGAGCGCGCTGTACCACGTGATGCCGACGCCGGCGGCGGCGCACAGCTCCTCGATCCGCACGCCGGCGTTGCGCCGCCGGTTCGACGCGAGCGGAAGCCCCAGCACCTCCGGTGAGGTCGTGCGCCGCCGTCCGCGCAGAAAGCGCCGCAGTTCGGCGCGGCGCGCGTCGAGCGGAGCGGCGAAATCGTCACTCACGGTGACGACATTCCGGAACCTCTGGTACCGTGCGTGCACGAGCGCTATGCTGTCGGGGCCTTGCCCCTCACATTTTGTAGACTGCCTGCGGTTCCTCGCGCCCGTTACACTCCCGAGCAGCATCGATCCGGGAGGTGACGTGAAGATCGCGTTTCAGCTCGCCGCATACGCCGTTGCCGGCGCGTTTGCACTTGGTACGGCATCGGCACGCGGCGACGATTCGACTCGGGACGATTCCGCGCGAACGTTCGCGCGGATGGCTCCGGTGCTGCAATCGCCGCGCTGCATGAACTGCCATACGATCACCGATTTTCCGCGGCAAGGCGATGCGCGCCGCGAACATTTCCTCAACGTGCGCCGCGGTCCCGAGAACCACGGTATGGCAGGGATGCGATGTTCGACCTGTCACGCGACGCACAATCAGACCGCGGCCGACGTCCCGGGCGCGCCGCATTGGGGACTCGCACCGCTCTCGATGGGCTGGGAAGGGAAAAACGTGCACGCGCTTTGTTTGGCCGTCCTCGACCGCAGCAAGAACGGAAACCGGAACATCGCGGCTCTCGTGCACCACTTCTCCGACGACCCGCTCGTCGGTTGGGCGTGGCATCCGGGCGGGACGCGCCGTCCGCCGCCGGTGGACAAACCGCACTTCCGTGCGCTCGTCGCGCATTGGGCCGCGACCGGTGCAGAATGCCCGGCATGAAGCGCGATGCGTTCCTGCGCGTCGCCGCGGTCGGCGGCGGCGGTTTGCTGCTGCAGCTCGAAGCGCCCGCGCTGGCGGCACGCAACGTCGACCACGCCGCGAACAGCGCCGTTCCGCTCAACGCCTGGGTGCGCATCAGTCCCGACAACGTGGTGACGATCATGGTCTCGCAAGCCGAGATGGGCCAGGGGATCGGAACGACGCATCCGATGGTGATCGCCGAGGAACTCGATGCCGATTGGGACGCGGTCCAGCTCGAGAAGACCGGCGTCGATCCGTCCTACGCCAACCCGTACGTGAACACCCAGTTCACCGGCGACGCGCGGAGCATCCGCGACTTCTGGCCGGTGCTGCGCACCATGGGCGCGGCGGCGCGCGACGCGCTCGTCCGCGCCGCCGCCGCGGAGTGGAACGTCGATCCCGCGACCTGCCGGACCGCCAAGAGCACGGTGACGCATCTGGCGAGCGGGCGCAGCGCGACGTACGGTTCGCTCGCCGCGGCGGCCGCGGCGCTTCCGGTCAATCAGAAACCGGCGTTGAAATCGCCCGCCCGATGGACGCTGCTGCGCACCGCGCACCGGCGCGTCGACCTGCGCGCGAAGATCACCGGCGAGCCGGTGTTCGGCATCGACGTCGTCGTCCCGCACATGGCGTACGCCGCGGTGAAGACGGCGCCGACGATCAACGGTGACGTGCTTTCCTTCGACGATCGCGCGGTGCGGCGGATGCGCGGCGTGCTGGGCGTCGTGCGGGTCCCGCGCGGCGTGGCCGTGGTCGCGACTTCCTGGTGGCGCGCGCACAAGGCGGTCGACGCGCTCCCCGTGCGCTGGAGCACCGGCGCCGACGTCGCCACGCCCGCGCTCGACGCGCTCTACGACACGACGATGCGCGGCGACGCGTGGACGCCGGTCGTGAAAGGCGACGGCGTCGCGGCCGCCCTCGATGCGGCGCGCGCGAACGGCGCCCGCGTCGTCAGCGCGGCGTACGGCTCGGCGTGGCAGGCGCACGCGACGATGGAGCCGATGAACTGCACCGCGTCGGTCGAGGGCGATCGCTGCAACCTCTGGGCGCCGACGCAGGGGCAGACGATGTGCGTGGTGCGCGTGAGTGAGGCGCTCGGCATCCCCAAAGACAACGTCGCGGTGAATCGGACGCTCCTCGGTGGCGGCTTCGGCCGGCGGCTCATCGCCGACTACGCCGTGCAGGCGGCGCTGATCTCGCGCGCGGTCGGCCGCCCGGTGAAGCTCGTCTGGACGCGCGAGGAAGACTTCCATCGCGACAGCTATCGTCCGGCGTTCCGCCAGTCGATGACGGCGTCGCTCGACGCGAACGGGATTCCCGTCGCGATGCTGCAGCGGCTCGTTGCGCCGACGATCGCGTCCCCGGTCTACATCGGACTTCCCAAACCCTTCGCGTTTCCGCAAGCCGACCCGTCGTGCATTGAGGGGCTGACCGACGAGGCCTATCCGTACACCGTAGCGCGGCGGCAGTTCGACGTGCACATCATCGACGTGCCCGTGCCGACGATGGTCTGGCGTACGACCGGCTACGGCCCGAACGTCTTCGCCTCGGAGAGCTTCGTCGACGAGCTCGCGCACGCGGCCGGCATCGATCCGCTCGCGTACCGCCTCGCATTGCTGAAGGGCAGTCCGCACGAAGCGCGCGCCGTGCCGGTGTTGCGCAAGCTCGCCGAACTCGCGAAGCTCGACGCGCCGCGTCCGCGCGGACGCGGCGTCGGCATCGCGCTCGCGTACTGTTTCCAGACCTACCTCGCGCAGGCGGTCGAGGTCTCGCTGCACGGCGACACGCTCGATCTGCACCATGTCACCACCGTGCTCGACGGCGGCTACGTCCTCGATCCCGACATCACGCGCGCGAACATCGAGGGCGGCATCAACTGGGGACTCACGCAGGCGCTCGCCTCGGAGATCACGTTCGCGCACGGCCGCAGCACCGCGACGAACTTCGACGGGTTTCACCTGCTCGCGCTCCCCGAGGCGCCGCCGACGACGTTCGCGTTCATCGACAGCGGCGCCGATCCGGGCGGACTCGGCGAAGTCGGGCCGGTTCCGACGGCGGCGGCCCTCGCCAACGCGATCTTCGCCGCGAGCGGACGGCGCGTGCGCACCCTTCCGCTCGCGCGTCACGGCATCCGCACCCGCTACGCCAAGCAATTCGCCTGAGGGACACGGATGATTCGGCTGAGGATCAACGGGAAAGCCGCCGCGCTCGACGTCGAGCCGGACACGCCGCTGCTGTGGGCGCTGCGCGACGAAGCCGGCCTGCGCGGCACGAAGTTCGGCTGCGGTCGCGGACTGTGCGGCGCGTGCACCGTGCACGTGAACGGCGAGGCCGTGCGTTCGTGTCTGCTCCCGATGGAGAACGCCGCCGGGAGCGACGTTCGCACGATCGAAGGTCTCGCCGCGCACGGCGAACTGCATCCCGTGCAGCAGGCGTGGCTCGAGATCGGCGTCCCGCAGTGCGGCTATTGTCAGTCGGGAATGATCATGGCGGCGGCGCGGCTGCTCGCCTAACACCGCTCGCCGAGCGACGCGCAGATCGACGAGTCGGTGACGAACCTCTGCCGCTGCGGGACGTACGAGCGCGTGCGCAAAGCGATCCACCGCGCCGCGGAACTCATGGCCGGGCGCGGCGTTTCGACAAGCTCAGCGTGACTTACACGGCCGGCGCTTCGCCGGTGATGTCTTCGACGGCTTTCGACTGCTGGCCGAGATTGGCGATCGCGATGACCTCGTCGCCCTCCGCGAGCCGCTGCAGGCGCACGCCTTTGGTCGAGCGTCCGGCGCGCCGGATCTGACTGACCGGGATGCGGATCACCTGGTTCCCCGAGGTGATCATCAGCAGTTCGTCGTCCGGCTTCACCAAGATCTGATCGACGACGTAGCCGATCTCTTTCTCCTTAGCGAACGCCTTCACGCCTTTGCCGCCGCGCGAGGTGTGGCGGTAGTCATCGATGGGAGTGCGCTTCCCGTACGCCTGCGAGGTCACGATGAGCACTTCGCGGCGGTCGTCTTCGACGACGTCCATCGCGACGATCTCGTCGCCGGCGGCGAGCGTCATCGCCTTGACGCCGCGCGCCGGGCGGCCCATCGGCCGCACGTCGGTCTCGTTGAAATGGACCGCCATCCCGTCGTGGGTCGCGAGGATGATGTCGCGGTCGCCGCGGCTCAGGTCGACGGCGAGGAGTTCGTCGCCGTCGTCGAGGCCGATCGCGATGAGCCCGTTGCGGCGCACGTTCTCGAACTCGTCGAGCTTCGTCTTCTTGATCACGCCGTGACGGGTGACCATCACGAGGTATTCGTCGGTGTCGAAACGGCTCACCGGGAAGACGGCGGTGACGTTCTCCCCCGGCGGCAGCTGCAGCAGGTTGACCAGCGCCGTCCCGCGCGACTGGCGCGTTGAGTCGGGGATCTCGTACGCCCGCAGACGGAACGCACGGCCCTTATTCGTGAAGAATAGGACGTGCTGGTGCGTCGTCGCGACGAAGAAGTTGCGGACGACGTCTTCCTTCTTCAAGTTCGCGATGCCGATGACGCCGCGTCCGCCGCGGTTTTGCGCGCGGAACGTGTCGACGGAGACGCGCTTGATGTAGCCGCCGACCGTCACCGTCACGACGACCTCGGTGTCGGCGATGATGTCTTCGATCGCGAGTTCGCCTTCGAGGGCTTCGACCGGCGTCTTGCGCGGATCGTCCATCCGCTTCTTGAGGTCTGCCGTCTCGTCGCGGACGACTTGCAGGATGCGGGCCGGCTTCGCGAGCAGGTCGCGCAGATCGTCGATCGTCACCAGTAGTCCCTCGTACTCGTCCTCGATCTTCTTGCGTTCGAGGCCGACGAGCGTGCGCAGGCGCATGTCGACGATCGCGGCGGCCTGGATCTCGTCGAGGCCGGCGGCGATGACGTCGTTCAGATCGCCCGGGATGTCGTCGGCGAGGCCGCCTTCGGGGACCGGGAAGCGCGCCATCAAGTTCGCTTTCGCTTCGTCGACGGTCGCGCTGGCGCGGATGATCGAGATGACTTCGTCGATGTTGTCGAGCGCGATGCGGAAGCCGCGCAGGATCTTCGCGCGTTCGAGCGCCTTGCGCAGTTCGTAGCGCGCGCGGCGCGACGTCACCTCGCGGCGATGATCGATGAAGTGCCCCAGCATGTCCTTGAGGCTGAGAACTTGCGGTTCGAGCGGGGTGAGCGTTCCGGTGGTGTGCTCCATCGTCCCGCCGCGCTTCACCGGGACCAGCGCGAGCATGTTGAACGCGAAGCTCGACTGCAGCGGGGTCTGCTTGTAGAGCTGATTCAGCACGACTTGCGGCGTCGCGGAACGGTGCAGCTCGACGACGATCCGCATCCCCTTGCGGTTCGACTCGTTGTGCAGCGCGGTAATGCCGGTGATCCGTTTCTCCTGATATGCGTCGGTGATCGACTCGAGAATGCGGTTCACCGAGACCTGGAACGGCACTTCGCTGATGACGATGCGGTAGCGGCCCTTGTCTTCGACGATCTCGGCCTTGCCGCGCAGCGCCACCGAACCGCGCCCGGTCTTGTACGCGTTACGGATCGCTTCGCATCCGAGCAGGACGCCGCCGGTCGGGAAATCCGGGCCGTGCACGCGGTCGAGCAGACCGTCCATCAGCTCGTCGTCGCTGAGATTTTTCCCGGTGCTGTCGATCAGGTACGTGATCGCGTCGCAGATCTCGCCGACGTTGTGCGGCGGGATGTTGGTCGCCATCCCGACCGCGATCCCCGAGGAGCCGTTGACGAGCAGTTGCGGCAGGCGCGCCGGCAGCACAACCGGCTCTTCGGTCTGGTTGTCGAAGTTGGGGATGAAATCGACGGTCTCTTTGTCGATGTCGGCGAGCATCTCCATCGCCGGGCGCGCGAGCCGCGCTTCGGTGTAACGATACGCCGCCGGCGGATCGGGATCGATCGAGCCGAAGTTCCCGTGACCGTCGATGAGCGGGTAGCGCAGGGTGAAGTCCTGCGCCATGCGCACCAGCGCGTCGTATACCGACGAGTCGCCGTGCGGGTGGAACGACTTGAGCACCTCGCCGATCACACCGGCGCACTTGCGGTGCTGTTTGCTCGGGTCCATCCCCATCTCGCGCATCGCGTAGAGGATGCGCCGCTGGACGGGCTTGAGACCGTCGCGCACGTCGGGCAGGGCGCGCGACGCGATGACGGACATCGCATAGGAGAGGTAGCTCTCCTGCATCTCGTCTTCGACGGCGATGGTGGACATGCGGGAGTCGTCGTTCACGGAAACTTTCTACGAGTCGGAATGCGAGAGTGGTTCGGTCTCGAGCGGATCGGTTGCGGCCGCCGGTGCGCCGGCCGCGCGCGCGAGTGCGTCGCGCAGCCGGCCGGCATGCGCGCGAAGCGCTTCGGCATGGGCTTCGAACCTGGCGTCGAGATCGGCCAGGTGTTCGGCTGCGGAGGAGGTCGGGATCACCGGCGGACGGCGTCGCGCTGCTTGAAAAGCGCCCCGACGAGAAAGCCGACGACCCCGCCTGCGATTGCCCCGACAACCGCGATCAGCAGCAGCTTGCTTTCGAGACCTTCGCCGACGTGATCGAGCGAGAAAAAGCGGCTGGTCAGCACGACGGTTTCGAAGGCCGCCGCGATCACCGAACACACCGCCCCGGCGACGATCCCAACGAGGACGTCACTCATCCGCAACAGCACCTATCACCATTCTGACTGAGAAGGAGGACGTCCTCGACGGTTTGCGCGCGCTCGACGCGTTCGCCGTCCGGGTCGCTGCGACGCTCGCCCCGGGGGACGTCGTCGTTTTGCGCGGGCCGCTGGGCGCCGGAAAGACGACGCTGGCGCGGGCGCTCGTCCGTGCGCTGCACGGCTCGGACGACGCGGTCAGCAGTCCAACGTTCGTCTTTCGTCAGACGTACCCGGGAACGCCGCCGGTCGAACACGTCGACCTCTATCGCATCGACGATCCCGCCGAGCTTCCCGATCTCGCGCTGGACGAAGCGTTCGCTCCCGACCGCATCACGCTGGTGGAATGGCCGGAACGCGCGGAAGACTGGCTGCCGGCGGCGCGCGTCGAGGTCACGATCGACGGCGCGGGCGCGGGGCCGCGGCGGGTGCGCGTGCGGCGGCTGCGATGAAGATCCTCGCGCTGGACGCGGCGCTCGACGGCTTCTCGGCTGCGCTCGACCTCGACGGGGAGATGCGCTCCGGCGGCGGCGGCCGGGCCGACGCGCTCGAGCGGGGCCTCGAGCGGATCGCGGACCTGCTCGGCGGCGCGTCCCTCGCGCTCCGCGACCTCGACCGCATCGCGGTCGGGATCGGCCCGGGATCGTTCACCGGCGTGCGGATCGCCGTCGCGTACGCGAAATCGCTCGCCTACGGCAGCGGTGTCCCGCTGGTCGGGATCTCGTCGTACGACGCGCTCGAGCCCGCCGCCGCGCCGCTGCCGAGCCTGACGGTCGTCGCCGGCCGGCCGGGCGTGATCTGCGCGCGGCTGCGCGACGACCGGGGCGCCCGGACCGCGTGCGGGCCGACCGCGAGCGTCCTGGACCGGCTGCTGGCGGGAACCGCCGGCACCCTCTCCGTGAGCGGGAATACGGAGGACGTGCTCGCGCAGATCGCCGAACGCGGGTTGACTGTGCGAGCGCTTCTGCCTCGAGCGCAACCCCCCGCCGTCGCGATCGCCGAACTCGCCCGCACCCGCGAACCGAGCCCGACGCCGCACGCCCTCGCACCCGACTACGGCGAACGTCCGGCCGTCAGCGAACCGCGCGCGCAGCGCTCGTGAAGGCCGAACTGAACCCCGCCGGTGCGGGCGCGCCCAAACGCCTGGCGATCGACCGGATGTCGACGACCGATCTCCCCACCGTGCTGCGTATCGAGGCGCTCTCGTTCGGCACGGCGTGGCCGGTGAACGCGTTCGCCAACGAGATCCGCGACAACAAGCTCGCCCACTATTTCACCGGCCGCTACGACGGCGCGATCGTCGCCTACGGCGGCATCTGGTCGATCCTCGAAGACGCGCACATCACCACGATCGCCGTGCATCCGGATCAGCGCGGCCGCAAATTCGGCGAGGAGATGCTCATCGCGCTGCTCGACGAAGCGATCGTGCACGGCGCGTCGTGGATCACGCTCGAGGTGCGCGAATCGAACGACTCGGCGCAGAAGCTCTACCGCAAGTACGGCTTCACGACCGTCTCGACGCGCCGCGGCTACTACAGCGACAACGGCGAGAACGCGCTGGTGATGTGGGCCGGCAACTTGAAAGGTGAGCTCTACGCCGCGCGCCTGCGCGCGCTGCGCGCCGCGCTCGACGACGAGATCGCACGCCGCCCGTGACGATGGTGCCGCCGCCGGTCGATCTGCTGCACCGCCCGCTCTCCGCGATCGTGCGGACGTACGGTACGCCCGCCGCGGTCGCAACCAAGGACGACGGACAGCACGTCGCCTTCACCGACGGTGCCGCGCGCTTCGACGCGATCGTCGACGACGACGGAACCGTGCACGCGTTCGACGTCGCGATGCCGCCCGGGACGACGTACACGGTCGACGTCGACGGCACGCGGCGACGGTTCACCTTCGGCGCCACCACGTCGCTGGGCGCGCGCGACGAACTCGCCGCGTCGGCCGAGACGGAAGGCCCGAACTACCGCGTCTTCCGCCAGGGTCCCGAGTCCGACGTCGTGCTCGCGTTCGATCCGAAGTCGTCGCTGCTCGCGCGCGTCGTCGTCGGCGACCGCGCGACGCTGCTGCGGCTGGGATACGTGCGCGAGGGGACGCCGCAGCAGGCGGCGCTCGTTTTCGTCGCGCCCAAACTCCGGCACAGCACAGTCGCCGACGGCAGCGGCGCGCACGCGACGGTGGTGCGGCTCGATCTCGACCGCAGCGGCGTCGTGCGCAACACCGCGATCGTCGTCCCCAGCGACGACGAGGCCTTCGACGCCGATCTGCTCAAGCGCGTCGCACACGACGCGTACGCTCCGGCGATGCTGGGCGGACGCGGGATCGGCGCGAGCGTCCTGCGCGAGATCCGGCATTGAGCGGGCTCGCGTTCGTGCGGATGGCGCGCGCCGTGCGCGCGCAGCTCGGTTCCGATCATCGCACCGCGCACGTCCTGCGCGTGGCGCGGACGGCGGCGCGGTTCGCGCGCGCGCACGGGATCGACGCGGAACGCGCGCGCGTCGCCGGGATGCTCCACGACTTGGCGCGACTCTACTCAGCCGACCGGCTGCTGCGCGAATGCGAGCGGCGCGGGATGCCGATCGACGCATTCGAGCGCGCCAACCCGATCGTGCTGCACGCGCGCCTCGGCGCGGAGCTCGCGCGCGAGCAGTTCGGGATCGACGACGAGGCGGTGCTCTCCGCGATCCGCAAACATACCGTCGCGGCCGAGGTCATGAGCCCGCTGGACGAGGTCGTCTACCTCGCCGACGGGCTCGAGCCGGGACGTGATTTCACCGGCCGCGCGGCGCTCGCGTCGCTGGCCCTGCGAGATCGCGACGCGGCGATGCGCGGCGTGCTCGCTTCGTCGATCGCCTATCTCACGCGCCGCAGCCTCGACGTTGCGCCGCAGACCCTCGCCGCCGCCGGCCGTTACGGCCTCGGGAAGGAACAGCGCTCTGTCTGAACTCGACCTCGTCTCCCTGGTCCGCGCCGCCGCGGAGGACAAGAAGGGCGAAGATCTCGCCGTCCTCGACCTCGACGGGCGCACGATCGTCGCCGACCACTTCGTCGTCGTGACCGGGCGGTCGGCGATCCAGACCCGCTCGATCGCCGACGCGATCGTCGACGCCGCGGAAGCGGCCGGCTTGCGGCCGCGCCTCGAGGGGCACGCCGACGGCGGATGGATTCTGATCGACCTCGGCAGCGTCGTCGCGCACGTGTTCACGCCCGACCAGCGGCAGTTCTACAACCTGGAACGGTTGTGGGGCCGCGTCGCCGAAGCCCGCGCCGAAGCGCAATGAGACCCAAACCGTACCGGACCGATCGCAAGTGGAACGGCGTCGCCAAGGCATTCACGTGGGTGCTGCTGGCGATCTTCGTGCTCACCTCGGTCGGCGTCGCGCTCGTCGTCGTCTCCGTCCACTAGCCCATCGCAACTTCCCGCGCGAGGCCGGGTACTCGTCCACCGGAGGACATGCACCGATGAAACCGCTGGCGGCGCTTGCTGCCCTGACGGTCGCCCTGGCGACCAGCGTCTCGCCCGCGTTCGCGCGGACGAGCTACGTGATCGACGACGCCCACCTGCTCTCGCCGACGGCGATCGCGCAGATCAACCAGCAAGTCGGCGACTTCAACGCGCAGACGCGCAAGGAAGTCGTCGTCGTCACGACGCCGACGCTCGGCGGCGTCGCGCCCGACGCCGCGATCGAGCGGAGCTTCGCGCAGCAGCAGGTCAACGGCGTCGAGATCTTCATCGCGAAGAACGAGCACGAGATCCGGATCGCGGGGACGACGGCGGCCTCGCGCTACTTTCCGGCAGGTTCGTATCAGACGATCGCGCGCACGATGCGCGCGTCCTTCAAGACCGGCGACTACGACGGCGGCGTCGAGAACGCGGTCAGCACGATCATCAACACCTATCGCGGCCACGAGAGCTCGCTCAACGGCAGCCGGCGTCCCGCCGGCGCCGTCGCGAGCCCGAGCCGCAGCAGCGAGACCGGAGGCGGCTTCAACATGGGATGGATCTGGTGGATCATCATCCTCGCCGTGATCTTCTTCGTCATCCGCGGGATCTTCCGCGCGCTCTCGGGGCCGCGGATGATGGGCGGGCCGGGCTACGGGCCCGGACCCGGCTACGGCGGCGGGTACGGCCCCGGCTATGGCCCCGGCTACGGCGGGGGCGGCGGCGGTTTCTGGAGCGGCCTGCTCGGCGGGCTCGGCGGCGCGTGGCTCGGGAACGAGCTCTTCGGGGGCCGGCGCGACGTCGGAGACGGCGGCGGCTACGCGGCCGGTGGGTTCGATCCGGGCCAGCAGGCCGACGCCGGCGGCTGGCAGGACCAGCCCGGCCAGATCGACACCTCGAACATCGGCGGGTCGTCGTGGGGCGACTCGGGCGGCGGTGACTCCGGCGGGGGTTGGGGCGGCGGCGATTCCGGCGGCGGGGGCGGAGACGGCGGCTGGTAGCGGACGCCTGCGTCCGACGCAGCGTGAAGGCGAACGGCGAGGGCGTCCGGAGTGATCCGGGCGCCCTTCGTGCGTGATGGAGGCTGCGCTTCGACGGGCTCAGCGTGACGACGCGGCCAGCGTGACGATGCGTTAGATTTGAAAGTCGAGGACGAAGGCTTGGTCCATGGTTTGGCCCGGGTGCTCGCCGGCGGAGCTGTGACCGACGACGTCGGCAGGGACGCCGGCGACCGTGGTCCACGGGGGGACGGGGCGGATTACGACGCTGCCGGCAGCGACCTTCGCGCCCTCGCCGACGGTGATGTTGCCCAGGACCGTGGAACCGGCGCCGAGCAGGACGCCGCGGCCGATCTTCGGGTGCCGGTCACCGCGCTGCTTCCCGGTGCCGCCGAGGGTCACGCCGTGCAGCATCGAGACGTCGTCGCCGACGACCGCGGTCTCGCCGATCACGACGCCCGTCGCGTGGTCGATGAACACGCCGCGGCCGATCCGCGCCGCCGGGTGGATGTCGACGGCGAACACGTCATTGACGCGCCCTTCGATGAACGTCGCCAAGTCGGCGCTGCCTGCGTTCCACAGCGCGTGCGCGACGCGCTGCCATTCCAGCGCGTGGAATCCTTTGGCGTAGAGAAACGGCGTGACCGCGTCGCGGTACGCCGGATCGCGCTCGAGATTGGCGCAGAGATCCGCGGCAGCGTTCAGCGCGATCGACGGATCGTCGCGCATCGCACCGGCCGCAACCTGGAGGAGCGCGGCTTCGTCGACACCGGCGCCTGCGAGTTTTCCGGCGAGCACGTGCGCGAGGGAATCCGCGAACGATGAACGGCCCGCAATCGTCCGCTGCAGCAGCGCGACGAGAACCGGCTCGCCGCCCTGGATCCGGCGGGCGTCGTCCCGCAGGATCGTCCACAGGCGCTTGACGAGGTCAGCGGCGTCCGCTTCGGGCGGCTGGGAGATCTGCAGGCTCATTGCGCCCTTGAACCCGCCGCGAACCGCGTCGGGTGCGGCACGCCGAGCCGGATGACTACAACCGGCTCAAGACGCCCTGCAGCAGGCCCGGGAGCTGCTGGAGCACTTGCGGGTTCTGCTGGACGAACGAGACCGCCGCGTCGCGCAGCGCGCCGGGATTCTGCTGCGCGTGCTGGATGAGCGCGACGACGTTCTGCTGATCGCCGCTTTTCGCAGCGTTCGTATCGACGCCGGCGTCCTGCGCCGTCGCCTCGTCGTGACCGTGCGCGCTGAGTGCGCCGAGCAGGCTCGTCCCGAGCGCGGCGAGCTGGCTTCCGTTCATTCCCTGCGCGCCTTGGGTGAGATGATCGGCCAATTGCCCCGGATCGGCGTCGGCGACGTGGTCTCGCGTCGCGTCGGCGACCTGTTGCGGGGACGCGCTGCCAAGCAACGACTGCGCCTGGTTGAGAAGATTCTCGAACATGCCCTCTAGTACCGGACGCGTGAGAGACAATCCCGGCGAGCGGCCGCTGCGGGCCGGCGACGCATTCAGCGCACGCGCGCCGCGGCCGCGATCGCGTCGAGCCGCGCTTCGGTGACGCCCGCGACGTCCAGCAGCTCGTCGAGCGAATCGAACGGCCCGTTCGCGTCGCGAAACGCGACGATCCGCTCCGCCAGGCGCGGTCCGAGCCCCGGGATCGCGGCGAGCTGAGCGGCCGACGCCGCATTGAGATCGACCGGAGCGGACGGCGCGTCGGAGAGGTTCGGCGACGCACCGTCGGAGACACTCGAGGACGCGCCGTCGGGGAGCGTACGCGCGTCGAGGCGGTGATGTCGATGCTTTCCGTGCCGCTTCCGATGCCCGGCGCGGCGGTGATGCGTCGCCGTCGCGGGTGCGGCGCCACCCTCGGCCGTCACGACGACCTCGTCGCCGTCCTGCAGGTGCGCCGCGAAGTTGACCGAGACCGGATCTGCCTGCGGCCGCAGGCCGCCGGCGAGCGCGACGGCATCGCGCACGCGCGCGTCGCCGGAGACCGCGTAGACGCCGGGATGCATCACTTCGCCCGCGACGTACACCAACGCGCGCTCCGGCGCACGCGCACGCGACGGCGTGCGCGGCGGCGGCGAGGCGGGGAACGACCATCCCGTGCGGGCGGGCTCACCGGGGATCGCCGGCGGCGCCGGACGGAAGAACACCAGGGCGGCGCCGCCCGCGGCGGCGACTGCGACGATCAGCACCATCTTCACGCCGCTCGTTCACGCGTTCCGTGTACGCCGGCAAGAGGGCGACGGGGTCGGGCCGACGCAGAGACCGCGAATGTCCGACGAACGCAGCTACGATTTTCGCGCCGTCGAGCGCGCGTGGCAGCAGCGCTGGGAGCGCGATGCGATTTACGTCGCACGCGACGACGACCCGCGACCGAAATACTACGTGCTGGAGATGCTGCCGTATCCGTCGGGCGATCTCCACGTCGGTCACGCGAAGAACTACACGCTCGGCGACGCGATCGCGCGCATCCAGCGGATGCTCGGCTTCAACGTCGTTCACCCGATGGGCTGGGACGCGTTCGGGCTGCCCGCCGAGAACGCGGCGATTCAGCGCGGGATCGAGCCGGAGACCTGGACGCGCTCGAACATCGAAAACATGCGCCGGCAGCTGCGTCTGATGGGAACGAGCTACGATTGGACGCGCGAGTTCGCGACCTGCGATCCCGAGTATTACCGCTGGAATCAGTGGTTCTTCTTGCGGATGTTCGAGCGCGGGTTGGCGTACAAGCGCGAAGCGCCGGTGAACTGGTGCCCGGTCGATCAGACCGTGCTCGCCAACGAGCAGGTCGAAGACGGACGCTGCTGGCGCTGCGGCGCCGCAGTCGAACGGCGCAACCTCGCGCAGTGGAACTTCAAGATCACCGATTACGTCGATCGCCTGCTCGAAGGACTCGATCGCCTGAGCGGCTGGCCGGAGCGGATCCGCACGATGCAGCGCAACTGGATCGGCCGCAGCGAGGGGACGACGTTCTCGTTCGAGGTCGAGCATCTCGATGCGCGGATCGACGTCTTCACCACGCGCGTCGACACGGTGTTCGGCGCGACGTTCGTCGCGGTCGCTCCGGAGCATCCCGTCGTCGCGCAGATCCTCGAACGTTTTCCGAAGAGCCGCAACCGCATCGAGGAGTTCGCGGCGAGTCTACGCAGCAAGAGCGAGCTCGAACGCACGCAGCTGATGGAGAAGACCGGCGTCGCGACCGGCGCCTACGCGATCAACCCGCTCTCGCGCGAGCAGATCCCGATCTGGGTGACCAACTACGTGCTCGCCGAATACGGGACCGGCGCGGTGATGGGCGTCCCCGCGCACGACGCGCGCGATTTCGATTTCGCGAAGAAGCACGGGCTGCCGATCGCGCAGGTGATCACGACCGCCGACGGCTCGCTGCAAGCGCCGCTCCACGAAGCGTACGAAGACGACGGCAAATTGATGGCGTCGGGCGAGTATAGCGGGATGAAGTCCGCGGCGGCGCGGCGCGCGATCACGACGCGGCTCGAGGCGATGGGCCGGGGCTCGCTAGCGATCAACTACCGCATCCGCGATTGGCTCGTCTCGCGCCAGCGGTATTGGGGCACGCCGATCCCGATCGTGTACTGCCCTACCGACGGGATGGTCGGCGTCCCCGACGCGCAGCTCCCGGTGCTGCTGCCGAAAGACGTGCACTTCACCGGGCAGGGTTCGCCGCTCGCCAACGACGCGAACTTCATGCAGACGACGTGCCCCAGGTGCGGCGGTCCCGCGACGCGCGATCCCGACACGATGGATACGTTCGTCGATTCGTCCTGGTACTTCGTGCGCTACCTCGATCCGCACGATGCGGCGAAGCCGTTCGATCCGCAGATCGCTACGAACTGGATGCCGGTCGACCAGTACATCGGCGGCGCGGAGCACGCCGTGCTGCACTTGCTTTACGCGCGCTTCTTCTACAAGTTCATGATCGACGCGGGGTATCTCTCGGGCGACGACGAGCCGTTCACGCGCCTCTTCAACCAAGGCACGCTGCTGTACGGCGGCGAGAAGATGTCGAAGTCGCGCGGCAACGTCGTCGGGATCGACGAGACCGTCGAGCGTTACGGCGTCGACGCGATGCGGCTCTTCCTGCTCAAGGCCGCGCCGCCGGAAGATGCGCTGGATTGGACCGACGAGGGGATCGTCGGGCGCGTGCGCTTCGTCCAGCGCGTCTGGCGCGCGGCCGAACCGATCGCCGCCGGCGCGCGCACCGTCCCGCTCGACGTGCTCCCGCCGATGGCCGGCGACGCGCAGCGCGAACTCGTGCGCGCGCTGCACATTGCGCTCGAATCAGGCAAAGGCGAGACGCTGACGCGGCGCTTCCATTACA
Source organism: Vulcanimicrobium alpinum (assembly GCF_027923555.1). Lineage (GTDB taxonomy): Bacteria > Vulcanimicrobiota > Vulcanimicrobiia > Vulcanimicrobiales > Vulcanimicrobiaceae > Vulcanimicrobium > Vulcanimicrobium alpinum. Next base: position 276,259 of record NZ_AP025523.1, on the reverse strand, counting down.
ACGTCACGACCGCGAAGCTCGACGAGCTGATCAACCTGCTCACCGCGGCGATCCGCGATCTGGGTGCGGAAGACGCGGCCCTGCGCTACGTCGTGCACGCCCTGCCGATCGTGCTGGCGCCGTTCGCACCGCACCTCGCCGACGAGTTGTGGTCGCGGATGGGCTACGACGCGAGCGTGCACCTCGAACGGTGGCTCGAGCCCGATCCCGCCGCGCTCGCCGTCGATGTGATCACGCTGGTGATCCAGGTGAACGGCAAAGTGCGCGCGCGCATCGATACCGCGCCGGGGATCGCCGAAGACGACGCGCTCGCCTTGGCGATGCGCGAGCCGACCGTGACGGCGCAGATCGACGGGAAGCAGGTCCGCAAGCGCATCTTCGTCCCGGGCAAACTGCTCAACATCGTCACGTCACCCTGAGCTCGTCGAAGGCCCCCTCGAAGCATCCCGGCCGTATCTTTTCGCTCCCCTCGGTCGTCATCTCGGTAGATCCCGTCCCGACTCAGGAGAATACCGATGATCTCGCCCGAAATGCGCACGCCCCCGATCGTCTCGGCTGCCGAATGGGAAGCCGCGCGTCAAGCGCTGCTCTGAAGGAAAAAGCCCACATGCGCGCCGGCGACGCACTCGCCGCCGAGCGGCGGCGTCTGCCGTGGCTGCGCGTGGAGAAACCGTACGTCTTCGAAGGCCCCGGCGGCCGAGCGACGCTGCTCGACCTCTTCGAAGGACGTTCCCAACTCATCGTGTACCGCGCGTTCTTCGAACCCGGCGTCCACGGTTGGCCCGATCACGCGTGCATCGGCTGTTCGATGTGCGCGGACCAGGTCGCGCATGTCGCGCATCTCACGCGCGCGACGTGACGCTCGCGTTCGCATCGCGCGCCGCAGCAGGACATCGCTCGGCTCAAGGCCCGGATGGGGTGGACCATGCCGTGGTACACGATCACCGACACCTTCGATGCCGACTTCGGTGTGGACCAATGGCACGGCCACAACGTCTTCTTCCGCGACGGCGACCGCGTGTTCCGCACGTACTCGGTCAACAATCGCGGCGACGAAGCAATGGGCGGTACGTGGGACTACCTCGACATCACGCCGCTGGGACGTCAGGAAGCGTGGCAAGACTTGCCGGACGGCTATCCCAAGAGCGACCCGTATCAGTGGTGGAACTGGCACGACGCATATGGGCACGCGCGCGACGGCAAGTGGAACGACGTGGTCGCCGCCGCGCTCTCCGAACTCAAACCGCAACGCGAGGCCGGCTGAGATGCTGCCGCTCGTCGGCCACATCGCGGGGATCCCCTTCGAAGAACTGCTGACGCCGTCGGCCCTCGCGATCAGCGTCGGGCTCGTCGTGCTGCGGATCGCCGCGGAAGCCGCACTTCGGCGCGGTAGGTAACGGCACGGCGATGCCGGTAGCCGCGGGGATGGAGGACAAGGCGCGCACGCTCGTGCCGGCCATGACGGACGCCCGCGACGGGTTCATGGAACTCGTCGACGACATCCGGCCGGAACTGCACCGGTACGCCGCGCGCATGACGGGCTCGGCGATCGACGGCGAGGACGTGGTGCAAGAGACGCTCGCGAAAGCGTTCTACGCGCTCGCGCAGATGACCGAACCGCCCAACCTGCGCCCATGGCTCTTCCGGATCGCGCACAACACCGCGATGGACTTTCTCAAACGATACGAGCGCCGGCACGTCGAGCTCGTTGCGGACGCCCCCGACCGCGCCGCACCCGCCGGCGACGACGACGCGGTCGATCCGTCGCTCGTCGAGGCGGCGCTGACGGTGTTCGTCGAGCTGCCGCCGGTGCAGCGCAGCGCGTTGCTGCTCAAAGACGTGCTCGGACCCTCGCTCGAGCAGACGGCGGACACGATGGGCACGACGGTCGGCGCCGTCAAATCCGCGTTATCCCGCGCGCGTCACACGCTCGCCGTCACGCCGCGCGCGGTCCTCGATCGTCCCACGGCGCCCGCGTCAGCCGAAGAGGCGGTGATGCTGCGGCGCTATGTCGCGCTCTTCAATGCGCGCGACTGGGACGGACTGCGCGCCTTGCTCGCCGAGGAAGCGCAACTCGACATCGTGTCGCGCGTCAAGCAGCGCGCGATCCGGGCCGGCTACTACGAGCGCTACCGCGAGCTCGTGAAGAGCGAACACCTGCGCGCCGAGTCCGGCGTCGTCGACGGCTTGCCCGCCGTCGCGATCTTCCGTCCCGGGCAGGACGCGCAGCCGGCGTACTTCATCATTATCGCGTCGGAAGGCGGGCGCCTGATTTCGATCCGCGACTTCCGCTACGTGCCCTACGTCGCGGCCGGCGCTCGGTACCGGCCGGCGTGAGCGGCCGGCATCCGACGTATCCGGTCGCGCCGAGGCGGGGCGGAGGTCGCCGCGAATGGAGGGCCATGCAACTCCCAGCACTTCGCACGGTCGCCGTGGCGGCCGTCGCTTTCACGGCGGGCGCGGCGTTCGCGCACCTGCCGCAGCCCGCGCGCGCGGCGGCAGCGCCGCTGCAGCCCGCCGTCTACGATCTCGGTGCACTCACGCCGGCCGATCTCGCCACGCCGGCTCCCGCGACGCCGAATCTACGCAGTAAGGCGCTCTTGGCAGCGGACGGCGCGACCGGCGCGGTCCAGATCGGCACGGTGTTCAAGCACTATCACGCCGACGCGAACGAGATCCAAATCGTCCTCGCCGGGAGCGGGACCGAGTGGCTCGGCGACAAGCAAGTCCCGCTCAAACCGGGGACGATGCTCGTGATCCCCGCGGGCACACCGCACGGCGGGACGACCGACGCGAACTTGAAGATCGTCGCGTTCAAAACGCCGCCGCAAGCCGCGACGGACATCCACCCGCTTCCGTGACGCGGGGCGTTACGCGCCGACGCCGCCCATGAATTTCTCGCGCTCGCGGAAGTAGTCGTACGTTGCGCGCATCCCGTCGACGAGCGAGACCTGCGCTTCCCAGCCGAGGTCGCGTTTCGCCTTGGCGGAGTTGAAGTAGACTTCGCGCGCGTCGCCGGGGCGCCGCGGCGCGTGCGTGACCGGTGCCTCGAACCCGGTGATCTCGACGAGCGCGCGGTAGATGTCGTTCACCGACGTGCGTTTGCCGGTCCCGATCACGAAGATCTCTTTCGATCCGGCGGCGAGCGCCGCGACGTTGGCGCGGACGACGTCGCCGACGTAGACGTAGTCGCGCGTCTGTTCGCCGTCCCAGTCGATGCGGATCCCCGCCTTGGCGAGAAACTTCCCAAGGAAGATCGCGATGACGCCCGCTTCGCCGTTGGGATCCTGGCGCGGGCCGTAGACGTTGCCGTAGCGCAGCGCGGTGTAGTCGAGGCCGTGTTCGGACGCGAAGAACCGCAGGTAGTGCTCGGTCACCATCTTGGTGATGCCGTACGGCGAGACCGGGCGCTGCGGCGACGTCTCGTCGACCGGCATCGCGTCGACGTCGCCGTACGTCGCGGCGCTCGAAGCGAAGATCACCTTGTGCGTTCCGGCTTTCACCGCCGCGTCGAGGACGTTGAGCATCCCGATGACGTTGACGTTCGCGTCGAGTTTCGGATCGCGGGCACCGATCGCGACCGAGTGCTGCGCGGCGTGATGGCACACGATCTCGGGCTTGAACTCGGCGAAGATCCGGTGCACGCCGTCGTCGCGGATGTCCATGTGCACGAACGACACGTTTTCCGGGATGTTCTCGCGACGGCCGCCGCCGTGCGACCAGAGGCTGTCGAGCACGACGACGTCGTGCCCTTCGGCGACGAACGCGTCGACGATGTGCGATCCGATGAATCCGGCTCCGCCGGTGACGACGATACGCATGCGGCCGGTTGGGTTCGGCCCCTGCGGGGACTCTCCCGCGCCGCAACGCTTGCTCGCACTGCGTCGGCGCTGCATCACAGTCACGCCGAGCGTCGCGTCACGCTGAGCGTGTCGCGGCGCCGCCACCGATATGCTCGATCGAGGCGGCGCTTCGACACGCTCAGCGTGACATGGAACTCAGCCGACCGGCGCGGCCGGCGCGACGGGCGTCCCGTTTGACGTCGGCGGCAAGTAGGAAGGCACCGGATCGATGCCGTGGATCGCAAGATCGCCGCCCTCGACTTCACCGTCACTGGCGCGCAGCTTCACGACGAGCGAGACGATCTTCAGCACGATGTACGTCCCGATCACGTTCCACACGATGATGCAGACCGCGGCGAAGAACTGCAGCCACAGCTGCTTCGGATTCCCGAAGAACAGACCCGAGACCGAGACCGGCGACGTCTTCTTGTCGCCGCTGAGGTATTCGATCATGTTGGGGTTGGCGAAGAGCCCGACGCACAGACCGCCCATGAGGCCGGCGACGCCGTGCGTGTGCAGCACGCCGAACGTGTCGTCGACGCGCTTCATGAACGCCATCTGACCGATCTTGTTGAGGCTGAACCACGCGACCAGCGCGGCGACCCCGCCCGTGGCGATCGCGCCGTAGCCGTCGACGTAGCCGGCCGCCGGGGTGATCGCGACGAGGCCCACGATCATCCCGTTGATCATCGAGACCGCCGACGGTTTGCCCAGCGCGAACATGTCGAGCACGAGCCAGCAGAGCAGGGCGACCGCAGTCGCGATGTTCGTGTTGAGTACGGCCGCCGCAGCGTCGGCGTTGGCGAAGTACGGGTCACCGCCGTTGAAGCCGTTCCAGCCGAGCCACAAGATCCCGGCGCCCGCGAGCGCGACAATCAAGTTGTTCGGATCGAAGCTCTTGCGGTCTTCGAGCAGACGCGGGCCGACCATCGCCGCAGCGACGAAGCCCGAGACGCCGGCCGCGAGATGGATGACGTACCCTCCCGAGTAGTCGACGGCGCCCATCCCCGCGAGCCAGCCGCCGCCCCACAGCGCAAACGCACCGACGGTGTAGACCAGCGAGCTCCACAGCGGAACGAACAGCATCCACGCTTTGAAGTTCATGCGTCCGAGGACCGAGCCCGCGATGAGGATCGGCGTGATCGCTGCGAACACGAATTGGAAATAAATCATCGCCGAACCGGCGAACCGCAGCGGCGGGAAGCCGGCGCCCGCGAGCGGGATTGCCGCTTGTCCGATCTCGCCTTCGGCGCCGATCGCGGGATGCGGAATTCCAAGCACCTGGAACGCCGAGCCCATGATCTTCAGTCCGTCGCCCCAAAGCGGCACGCCGAACGACATGTTGTAGCCCCACAGCACCCAGCAGAGCAGCACGATCGAGAACGCGTAGAAGCACATGACCGCCGAGTTGAGCGCCCATTTCTTCTTCACGAGCCCCGCGTAGAGAATCGCAAGTCCCGGAATGCTCTGCATCCCGACGAATGTGGCAGCGGTGAGCTGCCACGCGGTGTCGCCCGAGTTCAGAAAACTCGGCGCCGCGATGTAGGGATTAGCATCGGCCAGGAAATCCAACGAACAAACACCTCCGCCCAGTAGTGAGACTGTGGAGCCCGTAGCGTAACGGAGATCGCGGCGCGAGCCATTCGACAACCGCGTAAGGGTCGGGCGGACCGACCCTCCATCCGGACAACGGGCCCCTTCCGAGCGGGCGGAGGGCTGCGAGTTTTGTCGGGCGTCCTTGCGATGGTGCCGGCACGCGTGAACGAGAAGCGTGGGACGCGCTCCTTTGCTCTTGCCGGCGGCAGCGTTCGTCGCGGCCGTCGCCGCGACGTCAGCAGGCGCGGCGGCCGCCGCGTTCGCCGTCGTGGTAATCGCGTGCGCGCTCGCGCTCCGGCGCACCCGCATCGCCGGAGCGTTCGCGCTTGCGGCGCTGGCGTGGTGCGCGTTGCGCGGTGCGCCTCCGATCGTCGATCGCGAATCGCGAACGCTTCGCATCGCGTGCACGATCGTCGGCGACGTCCGACGCGCCGACGGTGCCGCACGCTTTCCGTGCACGACCGCAGGCGGCGTCGCATTGCAGGTGACGGTGCGCGGCGACGCGCGCGCCGGGGAGCGCCTCGTCGTGCGCGGACGGCTCGAGCCGTTCGACGAAGCGCGCAATCCCGGCGAGCCGTCGCGGCGCGCGATCGCGCTGGGCGAAGGGCTGTCGGGCACGCTGCACGGCATGGTGATGGCGCGCGACGCACCGGACCCGCGTGACGCGCGGACGTGGGCGGCGCGGCTGCGCGAAGCGCTGGCCGCGCACCTCCGCGCACAGCTTCCCGAACCCCACGCGACGTTCGTCGCGGGCGCGCTGTGGGGCGAGCGCGGAACGCTGCCGCCCGACCTGCGCGCGGCGTTTCAGGCGACGGGCACGGTGCACGTGCTGGTGACCGCGGGCCTGCATCTCGGCGTCGTCGCCGGCCTCGTGCTCGCGCTCCTTCGCCTGCTGAGGGCATCGCGCATCGTCGCGTCGCTGGGAACGATTCCGTTCGTCGTCGCATACGCGTGGCTGAGCGGAGCGCACCTGCCGTCTCAACGTGCCGCGGTGATGGTATCGGCCGCACTGCTGGCGCGCGCGTGCGGCGCGCGTCTGGTGTCGTGGAATGCGCTCGCGCTGGCCGCGCTCGCCGTCGCCGCGCTGTGGCCGGCCGCGGTCGCGACGGTATCGTTCGCGCTCTCGTTTTCGTGCGTCGGCGCGATCGTGCTGTTCGCCCGCGTCATCGAGCAGATGCTCGCGAAGCGCGGTTTGCCCGAACGCCTGCGCGAAGCGCTCGCGCTCACGATCGCGACGCAGATCGGGGTGTGGCCGTTGAGCGCGGCGGTGTTCGGGACGATCGCGCCCTATGCGGTGCTCGCCAACGCTCTGGTGGTCCCGGGCACGGCGCTCGCAATCGTGTGCGGCGCGGCGACGCTCGCGTTCGCGCCGATCCCGTTTGCCGGAACGCTTGCAGCAAGCGCGTCCTATTGGGACGTTTCGGCGATGCTGGAGGTCGTTCGGATCGTCGCGCTGCTCCCGGGATCGCAGGCGTTCGTTGCACCGCCGCCGGCGGTCGCGATCGTCCTCTACGACGCAGCGGCCGTCGCAAGTGCGCTCGTCGCCCGCCGCAGCCTGCACGGCGCGATCGGGCTGCTCGCGCTGGCATCCGCTGCGGTGATGTTCACAACGCTGCGGCCGCCCGACGGACGCCTCACCATCACGATGCTCGACGTCGGCCAAGGCGACGGCATCGTCGTGCGCACGCCGCGCGGCCGTACGATCCTCATCGACAGCGGAGGCCGCCTGGAGCGCGGCGTCGCCGAAGGCGGAACGTCACCCGCCGAACAGGTCGGCGAGCGCGTCGTGCTCGCGTACTTGCGTCGGCAAGGGATCGCACACATCGATCTCCTCGTGAACACGCATCCGCACGGCGATCACGTCGGCGGCTGCTCGCCCATCGTCGAGGCGATGCCGGTGCGGATGATCTTCGACTCCGGCCAGCCCTACGGCGGACATGCGTACCGCGATTGCATCGCCTCGGCGAAGAAGCATGACGTGCCGATCGTCATCGCGCGGCGCGGTCTGCGTTGGACGTCCGGCGACGGTGTGATCCTCGACGTCCTCGCGCCGGCGGAGCCGTTCCTCGCCGGCACCGGCGACGACGTGAACGAGAACAGCATCGTGGCCATGCTGCAGTATGCCGGATTTCGCGAACTGCTCATGGGCGACGCGGGCGAGGCCGCGGAAGCACGGCTCATCGGGTCCGGCGACGATCTCCACGCCGAGGTCGTGAAAGTCGGGCACCATGGGAGCGCCTACGCTTCGACCCCGGACTTCGCAGCACACGTCCGTCCGGCGATCGCCGTCATCTCCGTCGGCCGGCATAATACGTTCGGTCACCCGGCCGCGGCGACGATCGACACCTGGCGCTCGACCGGGAGCCGCATCCTTCGAACCGACACCTGCGGTGCGATCACCATCGGCAATTCGCAAGAGCCGCACACGATGATTCGCTGCGAAGCGTTCTGATGCGCAGCGAAACGGGGCCGCGGTCATCGCGCTGATGTTTCAAGCCCGCCGCTTGTGCAAGAGGGCGGAGACCCGTCCATTTCGATGATGAGTTTCCGCCGAAGCGACCAATAGATGAGCGCAAACGCCAACATACCGAACGTGTATCCGACGAGATGCAAGGTAGACTTTCGGGTCCATCACCTTCTCACAAGAACGTCTGCCGATCGCGCGCGATGAGAGCGACTGCTGCTACCCTTGCGTGACGACAAGCTTTCCTCGAATATCGCCGCGCTGCAGCGCACGAAGGGCCTCGATCGCTTCAGCAAACGGAAACGTTCGGCCGATGTCTAGACGCAACGAGCCCGCGACCAACGCGGCATAGACCTCCGCGGTCGTCGCCGGCCCGCCTTCGTCCATCCGAACGTACGTGAGTGAAACGCCATCGCCGACTTGTTCGCCGGTCGGGCCGAACAGGGTCGAGACGAGTCTCCCGCCCGGCACGACGGCTGCGGCGATCGAAGCGAGTTCCGCACCCACGTGCACGAGATCGACGACGACGTCCGCGCCGCTCGGAAGTCTCTTCCGAATGCCTTCGACGATCGGCTCTGCATCGTAGTCGATGACGTCACTCGCCCCCAGCGATCGAAGAACCGACACGTCGCGGGGCCGAGCCGTGGCCGTCACGCGGGCACCCCCGGACGCCGCCAGTTGAACGACGAGACGACCGACGCTCCCCGTCGCGCCGATCACGACGACATTCTTCCCAAGAACATCGCCGGACGCGTGTCGAGCGTCGAGCGCGGCCAAGCCCACGACCGGGGCTGCGGCGGCCGTCACGGTCTCGAGGGAGTCGGGCACGCGCGCGACGAGCGGTGAGGTGATGTCAGCCCGCGCAAATTCAGCGAGACCGGCGTGGACCGCCCCACCGACACGATCGCCGACGGCATACCCGGTAACGCCGGGGCCGACGGCGACGACCGTGCCCGCAGCATCGACCCCGGGGACGTATGGAAAATGCGTCTCGAACAGTACCTTCAGTGCACCCGAGAGCACCTTGAGATCCACCGGATTGAGCGACGTCGCTTCCACGCGGAGAACGATCTCGTTCTCGGCCGGCGTCGGATCGGGAATCGACTCGAAGCGAAGGGCGTCAAGATCGCCATACGAGTGAGCAACGACTGCTTGCATGCGGCAAGTTTTTGACCGCGAGGGGCATCTCTACTGTGGACTTTTCCGAACGCTGAGCTCCCTCTTGAAGCGCAGCGAATCGGGGCGTTCTATCCGCTCTAGCGCAAGGCATCGACGTCATCGAAGAGCGCGATGTCGGTGCAAAGCGTCGCGAGGTCGCGAAACAAGAACGCTCGATCGCGGTTGCGTTCCAGGCTCTGCGCGAGCCTGCCGGGACTCGCGACGTTGACGTTCCAGGCGCGCGGATCGGCCGGGATCATTTCGAGGTGCACGTATCGGGCCAAAACGGCCGCGGCTTTCGCGCCCCAGCCGGGCAGGCCCGGAAAGCCGTCCGCCGCATCGCCGACCAGGGCCAGATAGTCCGGGATGCTCTCCGGCAGCACGCCGAACTTCGCCACGATCCCGGCTTCGTCGAAGATCGTGCGCCTGATGCGCCAAGAGTAGATCGTGTCCCCGGGCGTGGTGTATGACCCCGGCCCCCTCGTAGGATAGAGGGCGGCCATCGTGGCTCTTGGCGAAGGTTGGTTTTGCCTAGCAACTTTCCGCGAAAGGACACCACGATGGCCAAGGTCATTATGGCACTCCCGAGCTCGTTGAGAAGGGGGCGCAGGACGACGTCGTCCGCGAGCTGCTCGCCCACGTTGCCGAGCGGCTCATGGAGTTCGAGGTCGAGCAGCGCACGGGCGCCGAGTACGGCGAGCGAACTGCCGAGCGCAGTAACAGCCGCAACGGCTACCGCGATCGACTCTGGGAGACGCGAGTCGGCTCGGTCGATCTGCGTATTCCGAAGCATCGGCGCGGCTCGTACTTGCCGGCGTTTCTCGAACCGCGTAGGACGGCGGAGAAAGCGCTCGTCGCGGTGATCCAGGAAGCGTACATCCAGGGCGTCTCGACGGCGTTCGGTCGACGAGCTTGTCAAGGCGATGGGCATGACCGGGATCTCGAAGAGCCAAGTGTCGCGGTTGTGCGGTGAAATCGACGAGCGCGTGAACGTGTTTTGACGCGCCCGCTCGAAGGTGACTGGCCATACTTGTGGATCGACGCGACGTACGTCAAGGTCCGCCAGGCCGGGCGGATCGTGTCGGTTGCCGTAATAAATGCCGTCGCCGTAAACACTGATGGCGTCAGGAAATCGTCGGTGTTGCCGTTGGACCAAGCGAAGCCGAGCCGTTCTGGTTGAAGTTCTTGCGAGACCTGACCCGGCGCGGCTTGCGCGGCGTGAAGCTCGTCATTTCCGACGCGCATCTCGGCCTCAAGGCGGCGATCGCGAAAGTGTTCAACGCGACGTGGCAGCGGTGCCGCGTGCACTTCATGCGCAACGCTCTTGCGTACGCGAACAAGGGCCAACGGCAGATGGTTCTCGCGCTGATCAACACGGCGTTCGCACAAGAGACCACCGAAGCCGCGCACGAGCAGTGGCGCGTGGTCGCCGATCACTTCCGAACAAAGCTGCCGAAGCTTGCCGCACTGCTCGACGAAGCGCAGAACGACGTGCTCGCCTTCACCGGCTTCCCACGTGCGCATCGAAAGCATATCGCCTCGACGAACCCGCTCGAGCGGCTCAACGCGGAGATCAAGCGGCGTACCGACGTCGTTGGTATCTTCCCGAACGACGCCGCGATCGTGCGGCTCGTCGGCGCGCTGCTCTTGGAACAGAACGACGAGTGGCAGCTGCAGCGACGGTACCTCTCGCTCGAAGGACTCGGAGCGATCAGCGACAACCAGAACCAGCGGCTCTCAGCCGTGATTACGGGCTGAGAAACGACCCGCGTCGAGAGTTACACGTACACCACTCCGCGGGGCACGATCCCAAGAGTACGCGGACGGTGATGCGCTCTTTCCCGTTCTGCTCGAACTCGGGCCAGTACGCGCACACGCGCTCGTCGTAGTCGAGCCATCCGCGCGAATGGGCGACGGCGAGCGTCATCGCCGCGAGGCCTTTCGTCGCCGAGTGAACGACCACCATGGTGTTCTGCTCCCACGGCTCGCCGGTCTGTTTGTTCCGCACGCCGCCCCACAGGTCGACGACCTTCTCGCCGTCGCGGTAGGTGCACGCGGCGCCGCCCAACTCTCCGCGACGCGCGAAGTTCTCGGCAAAGGCATCGCGGACGGTCGCGAAACCATCAACCACGTATCCGTCGATAGGGGACGGTGCTGACGACGATCGCGGCCCTCCGAATGCACCGATCTCTCCTCGCCGATACGCGCGGCGTTCAGATCGGTTTCAACGCGCGAAGCTCGGCTAATAGTCGCCGACGTTCATGTCGATCGCCGGCCGCGAGCCTGCCGGTGCGGCCGATTCGGCAACCAGCACGCGCGCGTAGGCCTCGGCCGTCGCCGCGACGACGGCGTGGATGGTGGCCTCGGACGCGCCCGGCGGCAGCCGGCGGCGATCCGCCCTATCGAGCCGCCCGCGCGTGATGATCAGCGTGACCGCGAGCCGCAAGAGCCGCGCGATGCCGCGGTCTGCGGATTCCGCGCGGCGCCGCCTGAGCAGTTCGTCGGAGGACACCCCAAGCTGCGCGAGACGTTCCTGCGCCTCGACGACTGCTCGCGCGCTGCGCAGGTATTGCGCAACGGAAAGATCGATCGACCAGCGCTGCTCGTCGGTGAGCGCGACCGCCGGGGTGGAGGCAAGCGTCATTGTAACCGTCATAACGGTTACAATCATAGCGCCCGACACCGCGCTAGTCAAGGGCTTCCGGGGTGGTACGAAACCTAATTTTAGGTTACACTACCTGGGCAGTGGAACTTGAATCCAGCGCCGGAAGCCCGGATTTTCCGCTCCATCACGGGCGCCTTTCGCTCAGCTTCGCCGGCACCGTGGCAGACCGGGGCTCGGCGATGACCGAGCGCGTTCCGACGCCCGCGCTCCTGAGCGCGTGGCTTCGACACGCGGGCCTTGCAGCAGAAGAGCGAGAGCCGACGCGCGCGCTGTACCGCCGGGCACTGCGGCTGCGCGAAGCGATCGCGCGTGCGGTTTCCGCGCTCGTCGACGGGAACCGCCCGAGCGCGGAGGATGTCGCGACGCTCAACGATGCAGCGCGGCGCTGGTCGTCGCGGCCGAGTCTCGACGTCCAGACGCTGACGCTGTCGAGCAGCCATCCTGAGACGATCGAGAGCGGGCTCGGCAGAATCGCCGCCGACGCGATCGAGCTGCTCGCGGACCCGCAGGAGCGCGCGCGGCTGAGGCGCTGCGGGTTAGATTCCTGCGGGGCGATCTTTCTCACCCCGGCGGGCCATCGCGAACGCCGATGGTGCTCGATGGCGCGCTGCGGCAATCGTGCGAAGGTCACGGCGTTCCGCAAGCGCGCGAAGTCGAGGTGACGTTACGATCATTCAGGGCAGCCGGCGGCGCCTTTGCGGACGTGCGCCCACAGGTGCAGCAGTCCCGCGTGGCGGCCGTCGCCCTTCTTGTCGATCTGCCAATCCGGCACGAAGACCAGTACGGGCCTGAGCGCGATCAGCTGCAGGCAATCCGTCGGTAGGACGTCGCCGACGACGCGTCCGAGGGTGCCGCGCATGAACGTGCCGTCGGCGGCGACGTGCGTGCGCGGGGCCTCGTCGCGCAGAAGCCGTGGCCGCAGCGGACGCAATGCCGGCGGGATGCGCGCCGGGCTGCTCGCCGGCACGGGTGACGTGCCGTCGCCGGCGGCGCGCGCCGGCGCGGCCGTTCCGCCGCACGGCGGCGACGTGCTGCGCGCTGCGGACGCACCGAAGCTTGCGATCCACAGTGCATCCGGCAGCGGAACGACGTATTCCGCGAGCGACCGTTCGAGCGGCGGCAGCTGACCGCGGTCGAGCGCCGACTGCGCTTCGCCGAACGGCTGGCATTGATCGCCGACCTTCACGCGATACGTCGTCACCCAGCTCGCGACGTGGATCCACCCCTCCGACGTGCGCACGCCGACCGCGTCGAGGAGCCGCGCCTTCGCCTCGTGAGCGATGTCCTGATCCCCCAGCCGCGTCGGACGCGCGAACGACGTCTGCTTCTGCGCGTCGTTGTAGTACTGCGTCGCGTAGCCCGCGGCGACAAGATCGACGAACGTCGGGCTGGTGACCATCGCATTGAGGCGCCCGTTGAGATCGGCGTTGCGGCCCCGGGACAACTCGTCCTGAATGTCGCCGATCGCGACATCGAGAAATCGCGCGGCCGGACTGCCGGTATCCTCGCGGTTCGGGTTCGCGTTGAGCAGACGCGCCGCAAGCAGCAGCACGGTGCGGTGCTGCGTCTCCGTCTGCGCCAAACCGTCGAGCGCGAACAGATACGCGCTCATCTCCTGCTCGTCTTCGAGCGTGCTCTGGGCTTTGAAGACGTTGCTCTTCGGCAGCACCGTGTCGGTGAGCACCTTCGTGAACGTCGTTTCGTAATCGCGCTGTTTGTCGATTTCGGCGATGCGGAGGTTGTAGATCGCCAGCGCCGACGAGATCAGCGTCGCGATTGCGCTCGGCGCGATGAACTGCAGCAGCAGCGTGCGCCACGAGGGACCGGAACCGGCCTCCATGCTCGAGGTTTTGAGACCAGAGGGCGCTTGCCCCTTTCGCTCCGATGTCTATCGCGAACGACGTGATGCGGCTATCATCCGTGGAATGGCCGAAGAACGCGTCCTCGTCCCCGGGTCCGAGCGCGACGCGCCGCCCGCAGCCGTGAGCGGCGGTGCCGCACCGTCCGATCACACCGTCGAACTCACCATCATCGTGCGCCCGCGCACACCCGTCCCGGATGCTCCCGATACGGGCGATGCCGTGATGACGCGCGAGGAGTTCGCTCAGCGCTACGGTGCGGCGGCCGAAGACATCGCCGAAGTCGACCGATTCGCGTCGGCATACGGGATGACCGTGCAGTCGACGGACGCGGCCCGGCGCAGCGTCGTCGTGAGCGGAACGGTGCAGAACGTGTGCGCCGCGTTCGGCACGACGCTGCTGCAGTACGAGCGGGACGGGGTGTCGTTCCTCGGCCGCACCGGTGCGCTCAGTATCCCCGCGTCGCTCGCCGCGATCGTGCGCGGCGTGCACGGACTCGACACCCGCCCGCAGGCGCGCGCGCACTTCCGGCGCATCCGCCAGCCGCGCGCGGGAGCCGTCTCGTTCACCGCCGCGCAGCTCGGCGCGCTCTACGGTTTCCCCGCCGATGCGACGGGCCGCGGCCAGACGATCGCGCTGATCGAACTCGGCGGCGGCTACAAGCAGTCGGATCTCGATGCGTACTTCAAAGGTCTCGGCATCGCGACGCCGACGGTGATCAGCGTCGGCGTCGACGGCGCGGCGAACGCGCCCGCCGGCGATCCCACCAGCGCCGACGGCGAAGTACTCCTCGACATCGAGGTCGCGGGCGCGCTGGCGCCCGGCGCGACGATCGTCGTCTACTTCGCGCCCAACACCGATCAGGGATTTCTCGACGCGATCACGACCGCGATCCATGACGCGACGAACCGGCCGACGGTCGTCTCGATCAGTTGGGGCGGGCCGGAGTCGACGTGGACGCAGCAATCGCTGACGAATTACGATCAGGCATTCGCCGACGCGGCGATGGTGGGCGTGACGGTGACGGCGGCCGCGGGCGACAGCGGATCGTCGGACGGCGTGACCGACGGCAACGCGCACGTCGATTTCCCCGCGTCGAGTCCGCACGTCGTCGCCTGCGGCGGAACGCGCCTCGACGCCGCCGGGACGACGATCGCAAGTGAGACGGTGTGGAACGACGGCGCGGGCAACGGCGCGACGGGGGGCGGGATCAGCGACGCGTTCCCGCTGCCGTCATGGCAGGCGAACGCCGGCGTGCCGCCGTCGGCGAATCCCGGCGGCCGCGTGGGGCGCGGCGTCCCGGACGTCGCGGCCGACGCGGATCCGCAAACCGGCTACGCGATCGTCGTCGACGGCCAGAACGAGGTCTTCGGCGGGACGAGCGCCGTCGCGCCGCTGTGGGCCGCGCTCGTCGCACTGCTCAACGAACGGCGCGGCGCGCCGCTCGGCTTCGTGAACCCCGCGCTCTACGCGCAGCCCGCGGCGTTTCGCGACATCACGCAGGGCACGAACGGCGCGTACCGTGCCGCGCCTGGCTGGGACGCGTGCACGGGGCTCGGCAGCCCCGACGGCGCCGCGCTCGCGCGCGCTACTTCCCGTTCCAGTGGATGAGGCGCTTGTCGGCGAGCATGAAGAGCACGTTGAGCGCGTAACCCAGCATCCCGGCGACCAGGATCGAGGCGTACATGTCGTTGACGTGGAGGATCTGCTCGCCCTCGATGATGCGGTGCCCCAGACCCTGATCGCTGCCGATGAACATCTCGGCGACGACGACGATGACCAGCGCCGTACTGATCCCGTTGCGCAGCCCGACGAACGTCTGCGGCAGGCTTTCGTAGACGAGGACGTCGCGAAATATCTGGAACCGCGACGCGCCCATCACGCGCGCGGCGAGCAGGCGCGATTTGCGCGCGTTCATCACGCCGTACGCGCTGTTGAACATCACGATGAGAAACACGGAGAAGCCCGCGATCGCGATCTTGTTGACGTCGGTGATCCCGAAGAACAGGATGAACAGCGGGATCAGCGCGCTCGCCGGCGTGGAGCGAAAGAAGTCGATCAGAAACTCGACGCTGCGATAAAGCCGCTCGTTGCTGCCGAACGCGACGCCGATCGGGACGCCGAGCACCGCGCCGATCGCGAACGCGAGCAAGGTCCGCGTCAGCGTGACCACCGTATCCGCGCCGAGCGTCCCGTGCACGAACGCATCGCCGAGATAGCCGAGGGTCTCGAACGGCGACGGCAGCAGCACGGCGCGCACCACGTGCGCAGCGCTCACCGCCCACCAGAGCGCGAGAAACGCCGCCGGCCCGGCGAGCGGCAGCAGCATCGCCCAGCGCAGGCGCGGAACGGGCGCGCGCGGCGCGCGCGCCAGGGTTCGGCCGGCGACCGTCATCGCCGCATCTCCGCGCGGAAGATCTCGAGCGCGTGCCCTTTGGTCGCGACGAACCGCGGATCGGCGAGGATCTCCGCCGTTCGCGGCCGCGGCGTCTCGTAGGCGATCGTCTCGACGACGCGCGTGGGGCGTTTGCTGAGCAGCACGATGCGGTCGGCGAGATAGACCGCTTCCTCCAGATCGTGCGAGACCAGGACCGTGGTCAAGCCCGTCTCGAGAAACACCGCCTGCAGGCGGTCGCGCACGTACAGCGTCATCTCGTAATCGAGCGCCGAGAACGGTTCGTCCAGGAACAGGACTTCGGGATCCGCCGCGAGCGCGCGCAGGATCGCGACGAGCTGCTGCTGTCCGCCGGACATCTCGTAGGTGTGCCGGCGAAGGTCGAGCGTGATCTCGAACCGCGCGAGCAGCGCCTCGACCCGCGCGACCTGCTCCTTGCGCGGCACGCCGCGGACCTTCAACGGGTACTCGATGTTCTCGAGCGCCCGCATCCACGGGAAGAGCGAGTCGCGGTAATTCTGAAAGACGTAGCCGATCCGTGCCGAGCGGAAATCGCGGCCGCCGATCTGCACGCTCCCGCCGTCGAACGGGATCAGCCCGCTCATCATGTTGATCAGCGTCGACTTGCCGCAGCCGTTGGGGCCGAAGATCGTGGTGAACGTCCCGCGCGCGATGTCGAGATCGAACCCGCGATAGACGGGCTGGCCCGCGAAGGACTTGTCGAGCCCGCGGACGCGGATGAACGCTTCGTCGGCACCGTGCTGCGCGCGTTCCGGCGAAGGAGCGATCATCCGCGGTAGATCATCGGCGCGACCTGCAGCTTGCGCGAAAAGATCTTCTCGCTGTAGAAGAGGTCGAAATTGTCCTGGAAGTACCGGATATCCGCCGGCTTGAACTCGTCGTAGAGCGTGTACGAGATCGCCGGGATCGCCTCGGCGAGCTTGACGTCGAACGTCGTGTACGCCGGATACACGGCGCGCGCCGCGTTGATGTTCTTGCGCACTTCATCGAAGCCGCGCTTCATCCCGGTGATGTATTTCTTGACGTCGCCGGGCGCGTTCTTGAGGGTCTCGGCAGCGATCACGGCGGCGCCGCCGTACCAGGGCGCATCCGGATTCCCGAGCAGGTACTTCGAGCGCACGCCGGCCTCGAGCACGCGCACCGTGCCGTTGAGGCGGCCGACGGTTCCGTTGGGCTCGTACGTGTACGCCGCATCGATCTGTCCCGCCGCGATCGAGGCGACGTGCTGCGCCGGCGCGAGTTCCATCGGCGGCGTGTCGACGCCGTTCTTGCCGAAGATGATCTTCGCTTCGAGCATCGCCTGCGGGCCGACGCCGGTGGCGATCTTCTTCCCCTTGAGGTCGGCGATCGTTTTGTACGGCGAGTCTTTGGCGACGATGACCTCGTCGAGGATCGACTTCTGACTGCTGAGATTGGCACCGAGGATCTTGAAAAAATTCGGCGACGCGATTTCGGCGAGCGCGAGTTGCGTCGAGCCGGTCCCCGTCGCGGTCGCGTTGATGCGGCCGGCGAGCAGCGCTTCGGTGACCTTCACCTGATCGGCGAACTTGACCAATTCGACGTCGGCTCCGGCGTCTTTCCAATAACCCATCTGCGCTGCGACGAAGAACGGCAGCGCCGCCGCGACGGGCCAGTACCCCACCAGAATTTTCGTGCTGGTCTGCGCGAGCGCCGGACTGCCGGCGACGCTGCAGACGCCGGCCGCGCCGGCGGCGGCGAGAAAGGTGCCTCTCTTCAAACGAACTCCAACAGGCGAGCGCGAAGCGCCGTGCGGCGCGTCGCATCATCCTATTGATGCGGCTGCGCCGCGTCACGCGCCATTTGGCTAGCGAGCCCGCGCTTCGGTTCGACAGCACGTTTCGGCGGAGACCGAAACGACGGCGTGGTAGGGTCCAGGGGTGACACGCGCAGCTTGGATGGTCGGCCTCGCGCTGGCCGCCGCGATGCTCGGCTCCAACATCCCCGCGCCGCTCTATGAGCTCTACCGGCAGCGCTTCGGGTTCTCGACGTTCGCGATGACGGCCGTCTTCGCGACCTATCCCATCGCGTTGATCGGCGCGCTCATCGCGTGCGAACGTGTCCCCGACCGCATCGGCCGCCGCGCGACGCTCGCCCTCGGCGTCCTCGTCTCCGCGCTCGGCGCCGCACTCTTCGCCCTGGCCGGCGGGCTGAGCTGGCTGATCGCCGGACGGCTCGCGGCGGCGCTCGCGATCGGTCTCGCCGGCGCGGCCGGCGCACCGTTGCTCGTCGAACTGCGCGCCGACGGCGACCGCCGCGCCGCCGCGCTCGTCGCGACGTTTGCGCTCTCGCTCGCGTGCGGGCTCGCGCCGGCGCTCTCGGGATCGCTCGCGGCCGCCGGGATCGCACCGTTCACCGCCGCGTACGCGATCGACATCGCGATCGCGCTCGGCGCGTGCGCGGCGCTGATCGCGTTCGTCCCCGAAACGCGACCGGCGCAGGTGCGCGTCGCGCGCGCTCCCGTCCGCCTCGACGCCGGTGCGCGGCGCGCCTTTGCGATTGCGGCGCTCGGGTCGGGGATCGGCTGGTGGGTCGCGAGCCTGTTCGTCTCGCTCGTGCCCTCGTATCTCGGCGCGCTGCTCGGCGTGCGCAGTCCGGCGGTCGGCGGCGTCCTCGCCCTGATCGTGTTCGCCGTCTCGCCGCTGGCGATGTTCGCTCTGCGCACGCGCGACGAACGCGTGACGCTGCGCTGGGGGATGGCGCTCACGATCGTCGCGCTCGCCGGGATTCTCACGGCGGTGCCGGCGCGTTCGCTCGCGCTCTTCACGATCGCGACGTTCGTCGCGGGGATCGCGCAGGGTGCCTCGTTCTTCGGCGCGCAGACGATGATCAACCGGCTCGGCACCCCGGAAGAGCGGGCCCGCGTCGGCGCGCGATTCTACGCGATCACGTATCTCATGATCGGCGTTCCCGTCCTTGCGATGGGCGCGCTGGCGACGGGCTTCGGCTTGTTCGCCGCGTTTGCGATCGTCGGCGGCCTCTACGCCGTCGTCGCGCTCGGGGTGCTGATCGCGGCCGGTGCGCCGCGCGCGCGCAGCGCCGCCACGGAGCGTGCGGCATGAACGACGTCGCGGCGATCGCGCGGCTGCTCGGCGACCCGGCGCGCGCGACCATGGTCGAATGCCTGATGGACGGGACGGAACGCCTGTCGGGAGAGCTCGGGCGCTACGCGCGCATCGCCGCTGCGGCCGCGAGCGAACACTTGGGCCGCCTCGTCGCAGCGGGACTTCTCGCGACGCGCACGCAGGGCCGTCACCGCTACTACCGGATCGCACGCGAAGACGTCGCGCACGCGATCGAGACGCTTGCCGCGCTCTCGCTGGCGCCGCGCGTGCGCTCGCTCTCGCACGGCAACCTGCTCGCGCAGCAGCGCGCGCCGCGCGCATCTGCTACGGTCACGTCGCCGGCGTCCTGGGGGTCACGATCCACGACGCGCTCGTCGCCCGCTCGTGGATCGCGTTCGGCGACGACGGCCATTACACGCTCACCGGCACGGGCCGTCGCGGCCTCGCCGCAGCCGGCGTCGCGCTCGACGGACTTCCGCACGGACGCGCGCTCGTGCGCCCGTGTCTCGACGTCACCGAACGCCGGCCGCACCTCGGCGGGAGCGCGGCGTGCGCGCTCGCCGCACGCGCGCGCGACGCCGGATGGATCGTCGACGGCGGCGTACCGCGCGCGGTCCGTGTCACCCCCGCGGGCCGAGAAGCGCTCTTCGCGGCGCTCGGCGTGCGGACCGCTTAGGGGTGCCGGCGCGCCGATGCGCAACAAAGAGAGGATGAAAACACGTTCCGGTGAGGCCAAACAGGCCAAAACCGCGCGCAAAGCGCTCCTGCACGACCGGCTCACGAAAGAAGCGCAGGACGCCTCCGCGCGGATCCGCCGGCGCTTCGACGCCGAGCGCGAGGCCCTGGCCCGCCGCTACGGCGTGGTGGTCAACTTCTCCGGCGAGGCGGAGAGCGCCGCAAAAGACCCGATCACGGTCTCGCGGCGCGTCGCGCAGTAGCCCGCGCCTTCGCTCGGGCCGTCCAGGCCTCGCGATCCCGGGGCGCCGACGCCGTCACGAGCGAATCGATGAGGCGCCGCGCGACGATCGCGACATCGTCGACCGCCTGCTCGAACGCCGCTTCGTTCTGATGCGAGGGTCGCGTGAAGCCGGAGAGCTTCCGCACGAATTGCACCGCAGCCGCGCGGATGTCGTCGTCCGTCGCCGGCGGCTCAAAGTTGTACAGCGTCCGGATGTTGCGGCACATGCCTGGGAGATTCACGCCGGGCGGCGCGGCTTCGCCTGCCGCTCGAAGCGGGATCCGCGCGCGTAAGCCCGTTTGCAGCGCGCCGCCGCGTTCGCGCTCGCGCTCATCCCGCTGTTCCCTGCGCCGATCGCGCTCGCGCCGGCGACCGTCCCCGGCGCTTCGCTGCTTCCGCCGGCGGCGGTCGTCGTGCTGCTGGCGATCGCCGCCGCGTGCGTCGCGGTCTGGTCGACGGCGCTGGTCGTGCTGCCCCGCGGGCCCGTACCGCTGATCGTCCCTGGCCGCGCCGCCTGCGGCGGGAGCCGTCGCCGCGGTGCTCGGTCGCGATCCCCTCGGCGGTGCGCTCTTCGTGGCGGTCGCGGGTGCCGGCGTCGTGTGGTACGCGGCGATCGTGCGCTGTGCGCGCGAACCGCGCGCGCTCGACGCGCTTCTTCGCACCTTCGTCGTTTCGGGCGCGCTCGCGTCGGCCCTCGCGATCGCGCTGCTGGCGGCGCGCGTTCCGGCGGCGCTCTACACGATCTCGCACGCCCGCGCGACCGGCACGTTCGTCGTTCCAGGCGAACTCGCCGGCTACCTCATCGTCTTCATCCCCATCGCGTTTGCGCTCGCGCGGCGCGGCGGCGCGTTGGCGCCGTTCGCGTGGTGCGGATTAGCGCTGGGAACGACGGCGTTCGCGCTGACGTTCTCGCGCGCCGGCTGGGCAGGCTTGACCGAAGCGCTCGCGATGCTGGCCGTGGCGCGGCGCGGACGATTGCGGTACGCCGCCGCGCTCGCCGGCGCAGCGATCGCCCTCCTCGCGCTCGTGTTCAACGCGCACCACGATCCGTCGGAAAACTTCACCCGCCTCTCGATTTGGGAAGCGGCGCTGCAGTCGATCGTGCGGTTTCCGTTCTCGGGAGTCGGACCGTTCGGGTTCGCGCACGTGTATCCGCTGGTCCGCGCACCCGGCGCCGAACCGTCCGCGCTTCACGCGCACGGCATCGTCTTGACGGTCGCGGCCGAAGCGGGTCTGCTCGGCGTTGCGGCGCTCGCGTGGGGCTGGTGGCGGTTTGCCGCCGAACTGCGCGCGCGGCTGACGTCGCACGGTGCACGGTCCGACGACGCGCTGCAGCGCGGCGACCCCGTTACGGCGGCGGCGTGGATCGCGCGCATGCCTCCCGGTGCCCGGCGTGACGACCGCCGGGCACGATCGGCGGCTGTTCGCGGCGACGAAGCGACGGCGATCGCGTTTTATCTCGACGCCGGCAACGATGAGGCACTGCAGCACCTCGTGAACGAGCGCGTGCAGCGAGGCCGTCTGCACGACGCCGACGCGCTCGAGCGACGCATCCGCGACCGCCTCGCGCAGACGCCGACGCGTCCGAACGCGCTGGGCGACGCCTGGTGGCGTCTGGGCCGACTCGCCGCTCGCCTCGACCGGCCGGCGGAGGCCGCCGCCGATTTGGATCGCGCGAGCGCACTCGCGCCCTTGAACACGAAGTATCTGCTCGACGCCGCGCAGCTCGCGCTCGAGCGCGGCGATCTCGGGGCGGCGTCGTCACGGTTCATGCGTGCAGCGCAGATCGATCCGGGCGATGCCGACGCGGTCGCCGGTGCCGGCTTGGTTGCGCTCGCGCGCGGCGACGTCGGCTCCGCTCGCGCCACCGGGCGCCGTTCCGATCGCATCGATCCGGGCGCGCCGCTGGCTCGACGGCTGCGCGAGCGATTAGCCGCGGCGCGCTAGGCGAACGCGGCCCTCGTTCTGCGTACGTCGTGCGTGCGGTTCAGTGCGCCGGCGTCAGCTGCCGTGCGGACCGCGCAATGCTCGACTGCTTCGCGCCGCACTTTGCACGTTCCGGACTTCTGGTCCGGAATCGAACATTTCGCCAGACGACGAGCGGGTCCGCGGTTGCGCCGTAACCCCAGCGCGCGCTGACGATGCTCGGTAATTTGTCCCTGCCGAGCGCTCCGACCCTGATGTTGTGCCCGCCGCTCGTCGAGAGAACCTGCAGTTTCCATTTCGAACCGTCGCCGTTCACATTGTAGAAGACGCCGACTCGGCGCGTGGGCGATTGATCCTGCTCGGCGAACGCAACGTCGAGGCAGCCGTCGCCGTCGAAATCGGCGACCTTCAACGACCCTTGGTGAACGAAGTTGATGGTAGGATCGATCATATGCCGGCGCCACGGTGCCCCAGGCGTTGACGGCTTGGTACCAGACGAGTCCGCCGCCGCCGTACATGGGAGCGAGCAGGATGTCGTTGCGGCCGTCATGATCGACATCCGCGATCGCCGTGCTCATGTTGCCCGTGAAGAGCGGATGTGCGTCGATGACGTCGGCCTGCCATCGCTCGTGCAGCGGATCGCCGCGATGATGGCGCGGATTCACGAATCGCGCGAGCATCGTGCCTAGATGAAACGGAGCAATGATGTCGGGAAAACCATCGGCATCGAGGACGCCCACCGTGGTGCCTTGACCGTCGCGCGGAATGACTTCGCGTCCGGCGAAATCCCAGTGCCGGCCGCCATCTTCGTTGAAGTATACGCCCTGTTCGGTAACGACGTCCGGGCGGCCGTTTCCGTTGACATCTCCAATCTGCACGTCATGCGAGTTGCGCCCGCGATCGATCGTAAGTGAAGCCCACGGACAGCGATAGACGTTGGAACATGCGCTGCGCCCCGGATTGAGAAGCACGCTCACGATGAAGTTTTGGCCGCCGGTGACAATGTCCGGCGTACCGTCGCCGTCGATATCCGCAACTTGCGCGTCTTCGTCGCCGCCGATATAGCCCGGATGGGCAATGGAGAATGACTCGTGGGCCGCGCGATACAGCTCCACGGTGCTCGGCTCATAGATCGCCGCTACGACGGAACCGAGACCATCGGGATTGATGATGACTTTCGCCTTGTGGTTGCCGCGCCGATTATCGAGAACATCCTGCCGAAACGGAACCGGCTGCATCGGAGAGACGTGGATTTTCGCAATGTGCTCCGCTTTGACGGGGTTGGGGATGTCCTCGCGATTCATGAGAGCAACATGCACCCGATGTTCGTGAACCTTCCAAGCTCCGAAGACAATGCTGGCGACCAGGATCACGGCTGCCGCCACCAGCGATCGACGATTCATCGACCGCATGATACCGCGCAGAGTATACGGTCAATCCATCACGGGTGCGGCTCGTTGTCGCTACTCGAGAACGGAAGCTGCTGCCCGGCAGCGCGATCGTCTCCGTCGGGGCGCGCTTAAGCGAGCGCAGCCCGGAGCCGTGCGTCGCGCAACGCGTTTGCACCATCGCGATCGCCGAACGCGTATTCCAGCGCGAGCGCGACGGCGGTCAACCCGGCCGGCAACGTGCCGACGATGAAGCAGCCGCGCGTTCCGGCCGCGTTGAGCCACATGCGCGCACCACCGGCGTCGGCGGGGCGCCGCGTGAAGCCCAACTGCTCGCGAATCGCCGCCAGTGCCGCCGTCGTCTCACGGTGCTGCGCGCCGATCGCGACGAGAACCGCATCGGCCGAAGCGGCGGCCTGGAGCGCGCGATCCGGAAGAACCGCGCCGTGCGCCGCGAGCGCAAGCGCCCCGATGCGATGCGTCACGACGTGCACCCGGTCGCGGCCGGATCGGAGCGCGTCGACGATGCGCGACACGCAGGCGGACGCGGCGTCGTCAGCGACGAGCAGTGCGACGCGGCGAACATCGGTGACAGACATCCGGCCTTCCCGGTTCCCGCAACCGCAGCCCGGTCAAACGCGATCTCGCATCCGCTCCTGACAGCACGCTGTCAGGAGCGTTTGCTACGGTAGGCGCATCGCACCGACGCCGATGAGGACAAGAACGATGACCGACACCGCAGCGCCGCCGCGCACGAGCGCGCTCACCTGGTTCGAAATCGCCACCACCGACTTCGATCGCGCGCGCCGCTTCTGCGAAACGATTCTCGAAACGACGCTGATCGATCGCCCCTTCGGCACCGCGCGCATCGCGGTGTTCCCCTATGACCGCGAGACCGGCACCGGCGGCTGCCTCGTCCAGGGGCCGGAATGGAAGCCGTGCTCGAACGGGACGATCGTGTACCTCGACGCCGACGGGCGGCTCGACCGCACGCTCGAGCGCGTTCCCGCTGCCGGCGGACGCGTCGCGCTGCCGAAAACCGCACTGCCGGAAGGGCTGGGATTCGTCGCGCACATCCTCGACTCGGAAGGGAATCGGGTGGGGCTGCACGCGATGTCGTAGGCGATGCGCGGTGCCGACCGCCTCTTCACCATCGTGCAGCTGCTGCGAGGCGGCCGCAACGTCACGGCACGCCGTCTCGCCGAGCGGCTCGAGGTGTCGGAACGGACGATCTACCGCGACGTCGACGAGCTCACGCTCTGCGGCGTTCCGATCGAAGGCGAACCCGGCCGTGGCTATCGCCTTCCGGCGACGTTCGAGATCCCGCCGCTGATGTTCGAGCGGCACGAGATCGAAGCGCTCGTCGTCGGGGTGCGTTTCGTCGAGGCGTGGTGCGGGCCCGGTCTCGCCGCGTCGGCGCGGTCGGCGCTCGCGCGCATCCGCGGCGCGGTGCCTGCCGACCTGCTCGCGCCGCTCGACGATGCGCGCATCTATGCACCGCGCTTCGCGCGCGGAACGGCGCCGTCGCATTTCGAGATCGCGCGCGAAGCGATCGACGCGCGCCGCCGGCTGGCTATCGCGTACGCGACGGACGACGGTACCGCGACCGCGCGCACGATCCGGCCGCTGGGGCTCTATTTCTGAGGCAAAGTGTGGACGCTCGTCGCGTGGTGCGAACTGCGCGACGACTTCCGCAGTTTCCGGCTCGACCGCATCCGCGAACCGGCACTCGGGGAGCCGTTCCCCGACGAAGACGGGAAGACGCTCGACGCGTTTCTGGCACGGGTGCGCGCACGGCCGATGCCGTAAACGCCGCGATGCAGGCTCAGCAGTTGGTTCGCGCGCTCAATGCGATCGCGAAGTCCTCGCAGTTCTCCTACACGAAGGCACGGGCGGCTGCGCGGCAGGACGGGAACGTCGATTGGGCGCGCACGAAAGCGCGCAACGACGACTTCAACCCGGAGGTCGACGGCTGCGAATCGTTCGTGATGCACGACGGCAGCGTCGCGGCGTGGCAGCCGGGCAGCTACACCTATATCGCGCGCTCGAGCTAAGGCGCGACCGCGGCGCTCGCGTCGACGAGCGCGGCGACGTCGCGAACGAGCGCGTCGAGATCGTCCGCAGCCTGCACGCGCTCCACGGTGGTGGTGCCGCCGCTGCCGGCGACGAGGCGCACCTGCAGTTTGGTGACCGCCTCGACGCGGACCCACGCTTCGCCGCGGCGCCACACCGGATCGGCGTTGCCGTTCCACGACTCGACGACGCCCGCGGGATGAGCCAGCAGCGGGCGCACGCGGTCGCGCAGGGTGGCGAATAAGTCCCGCGTTCGCATGAGCGGACCATCCGACGCCGGTCCGCGGACACCTTGTCGGGCCCGATCATGCGCCCTCGGGGACCGGGAAGAAGAACACCGCGCGCAGCGATTCGCTGTTCTGCGGTACGAGCGTCAGCGTCGCGTAGCGGCGCCGTTCGCCGGCGTTGTCGACGACCTCGATGTGTCCTTCGGAACGCAATTGCACGGCATCGTCGCGCTGCCAGAGCGCCGCGAACTCCGGGCTGCGCTCGCGCAGCCGCTCGACGAGTTCGTCGAAGTCGTCGTGCCCCGCGTGCTGCATAGCGTCGAGCCGGAACTGCGCCACGATGCGCCGCGCCATCTCGAGCCAGCCCGGATAGAGCGTGCGCGCGCGCTCCGCCGCGAACACCCACCACAGCGCGTTGTACGCTCCCCACGGCGCGACGTCGAGCACGCCGAACACCTCCGTCAGCAGCGCGTTCCACATGATGATGTCCCAGCGCCGCGTCATCACGTACGCCGGCCCCAGCGTGTGGCGCTCGATCAGCGCGCGCAGCGCGGGGCCGACGTCCTGCACCTTCGGGGGCGGCTGGGGATCGCGTGCGCGCAGCGTCATCAGGTAAGCCCGGCCCGATTCGTCGAGACGCAGGGCGTTCGCGACGGCATTGAGTGCGACGGCGGAGACGGGGAAATCTCGGCCTTGCTCGAGCCACGTGTAGAGCGTTACGCTCACATAGGCGAGCGCGGCGACCTCGGTGCGCCGCAGGCCCTCGCCGCGCCGGCCGCGCTCGGGGCCCAGACCGACCTCCTGGGGGAGCAAGCGCTTGCGCTGCGCCCGCAAGAACGCGCCGACGCGACGCCGATGATCCTCCCGAGCATCCACGGTGGTAACTTTCTCACTACGGCGCAAGCGCACTCCCGGGAGGGTCCGGCGCCTTCTTCCGCGTTATTTCGAGGCCGCCATGAACTTCGAGCTGACCGACGACCAGCGCGCGATCCAAGAACTCTGCCGCGACTTCGCGCAGAACGAGGTCGCACCGCAAGCGGAGCGCAACGACGCCGAGGCGCGCTTCCCGTACGAGCTAGTCGCGAAGATGGCCGAGCTCGGACTCATGGGGTTGCCGTTCCCCGAAGAATACGGCGGCGCCGGCGCCGACACGGTGAGTTACGCGCTCGCGGTGATGGAGATCAGCCGCGCCGACGCGTCGACCGGAATTACCCTGGCCGCGCACGTCTCGCTCGGCGCGTCGCCGATCTACTACTTCGGCACCGAAACCCAAAAGCAGACGTACCTCGTCCCGCTCGCACGCGGCGAGAAACTCTGGGGCTTCGGACTGACCGAGCCCAACGCGGGGAGCGACGCGGGCGGAACGCAAACGCGCGCCGTGCTCGGCGACGGTCAATGGACGATCAACGGCACCAAAGCCTTCATCACCAACAGCGGCACCGAGATCACCGGCGGCACGACGATCACCGCGATCACCGGCACCGACGCCGACGGCAAGCCCGAGATCTCCAACATCATCGTTCCGCAGGACACGCCGGGCTTCACCCGCTCGAAACAGTACAAGAAGATGGGCTGGCGCGCGAGCGACACGCGCGAGCTTTCGTTCGTCGACGCGAAGGTCCCCGAGGAGAATCTCCTCGGCCGGCGCGGCCACGGCTTCCGCCAGTTCCTTTCCATCCTCGACGGCGGACGCATCTCGGTCGCCGCGCTCTCGGTCGGGCTCGCGATGGGCGCGTACGACGAAGCCTACAAATACGCCAAGGAACGCCATCAGTTCGGGAAACCCATCTCGAAGTTCCAGGCGATCCAGTTCAAGCTCGCCGACATGCTGATGGAGATCGAGCACGCAAAGCTCATGGTGCTCAAAGCCGCGTGGGAAAAGGATCAGGGACGGCCGTTCGAACTGAACGCGTCGCTTGCGAAACTCTTCTCGGGTGAGATGTCACGCCGCGTCGTCAACGAAGCGCTGCAAATCCATGGCGGCTACGGCTTCATGGACGAATACCCGATCTCACGGATGTACCGCGACCAAAAAATCAACGAGATCGGCGAAGGCACCAACGAAGTGCAACGCCTCGTCATCGCCCGCCAAATCGGCCTTTAGTCACGCTGAGCTCATCGAAGCCCGACGGTGCTCAAAAACCTCTGACCGGAAGCGACGCACCGCGCTGCAGCCAGTTCGTCGCCGCATAGTGCGCGCGGCCGTCCACCGCGTGCAGCGTGTACGCGTGACGCGATCGCGCGGAGCGATTCGGTGCGCTGTAGTGCGGCAGCAGTCCGTGAAATACCACCAGCGTCCCGGCCTCCACTTCCACCGGCTCGGCCTCGTCCTGCGAGGGCCACGGCGTCGGATCGAGCACCTCGGCGCGCGGCCCGCGCTCGTCGACGACGAACCGCTCGCGCAGCGCCGTTCGGTGACCGCCGCGCTGCACCCACAGACACCCGTTCGAACGGTCGGCACGTTCGAGCGCGAACCAGAACGTCGTGACCGTCTGCGGTTCGGTGACGAAGTACGTCGCGTCTTGATGCCAGCGCACTTCGCCGCCGATGTGCGGCTGCTTGAAGATGTACATCGACTGGTAGACGCGCGGATTCTCGAGCCCGAGCGCATGCGCGAGCGCCTGCAGGTGCGCCCCATGCGAAAACGCCTCGAAGACCGGGTCGAGATCGTGCACCGCGTGCCCGATCTTGTTGATCGACTGCGCCTTGGGCCGCCGCAGCATGCCGCGTTCGTCGAACGCTTCTTCTTCGAAGAAACAGCGAATCGCGGAACCCGATTCGAGAAAGTAGGCGTCGGACTTCGTCTTCGCCTCGTCGCGGGTGGTGAAGATCGCGCGCGACGCGCCCGGATCGAACGCCTCGACGATCTCTTGCGCGCGGGCGCGCAGCGACGCGATCGCGCCGGCGTCGACGAAGCCGGGGATCACGAGAAAGCCGTCGGCCTCGAGCCGATCGTGCGGCGACCGCGCGAGCTGCATACCGGTGCGTTCTCGCGCCGGCGGCCGAACCTCTGCGGCGGTTAACTCGCGCGCGGGAGCGCGCAGGCCGAAACGAAGATGAACCGCGGCTCGCGGACGCCTTCGAAGAATGCCGTCATGTCGGCGACGATGCGCTCCGCGCCCACCGGGCTCATCGCATACGGGACCGCGCCGAGCCGGCGGTAGGCGGCAGCGGCGGGCTCGCCTGCGACGGCGTCGAGGCAGGGGCGGTCGAGAAACGCGGCATCCAGCGCGCCGTCGAGGCGGCGCCGTACCGCGACGGTCATCCCGTCGTAGCCCCAGCAGGCGATCTCGCCGTCACGCCACAGGCGGAGGCGGTCGCCGAAGGCGGCGATCAGCGGAGCAACAGCGTCGACCAGCGACCAGGTCGCCGAGGCGGAGTCCATGGGCGACAGGATAGCGTCTCCCGCTCGCCCGGACACGGGCCGCACGGCCATCCGTGCGCGGCCCGGGTTGATGAAACGTCTAAGCCGCTGAGGTGAGGCGTTTTGCGATCGTCGCGCCGACCGACTCCGGCGCGGCGTCGTTGTACGCCATCTGCAGCTTCTCGCCGTCGTCGAACGAGAACGCCACCGTCGCCTCGTCCTCTGCGAGCGCCGCGACGACCGTACCGCCGCCGCCGACCCACATCGCGGAGTCCCACGAGAGCTCTTCCGTGCGCACGCCGGCACCGAGACGCCCCTTGACCTGGGCGTTCACGGTGTCGATCCATTGATCGAATGTCATACCATCTGCCTTTGTCGTTCGCTGTTTGGCCAAAGCCAAGGTCAGCATAAGCCCCAAGCGGCCAAGAGGCAAGGGGTCCGGCCCGTTTAGCGGGGGTGGTCGGCGGTCGCTGCGTGCGACACCGCCGCGTGCACGGCCGCAGCCGGCGGGTGCTGCGCCGGCCCCGCTGCCGGCGCCGGGCGGGGCGCGGCGGCCGACGCCGCACGCGTCACCACGGCGGGCGATCCGGTCTCGCTCCGCTCGTACGTCTCGTGCCGCCGGCTCGAACCGGCGTCGGGGAGCACGTAGCTGGGCGTGCGTCGCGTCTCGACCGCCGATGCTGAGAGACCGCGGCGCACCGGCGGGGCGGCGGTCGTGCCCGCGGCCGCCGGCGCAGTCGTTGTTTCGAACGTGTGAACGCGGACCGGCGGTGCGTTCGTCTCCGCACCGCGCGCGCGGACGGTCCCGCTCGCTTCGTACGTCCGCGTGCGGCCAGAACCCCCGTCGAAGACGGGGACCGGGTGCGCGTCGGCCTCGCCGCGGGCGGCGGAGAACCGGCTCCACGGGTCGCTCCCCGCAGCCGGTGCACGCGATTGCATCACGCGCTGCGCGTGCGCCGGCACGTTCGCACTCGCCGGTGTCGTCGTCGTGATCGTCTGCGAGCCCGAACGATCGTAGCCGCGCACCGCGCCCGCGTGCGAACCGGGCGGCGGCGCAAAGCGCGACCACGAATCGGTCGCCGGCGCCTGCGTGTACCGCTGATGGGTCGCGGTCGCGATCGCCGCGCGCTGCTGTTCGAACGGCAAGCGCGTCACGGGAATCGATGCGCCCGCGAACGTGCGATGCACCGCCGGGTCCTGCACCGCGAGCTGCGGCGCGATCGGACGGTCGGTGTAGCGCAGGTTCGCCGCGGTGGGGACCACGGGGAGCGCACCGCGCATCACGCGCACCGCCGGGAGCTGCGCGGCCTGCACGATCCGCGGATGGTCGAAGCGTCCTTCGAGGAACCGCTGACCCGGCACCGTCACCACGCCGTAGCGCGCGTTCTTGTAGAAACGGGTGATCTCACCGTTGTTGACGTACGCGTTGCCGTAGTACGTGTTCATCGTATTGTTGACGACGGTGGTGTTGCTGACGATCGTCGTCCCGCCCCAATGCGGGCCCCACCACGGATGCCACGGCTCGAACGGCGCGAGCGGAACCCAGCCGAGGTTGAAGCCGCTGCCGTAGCCGAACCCGAACGACGATCCGCCGCCGAACGCAAAGAACGCAACGAGCGCGGGACGCCAGGCGGCGACGGCGTTCCGGCGCGGCGGGTACCAGCACCAGCCGTAGATCGGGCTGCGGTACCACGCGCCGTAGTGATACGGCGCCCAGCCCCACGGCTCGATTCCGACCCAGGTCCAGCCGAAGCCGTCTTCCCACACCCAGCGGCCTTGCGTGTAGGGCGCCCACCCGGGCGCGACGCCCGCGGGAACCCACAACTCGCCGTAGGTCGCATCGGGAACCCAGCGGCCGTACGTGTTGAGATCGTCCACGCCGGCCAGATCGCGGCTGACGTACGGTTCGTCGGCGAGCGCGCGTTCGTAGCGCTCGTCGCGATCGTGATTGAAACGATCGAACTCGTCGAGCGCGATCGCGTCCTGCTCGGTGATCGCCGGCGACGACGACGGACCTTGCGCAACCAGCGTGACGCCCGTGCCGAGCGAGCGTTCACCCTGCGGGGTGACGATCGCGACGCTCCCGGAACGCACCGTCACGAAGGTGACGCCGTCGCCGCTGACGGCGACGCGATAGCTGCCGGCGGACGTCGGCCGCACCGTGACCGACGGCGTGTCGATGTCGGAGCGCCCGTCGGTACCGCGCAGCAGCCGCAGTTCGATCGTTCCTTGCGCGAGTTGAAGCGCGCGGTTGTC
Organism: Vulcanimicrobium alpinum; assembly: GCF_027923555.1. Lineage (GTDB taxonomy): Bacteria > Vulcanimicrobiota > Vulcanimicrobiia > Vulcanimicrobiales > Vulcanimicrobiaceae > Vulcanimicrobium > Vulcanimicrobium alpinum. Next base: position 244,984 of record NZ_AP025523.1, on the reverse strand, counting down.
GTTGTCGAGATGCGTCACGCGCATCTGCACGTTCTTGCCCAGACGCACCAGCGTGCTGCCGTCGATCTGCAGTTCTGCGCGCGATCCGTCACCGGTCGAGAGGTAGTCGCCGCCCAGCACCGGAGCGTTGATCGCGGCGGCGATCGGCGCGTCGGAGTCGCCGCGACGCACCGCGACGGAGCCGTCGATGAGGCTCAGGCGCGCGACCGCGACGCCGGTCGACGCATCGCCGTCGGCGACGGCGGGATGGGGAAGCGCGAAGGGGAGGAGCGCCGCGACCGCCGCGGCGAGAAGCGCGGTCCGCCGGCCGAACAACGAATGCATGAAAGCCCTCGCGGATGATGGTGATCTTCTCAACGCGGGCGGAGCCTGGGAAAGTTCTCCAGAGCCCGGTTAGCGCTCCAGAACGTAGGTGCCCGGCGCGTCGCCGAGGATCGGATACTGCGCAGAGCCCGGCGCCGCCGGCGCGGCGATCTTCCTCTTGGTGCGCTTCGCCATCCAGGCTTCCCAGTCGGGCCACCACGAACCCTCGTGCTTCTCCGCCGTGCGCAGCCACTCGTCGGCGCTCGCGGGCGACTTCGCGCCCGGCGCGTTGCCCCACCACGCAGCCTTCTTTTTCCCCGGCGGGCTGATGATGCCGGCGATGTGGCCGGATGCGCCGAGCCGGAACGTCACCTCGCCGGAGAACAGCTGCGTCATCGCGTAGACGCTCCGCCACGGCGCGATATGATCTTCCGACGTCGCGACGCAGTACGTCGGCACGCGCACCGTGCGCAGATCGAGCGGGACGCCGTCGACCTCGAGCACGTTCGGTTTCACCAGATTGTTCTCCAGATACATCTGGCGCAGATAGTATTTGTGGATCGCTTCGGGGATCCGCGTCGCGTCGTTGTTCCAATAGAGCAGATCGAACGCCGGCGCGTCCTTGCCCAGCAGATAGCGGTTCACCGCGACCGACCAGATCAGGTCGTTGGAGCGCAGCATGCTGAACGTGTCCGCCATCTCGCGCCCGCTCAAGTAGCCGTGTTCGCGCATCCGGTCTTCGATGTACGCCAGCGACTCTTCGCTGACGAACGCCTGCACCTCGCCGGGATCGGCGAAGTCGACCAGCGCCGTGAAGAAGGTCGCGCTGGCGATCAGTTTGCTGCCGATCCGCTGCAGGTAGCCGAGCAGCATCGCAAGCAGCGTCCCGCCGATGCAGTAGCCGACCGCGTCCACCCGCTCGGCGCCGCTGATCTCGCAGGCGACGCGCGCCGCCGTCAGGGGTCCCAGCCGCAAGTAATCCGCCATCGTCATGTCGCGCAGCGACGAATCGGGGTTGCGCCAGGAGATGACGAAGGTATTTCGTCCGCTGTCGGTCGCGTATTTGATGAAGCTGTTCGCCGGCTGCAGATCGAGGATGTAGAACTTGTTGATCCACGGCGGCACGACGATCAACGGTCGCGCGTAGATCTCCGGCTGGGTCGGCGCGTACTGGATGAGCTCCATCAGCTCGTTGCGGAAGACGACGCTGCCGGGCGTCGTCGCGACGTTCTTCCCGACTGCGAACGCTTTGTCGTCGACGAGCGCGGGGCGGCCTTCGTTGGCCTGCGCGTCTTCGGCGATGTTCCGCAGGCCGTGCTGGAGGTTGGCGCCGCCGCTGCGGATGGTCTCCTCGAGCACGTCGGGATTGAGCCACGGAATGTTCGTCGGGCTCATCGCGTCGATGAACTGCTTGGTGAAGAACTTGATGCGCCGGCGATCCTGCTCGTCGATCCCCTGGGCGTTGTCGATCGTCTCGACGACCGCTTTGCTCGCCAGCAGATAGGCCTGCTTGAGCGCGTCGTAATACGGATTCTTCGCCCACGCCTCGCTGACGAAGCGGCGATCGTTGGGCGACGGTTGCGCCAGCGGCGGCGCCGCAGGGCCGTCGCCGGCGGCGACTTCGGCGGAGCGCGTCGCAACGTCGGTGAGCGCACGCCCGAGCGCCGCCTGCGCCTCGAAGAGTTCCTGCGGGTTGGCAAGCAGCGAGCGCCACAACTCGGTCGACGCTGCCGCCAAGCCGAGCGGATCGAACGGATTTGCAGGTTTCACCGGACCGCAAGAGTTCGGCGGCGGGGCAAGGCGTCCCGTCAGCGATCGTGCGGAAACGCCCGCGGCATCGTCTCGCGGATCGCGGCGAGCGCGGCTTGCACCGCACGCTCGTCACCCTCGATGCCGCGGCGCAGTGCCGGATCGTCGACGAGCGTGGCGCGCGCCACGGTGAGGTGAGTACGGGCACGCTGCGCTTGGGCGACTGCATCGCCGAGTTGCGCCCGCATCGCCGGCGCCGGCGCCGGGAGGATCGCACGGCGCATCGACGGTACGTGCACCAGCGGGCTTCCCCGCGCGGCGAGCGCACCGGCGTTCGCGCGCAACCGCACCACGGCGGCTTGGAGCCGCGCGACCGAGGCGATCGTGGCCGCTGCCTGGCCTTGGCCGCGATTCTGCAGGCGGGACACGTCGGCGAAGAGGTGCGCGGTCGCCGCCGCCAGCGGGTCGAAGGGGTTCGACCGCAGCCCCTCTTCAGCCCGGACGTAGCCGACGAGCGCGTTGTCGTCCGGCGTCTCCCCGCCGCGGGTCGCGATCTCGACCTTGCGATCGCCGTACAGGCCGGTCGTCACCACGACCTGCGCGCCCGGCGGCAGCCCGATCCGCGGGTCCACCTCGCAGCGAATCGTCACCAAGCGCCCTTCGGTCAGCGCGATCGCGGCGACGCGCCCCACCCGCATCCCGGAGAGCCAGACGGCGTCGCCCTGGGAGACGCCGGCGGCGCTCGCCACCTGCACCGAGAGCGTGCGCACGTCGGCATCGCGCCGGGTGACGACGAGCGTCGCGATCGCCAGCGCCGCACCGATCAGCAGCAGCACGAGCGCGCCGAAGGCGGCAAACGGGTGACGGTCGCGGCGAACGAGCGGGATGGCGCCGGACCCCGGCGCGGGAGCATCGTGGAAACCGTCGGTCATCGCATTTACCCTTGGGGATGGTCTCGTGACCGCACCGGCGACGGCCGAGGTTGCGACGCCGCGTCACGCCGCATCGTTCGGCGCATCGAGGAATGCGGCGACGCGTTCGAGCACGGCGCCTTCGTCGTCGCGATGCGGACTGTGCCCAGCGCCCGCAAGCATGCACGTCCGTACGCGCGGCGCTCGCACGGCGATGCTCTCCACTTGCGCGCGCGTGCCGTATTCGTCGGCCTCGCCTTGAATCACGAGCATCGGCGCGCGGACGCGCGCGGCGTACGCTTCGATGTTCCAGTCGCGGAACGCCGGCGAGAGCCAGATCTCGTTCCAGCCGCGGAACGCGCCGTCGACGTCGTCGTGATACCGCCCCAGCCGCGCGCGCAGATCGGTCTCCTCCCACGCAGCGCGCGCCGCGGCGATGCTGCGCACGGAGAGGTCTTCGACGAACACGTGCGGCGCTTCGAGGACGAGCGCTTCGACGAGCATCGGGTGTTCCGCGGCCGCGACCAGCGCGATCGACGCGCCGTCGCTGTGACCGAACAGCACGGCGCGCGCGATCCCCAGTTCCGCGAGGACGGCCGGCACCACGGCCTCGCCTTCGCGCTGCATGTACGCGTGCGCGTACGGCTCCGCGCGCGGCGCGGAGCGTCCGTATCCGCGTCGCGAGTACGCGACGACGCGGCGTCCGGTGCGCGCGGCGAGCCGCGCGGGAAACGCCTTCCACATCGCGACCGAACCGAGCCCTTCGTGAAGCAGTACGATCGGCGCCCGATCGTCGTCACCGGGCCATGCCGCGGTTTCGAGCCGCACGCCGTCGACGACGACGTCGCGGCGTTCGCCCGGCGTTGCGTTCAGTGCGCGCCTCCGCGCTGCGCGTCTTCCTGCGCGCGCAGCACGTGACGGCGAATCTTCCCGGTCGCGGTCTTCGGCAGTTCGTCGACGAACGCGATCCAGCGCGGATATTTGTACGGCGCGAGCCGCGCTTTGACGTGCACCTTGAGCGCGTCGGCAAGTTCGTCGCTCGGCACCACGCCGGGCTTGAGGATCACGAACGCTTTGGGCTTGACGAGGTCCTGTTCGTCGCACACGCCGATGACCGCGGCTTCGAGGACGTGCTCGTGCGCGACGAGCGCCGACTCCACCTCGCCGGGTGAGACCCAAATCCCGCCGACCTTGAGCATGTCGTCGGCGCGGCCGCAGTGGATGAAGTTGCCGTCCTGGTCCTGCCGGAACTTATCGCCCGTGCGCGTCCACTCGCCGAGGAACGTGCGGCGTGATTTCTCGCGCGCGTTCCAATAATACGCCGCCGACGTCGGACCGTTGACTTCGAGTTCGCCGATCTCGCCGAACGCCGCGATCGCGCCCGTCTCGTCGACGAGCCGCACGGCGTAGCCCGGGACCGGCGTCCCGGTCGTGCCGTAGCGGACCGCCCCGGGACGGTTAGAGACGAAGATGTGCAGCATCTCGGTGGAGCCGATCCCGTCGACGATCTCGACGCCGGTGCGCGCCGTCCACGCGCGTCCGATCTCTTCGGGCAGCGCCTCGCCGGCGGAGGTGCACAGCCGCAGCGCGAGGCGCTCGCGCGGCGGGAACTCCGGATGCACGAGCAGCGAAGCGAACAGCGTCGGGACGCCGCAGAAGACAGTCGGCTTCGCATCGCGCAGGATGCGGCTCACCGCGTACGGCGTGGCGCGGCCGGCGTGCAGGACCGCCGTCGCTCCGGCCGCGAGCGGAAACGTCAGCGCGTTGCCCAGACCGTAGGCGAAGAACAGCTTCGCCGCCGAGTAGACGACGTCGTCCTCGCGCAGGCCGAGGACGCCCTGCGCGAAGAGCTCCGCGGTGCGCACCAGGCTGGTCTGCACGTGCACCGTCCCCTTGGGCTTGCCCGTCGAGCCCGACGAGTACAGCCAGAAGCAGGCGTCGTCCGGCCGCGTCGGCGCGGCGTTCTGCAGCGGCGTCGCGGCCGCGACGAGCGCGTCGAGCGCGGCGAAGCGCGGGTCGGGCGCGGTCCCGCGGGGGTCGGAGACAACGATCGTTCCGGCCCAGCCGGCCTGCCGGGCGGCGTCGAGGAACGTCGCGAGGAGCTCGCTCGAGACGATCGCGGCCTTCGCGCGGCTGTCGGCGAGGATGTAGGCGTAGTCGGCGGCCGGGAAGAGGGTGTTCACGGGGATCGGGACGATCCCGGCTTTGATCGCGCCCAGAAACGCGGTCGGGAAATCGATGGTGTCGAGCAGACACAGCACGACGCGCTGCTCGGCTTCGAGGCCGAGGCCGAGCAGGGCGCCGGCGCAGGCATCGACCCGCCGCGCGAGTGCGGCGAACGTCCAGGTCCCGCCGTCGTCGACGATCGCGACCCGGCCGCCGCGCTCCGCCAGATTCCGGTCGAGCAAATCGGCCGCGCAATTGTAGAGCGCGGTGCCGTCGAGGGCGGCGAAGGGCGGGGCGCTGGCGATCATCGGCACCGACTCCGTAGGAAAACCCGGCAAACTTCGGGCATTATAATGCATATCAGAGGTTACGCAAGCGTGATAGTGCATTTTGCCGGGGGCGGCCGGTGAGCGCGCCGGTCCCGGGCAAGGACGATCCCGAGGCGGAGGAGGCGTTCTTGCGTCTCCTCGGCGAGCGCGTGCGCGGGCTGCGGGCGCGCCGCGGGATGACGCGCCGGATCCTCGCCCGCGATTCCGGGCTCTCGGAACGGTATCTCGCCCAGCTCGAAAGCGGCCAGGGCAACGTCTCGATCCTGCTGATGCGCCAGTTAGCGCGCGCGCTGAACGTCCCGCTCCGCCGCCTCGTCGCCGACGCCGGCGACGAGTCCGACGATCTCGTGCATGCCACCGAGCTCCTGCGCAGCCTCGACGGCCCGCGGCAGGCCGAGGCCCGCGACCTCCTCGCCCGCGCCTTCGGCGACGCCGACCCCGAGCAGCGCCGGCACCGCATCGCGCTGATCGGCCTGCGCGGCGCCGGGAAGACGACGCTCGGCGGCCTGCTCGCCGAACGGCTCGACGTCCCGTTCATCGAACTCGACCGCGAGATCGAACGGACCAGCGGCGTCTCGCTGGCGACGATCTTCGAGTTCTACGGTCAGGCGGGGTTCCGCCGGCTCGAGCGCTCGTGCCTCGACCGCATCCTCGAACACCATCCGCGCTTCGTCCTCGCGACCGGCGGCAGCATCGTCTCGGAACCGGCGACGTTCGAGCGCCTCCTCTCGGCGTGCTACACGGTCTGGCTCCACGCGTCCCCGGCCGAGCACATGGAACGGGTCGTCGCCCAGGGCGACATGCGCCCGATGGCCGGGAACGACGAGTCGATGGCCGACCTGCGGCGCATCCTCGAAGGGCGCGAAGGGCTCTACCGGCGCGCCGACGCCGACGTGGACACCGGCGGGCGGCCGCCCGCAGCGAGCCTCGACGCGCTCATCGCCGCACTAGCCTGAGGCCGCACAGCCTTCGATTTCGGCACGATACTGCTTGCGCGATCGCACTATATGCAGTATAGTGCACATCACCGCAGCCCCTCCCCGCCGCTCCGAGGATGCCGCATGCTCACGATCGCCGCGCCCGGCTCGACCGGTCTGATCGACTTCCGCACCTCTCCCGATCGCTACCGGCACTGGAATCTGGCGGTCGACGGACGCGTCGCGACGCTGACCCTCGACGTCGATGAAGACGGCGGGATCCGACCGGGATACGCACTCAAACTGAACTCGTACGACCTCGGTGTCGACATCGAGTTCCGCGACGCGCTCGACCGCGTGCGCTTCGAGCATCCCGAGGTCGCCTGCGTCGTCGTCACCAGCGCGAAGGACCGCATGTTCTGCGCCGGCGCGAACATCTACATGCTGGGCACGTCGTCGCATCAATGGAAAGTGAACTTCTGCAAGTTCACCAACGAGACGCGCAACGGGATGGAGGACTCCAGCCGCAACGACGGCCTCTCGTTCATCGCGGCGGTGAACGGCGCGTGCGCCGGCGGCGGCTACGAGATCGCGCTCGCGTGCGACGAGATCCTGATCGTCGACGATCGCTCGACGACCGTCTCGCTCCCCGAAGTACCGCTGCTCGGCGTGCTCCCCGGCACCGGCGGCTTGACGCGGCTCGTCGACAAGCGCAAGGTGCGGCGCGACCTCGCCGACCTGTTCTGCACCAACGCCGACGGCGTGCGGGCGGAGCGCGCGAAGGCTTGGGGGCTCGTCGACGCGAGCGCCGCGCCGTCGGAGTTTGCGACGCTGATCGCCGAGCGCGCGGCCGCACGCGTCGCGTCGTCGCCGCGTCGCGCCGATGCGCGCGGGATCGCGTTGCGGCCGCTCGAGCGCACGATCGAGACCGACGGCGAAGGCCGCTCCGCGGCGTACCGCTACCGTCACCTCGACGTGCAGTTCGATCGCGACGCTCGCCGCGCGACGCTGATCGCCCACGCGCCGCGCGAGACGCAGCCCGACGCGGCGGACGCGATCGTCGCGCTCGGCGACGCGTGGTGGCCGCTCGCCTTTGCGCGCGAGCTCGACGACGCGCTGCTGATGCTGCGCACGAACGAACCGGAACTCGGCTTGCTCGTGCTCGAAACGCGCGGCGATACCGGCGCGGTGCTGGCCGCCGGGCGCACGCTGTCGGCGCTGCGCGAACACTGGCTGGTGCGAGAGACGATCGGCCTCCTGCGGCGCACGTTCGCACGGCTCGACGTCACCTCGCGCAGCATCTACGCCGTGATCGGCGAGGACGCGTGCGCGGCCGGACTCTTCTTCGAACTCGCTGCCGCAGCCGATCGCATCTACATGCTCGCGCTCGAAGGCGGCGGTCCGGCGATCGTCCTCGACGACACGAACTTCGGTCTGCTCCCCGCGGTCAACGGACGGACGCGCCTCGCGACGCGTTTTCTCGGCGACCCCGCCGCGTACGCGGCGCTCGAAGCCGAGCGCGGACGCGCCTACGACGCGCAGGCGGCCTCCGGCGCCGGCGTCGTCACCGTCACGCCCGACGAACTCGACTGGGACGACGAACTGCGCCTCGCGCTCGAGGAACGCGCGACGCTTTCGCCCGACGCGCTCACCGCGATGGAGGCGAGTTTGCGATTCGGCGGCGCGGAGACGCTCGAGACCAAGATCTTCGGCCGTCTCTCGGCGTGGCAGAACTGGGTCTTTTATCGACCCAACGCGACGGGCGAACGCGGGGCACTGAAACTCTTCGGCAGCGGTTCGAAGCCGAGCTTCGATTGGGAGCGAGTCTGAACATCATGGCGATCGATTACACCGAACGGATCCCCAACAACGTCGAACTGGCGTCGAACCGCACGCTGCAGCGCGCGCTCGAGCACTGGCAGCCGGCGTTCCTCAACTGGTGGAAAGAACTCGGCCCCAGCGACTTCCAGGCCGCCGACGTCTACTTGCGCACCGCGATCTCGGTCGATCCGAAGGGCTGGGCGCACTACGACTACGTGAAGATGCCCGAGTACCGCTGGGGCATCTTCCTCGCCGAACCGGAGACGGATCGGCGCGTCGGCTTCGGCGACGAGCTCGGCAAACCGGTGTGGCAGCAAGTCCCCGGCGAACACCGCTCGACGCTGCGCAGGCTGATCGTGACGCAAGGCGACACCGAACCGGCGTCGGTCGAACAGCAGCGTCTGCTCGGCCACACCGCGCCGTCGCTCTACGACCTGCGCAACCTCTTTCAGGTCAACGTCGAAGAAGGCCGCCATCTGTGGGCGATGGTCTACCTGCTCCACGCGTACTTCGGGCGTGACGGCCGCGAGGAAGCCGAAGAACTGCTGGCGCGTCACTCCGGCGACGCCGACAACCCGCGCATCCTCTCCACCTTCAACGAGCCGATCCGCGACTGGCTCTCGTTCTTCATGTTCACGTTCTTCACCGACCGCGACGGCAAGTTCCAGTTGAAGTCGCTGGCGGAGTCGAGCTTCGATCCGCTCGCGCGCACCTGCCGCTTCATGCTGACCGAAGAAGCGCACCACATGTTCGTCGGCGACACCGGGATCGCGCGCGTCGTGCGACGCACCCTCGAGGTGATCGATGAGATCGGCACCGACGATCCCGAAGCGGTGCGCCGCGCCGGCGCGATCGATCTGCCGACGATCCAGCGCTACCTCAACTTCTGGTTCTCCTCGTCGCTCGATCTGTTCGGCGCCGACGCGTCGTCGAATGCGGCGTCGTATTTCGCCAACGGCATCAAGGGCCGTCCCGACGAGAAGAAATACGGCGATCACGTCGCGGCCGGAACGTTCGACCTCGAGATCCCCGACGGCGACGCCGGGACCCGCATTGAAACGATCGCGATGCGCAACGCGATGAACGAGGTCGTGCGCAACGCGTACGTCGACGACTGCATGAAAGGGCTCACGCACTGGAACCGCATCCTGGAGGCGGCCGGGCACGCGTACCGCTTCACCCTGCCGAGCACGCGGTTCCGCCGCGGCGTCGGGAGCTGGGCGAACGTGCCGACCGATCCGGCCGGCAACCGCATCCCGCAGGAACAGTACGACGCGCAGATCGCCTCGTGGCTGCCCAGCGGCGACGACCGTGCGTTCATCGGCAGCCTGATGCAGCGCGTGACCGAACCCGGCAAGATGGCCGCCTGGATCGCGCCGCCCGACAAAGGGATCAAAGACCGCCCGGTTTCGTACGAGTACGTCCGGCTGGCATGACCGGCCGGACCGCGGTCACGCGGACGCGGGTGCGGTTCGGCGAGACGGACGCGGCCGGGATCGTCTTCTACCCGACGTTCTTCGTCTGGTTCGACCTCGGCACCACCGCGCTGCTGCGCTCCGCGGCGACCGAGTCGCTCCGCCTCGGCGACGGGCACCCGCGCTGGCCGCTCCCGATCGTCGAGAGCGGCGCCCGATTCTCGGCGCCGCTCTACTTCGACGACCCGATCGCGATCCGCTCGAGCGTGGTCGAGATCGGGACGCGGTCGCTGCGGGTCGAGCACGTCATCCTCCGCGGCGAGACCGAGGTCGCGCGCGGCTTCGAGGTGCGCGTCTTCATCGCCGTCGGAGAGGGCGGCGCGATCGCGTCGGAGCCGCTGCCCGACGAGCTCCGCGCATCGCTCTCCGCCGCGATCACGGTCGACGATCGGGACTGAATCGCAAAAGAGTCGGTCGCGGATAGGCCTTGCGTCCCGGCAAAGTCGGCGCAGGTCCGTCGCTTCGGCATGCAATTACGGGTACTCTGATGTCATGCTGGTCTTCGATCTGAGCCACGACCGCATGGCGGCCGTACCATTTCAAGCGGTTGCCGACGTGCAGGCGGCTCTGATCTTCGATGAGGACCGGTATCGCGACGCCGGACATCAGATCGGTTTGAACGACGCCGAGTTCAACGAATTCGAAGGACGCGTCTTCGACGGCAAGGTCACCAGGACGCACCTTCCGCTCGCGCTGGACGCGATGGCGGGTCAGCACCGCGGACGCGTGTACGCGATCAAATCGGTGCAGGTACGCCCCGGTGAATGGAGTTATCTGATCGCGCTCTCGGACGGAAAGCGCGTCTACGTCCCCGTGAAGTGCGGGAACCTCTCGTTGGTGCGACGCCCGGCGCCGGCCGTCGTCGCGCACGTCCCTGCGCACCATCGCACGCCGCAGTTCCATCCGCGCGTCGCCGCGGCGCACGTCGTCGCGCCGCCGGCGCCCAAGCCTCCCCAGGCGGCACCGCCGGCGGCGAGCGCACCGGTCGCGTTTCTGCCGCCGGTCGAAACCGCCGTCGCTGCACCGGTCGCCCCGGTTGCTGCGGCCGCCGGTCATCACTCGCTGTTCGTGCCGTTCTTCGCGTGGCTCGCCGGTTCGATCGGACACACGGTAGGCAACAACAGCCAGCCCCCGGCGTCATGCTCGACGAGCGACCATCTCCTGGAGATCTGCTGACCGATCCAGCGAACGCGGCGGTATGAAGGCCGCGTTCGACCCGTCGCTGCTGCTGTTCGTCCCCGCCGATCGTCCGGAACGCTACGCGAAAGCGATCGCCTCCGGCGCGACCGGCGCGATCCTCGATCTCGAAGACGCCGTCTCCCCCGATCGCAAAGCGTTCGCGCGCGAACAGGTGCGCGCGTTTCTCGCCGCCGGCGATGATCGCGCCCGCACGGCCGTCCGCATCAATCCGGCCGACGGCCCCGAGGGCGTCGCCGACCTCGCGATGCTGGCGTCGGCGCCGAGCGCCGCGGCGATCGTCGTCCCCAAAGCGAACGATCGCGCCGACCTCGAACGTGTGAGCGACGCCGCCGGCGACGTTCCGCTGATCGCGATCGTCGAGACCGCGCGCGGCGTCGTCAACTGCGAGCGCCTCGCCGCGACGGCGCACGTGCTCGCGCTCGCGTTCGGACCGTACGATCTGGCGGCGGAACTCGGCGGCGACACGTCGGCCGACGTGATGCTTCCCCACCGGGCGCGCCTGCTGATCGCGGCGCGCGCCGCCGGCTGCCTCGCGATCGACGGCCCGTCGCGCGAATACGGCGACCCCGCGATCCCGGCCCGCGACGCCGAACACGCAAAGCGGCTCGGCTACGACGGAAAACTCTTGATCCACCCCGCGCAGCTCGCGCCCGTCCGCGCCGCGTTCGCACCGACCGCCGACGAGGTCGCGTACGCGCGGCGGATCGTCGACGCCGCCGCGCGCGCCAACCCCGCGGTCCTCGACGGGACGATGATCGATCCGCCGATCATCCTCGCCGCCGAACGCGTGTTACGACGCGTCGGCGCGTAATCCGGCGCGCGCGAGGATCCACTCCGCCGTCTCGTCGACGAGCGCATCGCCGCCCGGATCGGTGAACGGCTCGTGGAATCCGCCGGGCACGCTGCGCAGCGTCGCGTCGCCAGAACCGACCGCGGAAAGGAACAACTGCGAGCCCGCGATCGCGGCGATCGCGTCCTCGTCACCGTGCACGATCAGCAGCGGCAGCGCGACGCGCGACGCATCGACGAGCGCCGCGACGCCGCCGCGCACCATCTCGTGCGCGCTGCGCACGGTGACTCCGTCTTTGCTGGTCAGCGGATCGGCGAGAAACCCGGCGCCGACGGACGGATTGCGCGAGAGAAGCCGCACGTCGAGCCGGGCGGCCGGCGTGCGCGGCACGAGCGCGGCGGCGAACGGCGCGAGCGCGCGGACGATCGCCGGCGTCGCGTGATCGATGCGCAGGGCCGGCGCAACCAGCACGAGCCCCGCCAGCCCGTCTGCCGACTGCTCGACGGAGCGGATCGCGACCAGCCCGCCCATGCTCGCGCCGAACAGAAACAGCGGGACCCCGGCGGCCGCGCGCGCCGCGGCTCCGCGCATCGCGGCCGCATCGTCGACCAGGGCCTCGAAACGCTCGATGAATGCCCGCGCCCCGGGCGAGCGCCCGTGGCCCCGCTGATCGTAGGAAAACGTCGTGATGCCCCGTTCGGCGAAGCGCCGCATCGTGCGTTCGTGGCGTCCCGCATGCTCGGCATAGCCGTGCACGAGCAGGACCGCAGCGAGCGGATGCGGCGCGTCGACGCGATAGCCGGTCAGGCCCGGGGCGGCCTCCCACGGAGCAAGCACGGGAAGCGCGTTCGGGCTCAGCGCTCGAGCGTGTCGCGCGGGTCGTGGCCGCGCTTGTACACCATGAACGTGCGCTCGTAGGAGATCACCGTCTCACCGCGCTGGTTCGTGCCGGTGGTACGGGCGGTGACGATGCCGACGTCCTTGCGCGAAGTCGACTCGCGCTTGCCGAGGATCTCGCTCGACGCGTAGATCGTGTCGCCGACGAACACCGGGCTCGGCAGCTTGACGTCGTTCCATTGCAGGTTGGCCATCACGTGTTCGCTCAGATCGGAGACCGAGAGTCCCACCGCGAGCGAGAGCGTGAAGCACGAGTTGACGAGGATCTTTCCGAACGGCATCTTCGCGGCCAGATGCTCGTCGAAGTGGATCGGATTGGTGTTGAGCGTGAGCATCGTGAAGAGCGTGTTGTCCGTCTCCGTCACGGTCCGCCCGAGACGATGGCGGTAGAGGTCGCCCGTCTCGAAATCCTCGTAGTAGCGTCCGGTCCAGCCTTCTTTGACCATCGCGGCGCCTTCGGCGCCGCGTGAGGCGCGGGCCTTGCGGACGTGTTGCGGATCAGATTCCGGGGACGCGCGGACCCCAGCCGCGGAAGGACGATGCGTCGGCGTAGTACGGGCGCAGCGTGCGCACCAGGCGTTCCGGTTCGGGCTGTTTGATCGTGGTTTTCATGCCCTCATGTACGGCGCTGCAGGCCCGGAGTTTCGGGCGTTGCGCGCAGCCAATCGTCGAACATCGTCGCCGGCATCGGCGGCGCGAACCGGTACCCTTGACCGTAGCCGCAGCCCGCGTCGGTCAGCCAGCGCGCCTGTTCCGACGTCTCGACGCACTCGGCGATCACCTCGAAGCCGAACTGCTCACCGATTCCCACCACCGCATCGACGATCGCGGCATCGTGCGCGTCGTGCGGCAATCCGGCGACGAACGCGCCGTCGATCTTCACCACGTCGATCGGCAGGCGTTTGAGGTGCGCGAGCGAGGAGTATCCGGTGCCGAAGTCGTCGAGCGCGACGCGGACGCCGGCATCGCGCAGCGATGCGACGCTGCGCTGCGTCAGCTCGACGTCGCGCATCGCGACCGCCTCGGTGATCTCGACCCCGATGCCGTCGAGATCGCCGTCGAAGTCGTGCAACCGCACGACGAACTGCGGATCGGAGAGATCCGACGCGGAGAGGTTGAACCACACCCGCAGTGATGCGTCGGCGCGCCGCCACAGTCGCGTCGCGTCGATCGTCTCGCGCATCACCCACGAACCGATCGCACCGAGCATCCCGTGTCGCTCGGCGAACGGGAGGAACTCCGCCGGGCGCAAGAGCCCGCGTTCGGGATGATTCCAGCGGAGCAGCGCCTCGGCACCGACGGTGCGGCGCGAGTGCAGATCGACGTGCGGCTGAAAATACAATTGCAGTTCGTCGCGGACCAGCGCCTGCGCGAGATCGTTCTGCAGCCGCCGTGCGAGCGCGAGACGTTCCTCGACGCGCGGATCGAAGAACTTGTGCCGACCGCGGCCGGCCTGCTTGGCGGCCAGCGTCGCGCTCTCGGCGCGCGCCAGCAAGTGTTCGAACGTCGTGCCGTCGTCCGGCGCGATCGCGATCCCGAAGGTCGCGGTCACGCCGATCGTCCGCGACGCATCGCGATCGCCGGTGCGGAACGGCGCCGAGAAGACCTCGACGTACGGCGCGAGACGGCGCTCGACGTCCGCGCGGTCGCCGACGCCGTGCATCAGCAGCGCGAACGAATCGCCGGCGACGCGAGCCACCGCGTCCTCGCCGGCGCGGGCCATCAGCGCGCCGGCGATCTCGACCAGCACGGAGTCGCCGCCCTGCGGGCCCAGCGCCTCGTTGACGTCGCGAAAGTTGTCGAGGTCGACGACGACCAGGGCGCTGCGGCCGCCGCTGCGCAGCGCGCTGAAGCTGCGCGCGCGGAACGACGGACGGTTGAGGACGCCGGTGAGCGGATCGTGCTCGACCTGGTAGCGCATCCGCTCGCGTTCGATCCGCTGCTGGAGGCGGGCCGCGCAGAACGACGCCAGCGTCTCGACGTAGGCCCGGTCGTGCGCGTCGAACTCTTTGTGCAGGGGCTGCGCCGCGAAGAACATGATGATGTGGAGCGTTCCGCCGGCGCGGAACGGCGTGCCGATCAGCGAGCGCCACGGCGCCGTGCGCACCATGCGCTTCCCGGCGACGCGCGGGTCCGCGCGCAGATCGGTCCACGCGCACGTCCGCCCCTCGCGCAGGATGACGCCGGAGATCGCGTCGGCGATCGGCACCCGCGTCCCGGGCCGGAGCGTCGGGATCCCGCCGTCGTCCTGCACGACGTCGATGACGAGGTCGGCGCCGTCGAGGTGCCCGATCAGCCCGTTGAAGAGCACGTGCTCGCGCATCGCGCGCGACGACTCGTCGAGCAGCGCGCGCAGAAACGCTTCGTCGTCGAGCGCGCTCGAACCGATCCGCCACAGCGTCTCGAGCCGGGCCGCGTGTTCGCGGCCGCGCAGCACCTCGTCGCCGGTCAGTTCGGCCAGCCGCACGCGCGATTCGCCCAGCGCCGTGAGGATCTCGATGCGGCGCGAGCACTCCGCGGCGTCGAACGGCCGGACGATGACGTCGGTGGCGCCGCGTGCGATCGCTGCGTCGCCGGTCGCGCGATCGTCGACGATCGCGAGCACCGGGACGGCCGCGAAGGCGGAGTCGCCGCGCAGCGCGTCGACCGCGCCGAGGAGCTGGTCGAATCCGAGCGATTCGTCGAGCACGACGAGGTCGGGGCGTTCCGCCGACGCGGCAGCGAGCGCATCGAGTCCCGACGCGACCACGTGCACGCGGAAGCGGGACGCCGGCCGGGCACACGCGCCGACGGCGCGCAGGGCCTTCGCATCGCGACCGGCGAGCACGAGCGAGCGCGTCACGGCGCGACCTTCGGGTGCCGTTACCGGCACCTGACCGCACGTACCAACACGATGACCACCTTCCCGCAACGCGGGCGGTCCCTAGCCCCTAGTATCGGCAGCAACGCGAGCGGCATGCAATCCCTCTTCTTCCCGGGCCGCAACTCCAGGATTCACGCCCGCGTCCACCTAATGGGATCAACCAACTTCCGGCTCTTGCAGGCTTTGTGCCTCGAACCGGACCTCTCGCCCCGTCGAGGAGCGACGGAGCGTTTCCCTTAAAGGCGCAATGGAACTACACGAAGCGACGGCGACCGCTCCAGCACGGCCGCGTCGTCGTCCGGCGCACGATCCGGCCCGTGCCGCGCAGCCGCGCGTGCCGCATCTTCGTCCCTATCAGGTCGAAGCGCAGCAGGCGATCCTCGAGCACCGCGCGCGCGGCGTGCGCACGCAGTTGGTCTCGCTTGCCACGGGGCTGGGCAAGTCGGTTGTCATCGCGACCCTACCGAAGCTGCTCTCGCTGCGGCCGGGCGACGTCACCGTCGTCGTCGCGCACCGCGACGAACTGATCGAGCAGCTCGTCGACAAGTTCCGCGTCGAGAACCCTGACGCGCTGATCGGCGTGGAGAAGGCCGAGCGCCGCGCCTCCGACGAGTGCAACATCGTCGTCGCCACCGTGCAGACGCTGGCCGAGAAACGGCTCGAAGAGTTCGTCGCCCGGTTCAAGCGACGGATCGCGCTCTTCGTCATCGACGAAGCGCATCATGCTGCGGCGCCGTCCTATCGGGCGATCGTCGACGCCGTCCTCGCGCAGCGTCCCGAGGCGATGATCCTCGGCTTCACCGCGACGCCGAATCGCGGCGACGGCGTCCGCCTCGTCGACGTCTTCGAGAAGATCGTCTACACCATGGACGCGCGCAAGGCGATCGACGCGGGGTACCTCGTCCCGGTCAAGTCGTACGCGGTCGCGACCTCGACCAACCTCGACGACATCGCCTCGCGCGGCGGCGATTTCGTGATCGGCCAACTGGCCGCGGCGGTCAACACGGTCGATCGCAACAAGCGCATCGTCGCCGCCTACAAACAGCACACGCCCGGCCTCAAGACGCTGGTCTTCACCGCATCGGTCGAACACGCGCGCGACGTCGCCCAAGAATTCGTCGAGTACGGGATACGCGCCGAATGGGCGTCCGGCGAGACGCCGCGCGAGGAGCGCGAGCGGATCGTGCGCGAATTCCGCGGCGACGGGATCGACGTGCTCGTCAACTGCGGACTCTATCTCGAAGGGTTCGACGTCCCGTCGGTCCAGGTGATCCTGAACGCGCGCCCCACCAAGTCGACGACGCTCTACACGCAGATCACCGGCCGCGCGCTGCGCCCGGTTGACGAGATCGCCCACGCGCTCTCACACACCGGGAGCGCGCTCGAGCGCCGCGAGCTGATCGAGAAGTCGCCCAAACCGGCGGCGATCGTGATCGACCTGGTCGACCAGGCACACCGCCATCAGCTCGTCACGGTACCGTCGCTGTACGGACTTCCGCCGCACATCGACGCGCAGGGCCGCATGACCGCGCAGGTCGCGGACAAGTTCGAGGAGCTGCTGCGCCGCGATCCCAAGCGCGCGGCCAAAGTGCGCAGCGCCGAAGAGATCGAGACGGCCCTGGTCGAGATCGATGCGTTCGCGGCCCCGCGCGAGATCAAGCCGACGTGGCAGGCGATCGATCCGGTCGACCACTGGCGGCTCGAACTCCCCCCGACGCGCGTCGCGTACGATCGGCGCGGCCGCGCGATCCCCGGCTTCGCGACGAAGTGGGACCAATGGGTCGCCGAAGCACGGCGCATCGCGCCGCACGAAGACGCCGAACGGTTCGCCTCGCGGATGCTCAGCGTCGACCCGAAGACGGTGCGCTGGGAACGCCGCCGGATCGACGTGAAGCGCGACGGCGAGAAATACGTCACGCTCTACTCCACCGAAGATCTCCCCGAGCGCGTGATCGAGGTGAGCTCGTCGCTCCCCGGCGCGCTCGGCAGCGCGTACCAGCGGGTCGACGAGATGCTCTCGGGCTACACCGCGATCCCGGTCAACGGGAACGGCGCCGCACGGCCTGCCCCCAACGGAACGGCGAACGGCACCAAGCCGAAACCGTCGGCGAACGGCGGCGGTCGCCGTCGCCGCGGACGCCGCGCCCGGGTTCCGCGCACGTCGCCGTGACCCGCCGCGCGGCCGCGTCGTTGTGCGCGCTGGCGCTGCTCGGCGCGACGTCCCCGGCCCGCGCGCGCAACCCTTGGACCCAGGCCGGTCACGTCCGCATCGGCGTCGTGAGGACGCTCGACAGCCTCAATCCGCTGCTCTCCGGTCAGGCCGCGTCGACCGATCTCGCACAGTTTCTCTTCGACGGCCTCATCCGCTACGACGACGCCGGGAACGCGATCCCCGACGCCGCGACCGCGGTGCCGACGCGCGCGAACGGCGGGATCTCTGCGGACGGCAAGACGATCACCTATCATCTGCGCCGCGATCTCCGCTTCTCCGACGGCGTCCCGCTGCGCGCCGAGGATGTGGTCTACACGTACCGGCAGGACGTCAACCCGCACAATAACGTTCCGTATCATTTTCCGTACGATCTGCCCACGAGCGTCACGGCGACGGATCCCTACACCGTGGTCGTCCGGCTGAAGGCACCGTCGGCGCCGTTCGTCGCGAGTTTCTTCCGCTGCGGCGCGCAAGGCGTGATCCTGCCGAAGCATCTGCTCGCGAACGTCCCCGACTTCAACCGCGCGCCGTTCAACACGCACCCGGTCGGCAGCGGGCCGTTCATGGTGGAGCGCTACGACATCAACAGCACGCTCGAGATGGTGCCGAACCCCTACTGGTTCGGCGGCAAACCGGGCCTCAAGCGCGTGACGTACCGCATCATCCCGAGCGAGAACACGCTGCTGGTCGCGCTGCGAACGCACGAGATCGACTTCTACTTCGGGGCGCCCGAACAGCAGTATGCGGAGCTGCGATCGCTCCCGCACGTGTCCTCGAGCGCGGCGCCGAGTCAGCAGTACGAGATGGTCGCTTTCAACGCGCGCCGCGAACCGTTCTCCGACGTGCGCGTACGGCGCGCCGCCGCGAAGGCCATCGATTGGAAAAACCTCGCCGCGACGACGTATCTCAACGTCGACCTCGCCGACTGGGGCGACATCTTTCCGAAATCGTGGGCGTATCCGAACCTCCCCGATCCGAACCCGTTCGACCTCGCGCGTGCGCGCGCGCTGCTCGACGAGGCCGGCTGGCAACCCGGTCCCGACGGGATCCGGACGAAGAACGGCAAGCGGCTCGAGGTCACGCTCTCGACGGTCGCCGGCGTCATGGTTCGCGAGAACGCCGAGGTCGCGCTGCAGTCGCAGCTGCATGCCGCCGGATTCGACGTGCAGGTGCGCAACGCGCCCGCCAACATGCTCTTCGCGCCCTACGGCGCCGGCGGTCTGCTGGCGACCGGAAAATTCGATCTGGGCATCTACGCATGGACGAAGAATCCCGATCCCGACGACACGCAGACGACCGGCCCCGGCTACATCCCGCCGCACGGCGCGAACTATGCGGGGATCGTCGACCCCGAGATGGGCCGACTTCAGCTGCGCGCGAGCGCGGTGTACGAGCGCGGGCCGCGGCGCGCGATCTACGCGCAGCTCGAACGCCGCTTCGGCGAACTGCTCTTCTCGCACACGATCGTCTGGCGCGCGAACATCAACGCCTGGAACGACGACCTGCACGGCGTGAAGCCGGCGGTCGCCGTCAGCGACTTTTGGAACGTCGCCGACTGGTCGATCTGACCGTACCGTCTCGAGAGGAAACCGTCCGTTGAGCGAATGGGTACGCCGCAGCGATGCGCTCGCGCAGTCCGTGGTCACGCTGATGGCGCTCGCGGCGCCGGAGCAGGCCTCGAACATGGGGCTGAGCAGCGCCGACGGCGCGACGACCGATCTGCGCTCCGGCTGGCGCGAGCGGATCGCGACGGCGGCGAGCGCGGCGCGCACCGCGCTTGATGCCGCGCTCCGCGATGAGGCCGAGCCGCGCCTGCGCGAGGACATCGCGATCATGCACGCGCGCATCGACGACATCGTCGACGGTATCGCGGTGCACGACGCGTACCTCGTCACGCTCGTCGACGTGCCGAAGCTCGCGTTCCTCGGTTTGCGCGTCCTGCTCGGGACGCAGAACCCGCCCGAGCGCAAAGCGCTCGCGCTCGCGCGTCTGCGGCGCTACGCCGGCACGGACGGCGGCGAGCCGCTCGCGGTCTCGGCCGAGCGCGAGACGCGGGAGCGCCTGGCGGTCGACGGGCTCACCGGGCCCTACGATGTCGAGGTTCGCACGATGCTCGCCCTCCATCCGGTGCTCGTCGCCGGGCTCGGCGAAATGCTGCGCGGAAGCGGGCTGCACGGCTGGGAGGACGCGCTCGCGGCATTCGCAGCGCAGTGCGATGCATACGCCCGCTTCGTCGAGCGCGAGGTCCTCCCGCGCGCGCGCACCGATCATCGCCTGCCGCCCGCCGCCTATGCGTTCGCGCTGCGCCACGTCGGCGTCGATATCGCGCCGCGCGAGCTCGCGCGCCGCGCGCACGAGGCCTTCGACGCGATCGCCGCCGAGATGCAGGCGCTCGCACCGCGCGTCGCGGTGGAGCTCGGGATCGACGCGCACGACTATCGCGACGTGATCCGCGCGCTCAAAGCGCGGCAGATCCGGGGCGACGCCGATGCGATTCGCGCGTTCTACGAAGCGCGGCTCGCCGAGATCGAGACGATCGTGCGCCGCGAGCGGCTCGTCACGCTTCCGGCGCGGCCGGCGCGGATTCGCATCGCGTCGCTCGCGGAGAGCGCCGAACTCCCCGTCGCGCACATGAGCCCGCCGCCGCTGGTCGGGAACACCGGTCAGGTCGGCGAGTTCGTCCTCCCGCTCGACGTCCCGCCCGCGGCGGGGAGCGACGGCACCGAACGCGCCGACGACTTCACCCACGACGCGGTCACGTGGACGCTCACCGCGCACGAAGCGCGGCCGGGACACGAGGTCCAGTTCGACCGCATGCTCGAGGGCGAACTGTCGCTCGCGCGCGCCGTCTTCGCGTTCAACTCGGTCAACGTCGAAGGTTGGGCGCTCTACGCCGAAGAGATCGTGCTGCCGTTCATGCCGCTCGCCGCGCAGCTCTGTTCGCTGCTGATGCGGCTGCATCGCGCCGCCCGCGCATTTCTCGATCCGGAACTGCAGAGCGGCGAGCGCACGCCGGCCGAGGCGCAGGCGTTTCTCGAGCGCGAGATCGTCTACTCGCCGACGTTCGCGCGCAGCGAGGTCGAACGCTATACGTTCCGCGCGCCCGGTCAGGCGACGTCGTACTTCTACGGCTACACGAAGCTCGTCGCACTGCGTGCCGCAACCGAAGCGGCGCTCGGCGCACGCTTCGACGCCTGCGCCTTCCACGATTTCATCCTCGATCAAGGCCTGCTTCCGCCGGATGCGCTGGGCGCCGCGGTGCGCGAGCGCTTCGTCACCGCGGGCTCGTAGCAACCCGCAGGCGTCCGGCGCGGTTAGCGGACACCGTGAAAGCTACCGTCTTCCACGGCGCGCGCGACGTGCGCGTCGAGACCGTCCCCGATCCCGCGATCGCGAACCCCGGCGATGCGATCGTCCGCGTCGTCAACGCAGCGATCTGCGGCTCCGACCTGTGGCCGTATCGCGGCACCGCGCCCTGGCAGCCGGGGGCGCGCCTCGGCCACGAGTTCACCGGCGTCGTTGAGGCCGTCGGTTCCGGCGTGCACGCCGTCCGCGCCGGCGACTTCGTCGCGGCGCCGTTCTCGTTTTCAGACGGCAGCTGCGCGTTCTGCCGCGCCGGCCTGCAGACGTCGTGCGAGCACGCCGGGTTCTGGGGCGGTCAGGAGAACGACGGCGGCCAGGGCGAGTTCGTCCGCGTCCCGTTCGCCGACGCGACCCTGGTCCGCATCCCCGACGCCGTCCGCGCCGACGAACGCAAGCGCGTCGCCGCGCTGGCGCTGACCGACGTCATGGGGACGGGATTCCACGGCGCGAAGGCCGCCGGCGTGAGCGCCGGCGGGACCGCCGTCGTGATCGGCGACGGCGCCGTCGGGCTGTGCGGCGTGATCGCTGCGCGCTACCTCGGTGCCGAGCGGATCGTGAGCGTCGGCCACCATCCCGCGCGGCTGGAGATGGCGCAGGGCTTCGGCGCGACGGACGTGGTCGATTCGAACGATCCCGACGCGGCGGAGAAGATCAAGGAGATCACCGGCGGCACGAGCGCCGTGGTCGAGGCCGTCGGCCAGCAGAGCTCGCTCGATCTCGCGCTCGCGGTGGTGCGCGACGGAGGAACCGTCAGTTTCGTCGGCGTCCCGTGGGGGATGTCGACCGTCGACTTCCGCCGGCTCTTCGGCGGGAACGTCGCGCTGCGCGGGGCGCTCGCGCCAGTCCGCGCATACCTGCCGGAGCTGATGGATGCGCTGGCGGCGGGGACGATCGATCCGTCACCGGTGTTCACCCACCGCCTGCCGCTCCCGGGATCGCCCGACGGGTATCGGGCGATGGATCAGCGCGAGGCCATCAAGGTCTGCCTGGACGTCTCGGCCGCGTAGACCGGGACTTCGATCGCGCGCGCCGCCTGGCGAACGAACCAGGCGGCGAGCAGCCCGAGGAGCGCGGCGTCGTCGACGATGCCGAGCAGCGGGATGTCGCCCAGGATGTTGAGCGGCGAGAGGATCAGCAGCGCTCCGGCGAGCGCGAGGAGCTTCAGCCGCAGCGGAACGCGGGCGTCGCGCGCGAGGGTGTAGGCGCGCGTCAGCGTGGTGCGCGAGGTGACGAGAAATCGGATGAGTGCCATGGGCACCGATAACGTCGCCCAGCCGCGGAAGTTTCGCCGACCGTTCGCTTAGCAGGGTGCTGAAATGGCCGGCCGATGCCGAGCCATTTCAGCACTCGTAGCGGTTCTGACAAGGGTTTCCATCGCGGAAGTCTCTCGTTCGGGGCATTTTTGGGGTGTTGCAACCTCGCATCACGCCGCAGCCCCAATCAGATTCCGTATCCTCGTCAAGTTGAATGCCGCGGCGGCGAAGGTGAATATCCAGTCTATGCGATCTCGGCCCCGATGTCGCGTCTTGCGGAGCGCTCCGACCGTTTTGAGCCAACCGAAGATCTCTTCAACACGCTTGCGCTTTCGTTGACTCCAAACATACCCCGGGGTGCCGCGTCGTCCGCCCGTCGATCGCGCTACTCCGTCGAGGGTCGCTTGTACATGCCACATGAGGTGTAACTTCGCGTTCACGACACTGCGCGATGAAGTCCGCGACGTCGTACCCTTTGTCTGCGCCCAGCGTAATACGTCCGCGATTCCGCAACCGATCTACCAATGCGAGCGCTGCCTCTCGCTCGGCGCGACCGCTGGCTATCGTGAGCGTCGCCTGTGCGACCAACCCGTTTCTATTCTCCATCAGTACGTGGTCGTGATAACCCAGGTGCGATGCTTGGCCTCGTGCCTTCTTGACCAAACGCGCGTCGGGATCGGTCCGGGACGCGTGCGTTTCATTGCTGCGGCGCTCGTCGCGAAAATCGACCGTTGGATTGCTTCCCGGTCCCGGACGACCATCGCCTGAGTCGTCCTTGGGTCGAAAACTCTTTTGGCCGGCCCAGGCTTCAATCAGCGTTCCATCCACGGTGAAATGCTCATCCGATACGAGTTCGCGCGCCTGAGCGATGGCAAACACTCGGTCGAAAAACGCACGTGCGATATCACCTTGCATTAGCCGTTCACGGTTCTTGGTGAACGTGGTCGCGTGCCAAACGGGATCGTCCGTATTGAGCCCTACGAACCATCGAAAAAGCATGTTGTAGTGCAACTGCTCGATCAGCATGCGTTCGCTGCGAACGCTGTAAAGCAGTTGCAAGAGCAGCGCTCTGAGCAGATATTCCGGCGGGATCGAGGCACGACCGTTGCTCGCATATAGCTGGCTGAAACGCGGCGAGAGATCGCGCAGAACGGGGTCGATCAACGCTCGCATCGCGCGTAATGGATGATCTTTCGGAATCCGATCCTCATCCGCAACATAACTCCACATGCCGCGCTGCACTTTCTCTCGCGTTCGCATGTCTCATTGTATCAAACGCTTACCCGACAAGGAAGGGAAACGCGACTTTTTCAGCACCCTGTTAGGCGGCGTTGCCGGCGTAGAATTTCAGCGCGACGCGCGCCGCGCTTCCGTCAACCGTGAGAATCGCGTACGAATAGAGCGGATTGCGTCGTTTGTCGGTCGGCGAGCCGGGATTCGCGACCAGCATCGCGCCCGCGTTCCCGACGTACGGACGATGGCTGTGGCCGAACAGCACGACGTCGGCGTCGCCGCCGGCGAACGCGTCCACCGCGCGCTCGCGCGTCGTGCCTCGTTTGCCGTCGCCGTGAATCATCCCGATGCGCACGTCCTCGACGGTCACGATCTTGCGGCGTCCGAACCGTTCGCGGATCGCCTCGCCGTCGTTGTTGCCGGCGACGGCGTCGAACGGCGCGATCGCTTCGAACAGCGGGACCGCGAGCAGATCGGTGAGATCGCCGCAGTGCAGGATGCGGTCGACGCGCGCGCGACGCAGTCCGGCTTCGAGCGCGCGCGGGAGCGCGCGGCCGAAGCGCGGGATATGCGTGTCGCTGACGACGCCGATCCGGGTCATGCCGAGATCGTACCCTGCGAACGGGGTTCGTCGTCAACTGCGACGGCAAGCGCCGACACGGCGTATGCGATCGCGCCGATCGCGATCGCTATGCGGCGGCGCAGGCGGAAACGGCGTGCGAACGCGTAGTCACGCGCGCACGAACGCCGCCGTTCCTCGACCAAGACGGCGAGGACGAGCAATGAGAGTGACACGAAAAAACCTCCGGGGAACCGGAGGCTTCATCAGAACGACGCGACGACGAAGCGTCGGATCAGCCTGTTGCTGCCTCCGGAGATGCAATGAAGGTGCGCGAAACGAGTCCGGTCGTTCCGACGGGGATCATCTGCTGCACGAACTGATTCATATGGCCATCTCCTTTCTGCACGTGCGTCGCGCGCCGTGCGTTCGCCGAGGGTATCATGCGGTCGCCCAGGTTGTCTAGTCTAAGGCGGATTGCTAGTGCGCCGACCAGCCGCCGTCGATCGCGATCGGAGCGCCCGTGATCGAGCGTGCTTCGTCGCTGCACAGGAACGCGCACAGCGCACCGACTTCCGCGACGTCGATGAAACGCTTCGTCGGCATCGCCTGCAGAAACGCGCGCTCGAGCGCTTCCTCTTCGCTGATCCCGCCGCCGTACGACCGGACCAGATCGGCGGCTTGACCGCGCACCAGATCGGTCATCACCGCGCCGGGGCAGATCGCGTTCACGGTGATCCCGGCCTCGGCGCCTTCGAGCGCCGCGGCCTTCGTCAGCCCGACGACGCCGTGCTTCGAGGCGACGTACGCCGGTTTGAAAGGCGATGCCACGAGCCCGTGGACGCTCGCGATGTTGACGATGCGTCCGCGACCGCGCGCGACCAGATGCTTCCACGCGGCCTTGGTCGCGTGAAAGACGCCGTCGAGATCGACGCCGCGGACGAGATCGTACTTGTCGTCCGGAAACTCCGCGATCGGCGAGACGAACTGGATCCCGGCGTTGTTCACGAGGTGATCGAGCGCACCGAAGTCCGATGCTACGGCGTCGAACGTGCGGCGCACCGCAGCGGGGTCGCGCACGTCGCAGGCGTAACCGCGCGTCGCAACGTGAAACGCGGCGGCAATCGCGTCGGCGGCGGCCGCGGCGGTCGCTTCGTCGAGATCGACGACGGCGATGCGCGAACCGGCACGCGCCAGCGCTTCTCCGCACGCGCGTCCGATGCCGCGGGCTCCTCCCGTCACAAGACTGATCCGGTCGTGTAAATCGATCGCGAACAAGGTCGCCGCCCTCCTGTGGGTAAGGAGATCGCCCCGTGAACAAGTTGATCCTTTCCGGAGTCGCGCGCTCGTTCGGCGATATCCAAGCGGTCCGCGACGTCTCGTTCGAGCTGCCGGCAGGGTCGACGCTCGGTCTGCTCGGTCCCAACGGTGCCGGCAAGACGACCACGATGCGCATGATCCTCGGGATCTTGGTCCCCGATCGCGGGACCCTCACGTGGAACGGCGAGCCGATCGATCTGTCGGTCCGGCGCCGCTTCGGCTACCTCCCCGAAGAGCGCGGCCTCTATGCGAAGATGCGCGTGCGCGATCAGATCGCGTACTTCGGCCGCCTGCACGGCGTGCATCGGCCCGACGACCGCACCCGCGCCGACGCCTGGATCGAACTGCTCGGGCTGCGCCCGTACGCCGACCGCAAATGCGGCGAGCTCTCGAAGGGCAACCAGCAGAAAGTGCAGATCGCCAGCGCCGCGCTCCATCAGCCCGAGCTGCTCGTTCTGGACGAGCCGTTCTCCGGGCTCGACCCGGTGAACGCCGAGATCCTGCTCGACGCACTGCGCACGCTGCGTACGGCCGGGACGACGCTGATCATCTCCTCGCATCAGATGTGGCAGGTCGAGGAACTCTGCGAGCGGTTCTGCATCATCGCCAGCGGTACGGTGAAAGCTGCCGGGACGCTGCCGGAACTGCGGGCGCAGTGGCCGACGCGCGTGATCGAAGTCGAACCGGCGACCGATGCGTTGCGCGCGGTCTTCGCGCGCGATCCGCTGGCGCGGGCGCTCTACACCAACGGACGCGCGACATTGGCCTATGAGGTCCCCGCCGACACCGATGCCGCATCGCTGCTGCGCGATCTCGTGGCGGCCGGCGACGTCACGCGGTTCGAGCGAGTCGAACCGCGGCTCAACGACATCTACCTGCGCGCCGTGGGGCCGGCGGCGTGAACACGATCGCGGTCGTCTTCAGCGCCGAATTCGAACGGCGGCTGCGCTCGCGGATCTACATCGCGGGGACGCTGCTCGGCGCGATCGCGATCGCGCTGATCGCGTTTCTCCCGGTCGCGGTGACCGGCTTCGCGGTCTCGACGAAGAACGTCGTGCTCGTCGGCGATTCCGAGCTCACCGCGGCGGCGGCGAACGCCCTGCGCGGCGATTACGCGATCGTCGCCCGCGAGCCCCGATTGAACGCGCCGCCGACGATCGCGTACCTCGACGCGCACAGCAAAGCCGCCGCCGTCGCGGTCCTCGAACGTCGCGGGAGCCTGCTCCACGTGACCGCGTACACGCGCGATCCGGGTTCGCTGCGCCCCTCCTTCGCGCGCGATCTCGCCGCGCTGCAGCTGCAGTTCGCGACCGGGATCCCGCAAGTGAAGGTGACGTCGCTCAGCCGCGTCGCGGTCGAAGAGCGCGACATCGGCGGCAAGTTCGCCGACGCCGATCACGCCGAGGGCGCGAAGTTCATCGGCCTGGTGTTCGTGATGGTGCTCTACCTCTCGATCCTGCTCAACGCGCAGTCGATCGTCATGGCGGTCGCCGAAGAGAAGACGAGCCGGATCGCCGAGCTCCTGATCTCGGCGATCGATCCGAGCCGGCTGCTCTTCGCGAAAGTGCTCGCGGCGACGGCGACGGGATTCATTCAGCTCGGGATCTGGATCGTCACCGCGGCGATCGCCGCGCAATCGGTGGGGATGCTGTTCAGCAACGCGCTCTCCACCGCGCCGGCGAGCGCGAGCGCAGCCTCCGCCGCGACCCTCACCGCACCGTCGGTGCCCGAGGTGCTGTGGTTCATCGTGTTCTTCGTCATCGGGTTCGCGCAGTGCGCGGTCCTCTTCGCCGCCGCCGGTTCGCTCGTCAGCCGCAGCGAGGACGTCGGCAGCGTGACCGGACCGCTCTACATCCCGATCATCGGAGCGATCTTCATCGCGCAGTTCGCGCTCCAGTTTCCCAACGCGACGAACGTGGTGACGTTCAGCTTCATCCCGCTCTTCGCTCCGTTCGTCATGTTCACGCGCGTGATCGTCTCGACCGTGCCGGCCTGGCAGCTCGCGCTCTCGCTCGCGATCAACATCGGCGCCGCGGTCGCGCTCGCGTGGTTCGCGGGGCGCATCTATCGCGTCGGCCTGCTCATGTACGGAAAGCTCCCCACGCCGCGCCAGTTCGTCGCCGCGATGCGCCAGCGCTAGGACGCGATGCCCCGCGCGCTCCTCCCGCTGCTCGCGATCACGTTCGTCGACGTCCTCGGGTTCACGATCCTCATCCCGATCCTGCCGTTCTACGCCGAGCAGTTCGGCGCGAACCCCACCGTCGTGGGCGCCATCTACGCGACGGTCGCGTTCTGCTCTCTCGTCTCGTCGCCGTTCTGGGGCGCGCTGAGCGACCGTATCGGACGCAAAGGGGTGCTGATCGCGGCGCAGGTCTTTTCGTTCGCGGGCTTCACGCTGCTGGCGAGCGGAAACGCGTTGTGGACGATCTTCGCGGCCCGCGCGATCGAGGGGCTCGGCGGCGGCGGTCTCGGCGTCACCGCCGCGTACGTCACCGACGTGACGTCGCCGCAGAGCCGTGCCCGGGCGTTCGGTTTGGTCGGCGCGACGTACGGACTCGGCTTCTTGATCGGGCCTGCGCTCGCCGGCGCGCTGGTGCGCTTCGGATACCACGTCCCGTTCGCGGTCGCTGCCGCACTCGCGCTGCTCACCATCGTGCTGACGATGCTGCTGCTGCCCGCGTCGACCGGCGCGGTAAAAACGGCGCCGACGTTCGCGGAGATCCGGATCTCACTGGCCTCACCGGTGCTCGGCCGGTTGATCCTCACGCAGTTCGCGTTCGCGATCGCGTTCACGTCGTGGGTGACGGTCTTCGCGCTGTGGGCCGAACGCGTGCTGCACTTCGATGCCGTGCACGTCTCGACGATCTTCATCGTCTCGAGCATCGTCGGGATCGGCGTGCAGGCGGGCTTGATCGGAAAACTCGTCGATCGCTTCGGCGAAGGACGCGTCGCGCTGACCGGCTTCGCGATCGCGGTCGTCGCCTACGGCGGCGTCGGGTTCGTGACCGCGCCGGCGCAGGTCTATGCGTTCGTCGTGCTGTGGTCGCTCGCGGGGGCGCTGATCCGCCCCGCACTGGGCGCGCTGATCTCCGACGCCGCGCCGGCGGCGCAGCGCGGGACGATCCTCAGCGTGAACGACAGCCTCAACAATCTCGCGTTCATCGTGGCGCCGTTCGTGGCGACCGCGCTGCTGCGCGTGAACCCGCACCTCAGCGGGATCGTCCCCGCGACGTTCGCGTGCGTCGCGCTCGCGCTCGGATTCCGCCTGTTGGCCCCCCCGCGTCACGCTGCGCTTGTCGAAGCGCCGACCGCGATCGCGCACGCAGATGCGTGACGGGAGTGTGATGCGCACCGGACCGGTGCGCGTTTTAGTAGACGGTTCAACCGCGGGGCGGTGAGCCCCAGCCCGACTGCACGTAGACGCCGTCGACGACGATCGCCGGGACGGTCGGATCGCCGCCGGTGTAGCGGAACATCGCGTCGCGCGCGGCGCGGTCGTTCTGCGCGTCGTGGACCGCGTAGGTGACGCCGCGCGCGTCGAAATGCTTCAGCGCGGCGGAACAGTACGGACAGGCCGGCGAGATGTAGAGCTCCACGGTGCGGCCGGGTTCGAGCGTTTCCAGGTCCATGCTCACCCAGACCCCAGTTCGGCCTCGGCGGCTTCGATTGCCAGGGTGAGCTCGCGCAGAAACGACGATGCATCCATCACGATCCCCAGGGTCTGGTGCGAGCCGCGGTCGGTCAGCTTCGTCACC
Source organism: Vulcanimicrobium alpinum (assembly GCF_027923555.1). GTDB lineage: Bacteria > Vulcanimicrobiota > Vulcanimicrobiia > Vulcanimicrobiales > Vulcanimicrobiaceae > Vulcanimicrobium > Vulcanimicrobium alpinum. The sequence continues at coordinate 215,868 of NZ_AP025523.1, read as the reverse complement.
GACGACGGGTTGATGTCGACGCAGACGGTCTTGCACGTCGCCGGGAGCAGGTTGCCGACGGCGACCGAGTGCAGGAGAGTGCAGACCATCAGCGCCATCCCGATCTGCGGGACGTACGCGCGCATCGCGCGCTGCGCCTCGACGACGTCGGTGATGACGTCGGGGATCGGACCGTCGTCGCGAATCGAGCCGCACAGCACGACCGGGATCTTCTTCTGATAGGCTTCGTACATCACGCCGGCACGCAGGATCCCGCGATCGATCGCGTTGCGGATTCCGCCGGCCGCGCGCAAGCGGTTGACCGTGCGCAGGTGATGGACGTGCCCTTCCTCCGCCGGGAACGCATCCTCGAGGTTGACCCCGAGCGAGGTTCCGAAGAATTGCGACTCCATGTCGTGCACGGCGAGCGCGTTGCCCGCGTAGAGCGCGGTCACGTAGCCGCCGCGGATGAGGTCGGCGAGATACGGACCGGCGCCGGTGTGGATGATCGCCGGACCGCCGACGACGAGGACGCGCTTCCCGGAGCGCAGGACGGCGAGCAGTTCGCGCGCGAGCTCGCCGAGCAGCGCGTGGCGCGGCTTTTCGCTCGAGACGGCGCTGGCCATGAACTCGAAGACCGCCTTGCGGCGCGCGCGTTGCGGGATCGAGACCTTCACGCCCTGATGACCGACGACGACGGGATCGCCCGCCTTCACGTCGGAGGGCGGAACGGTGAGCGCTCCGCCGTCGTCGAGCACGATCGCGCAGTCCATCTCGGGGTTGGCCACCGGGAGCCAGCTGCCGCCGACCCGCACCTCCGTCGCGTAGTTGGTGGTTGCGTAGAACTGATCGGGGAGGACGCCGTCGGCGGGAGCCGGTTCCGTCGCCGCGTCGCCTTCCTCCATCACCTCGGCGCCCTGCTCGCGGAGTTTGTCGATCAGCTCGTCGAGATACGCCTGATCGTCGGCTTCGATCGCAAGCCGCGCGTACGATGGATCGACCTTGGTGCGGCCCGAGTCGAACTCTTCGATCACGTACGCGGCCCGCTCGTGATCGGTGAGCACGCCGAGGACGCGGTTGAAGATCCCGGAGTCGAGGATGTGGCCGCGCAGTTCGATGCGGCGGACGACCGTCGCGGACGACGAAGCGGATGCCATGGGGCTCGTGTTCGTACCGACGCCGCTGGGCAACCTTCGCGACATCACGCTGCGCGCGGTCGACACGCTGCGCGATGCGAGCCTGATCGTCGCCGAAGACTCGCGCGTGACGCGCCGGCTGCTCAATGCGCTGGCGATCGGAACGAAAGAGATCTGGACGTATCACGACCACAACGCCCGCACCGCGACGCCCGCGATCCTCGAGCGCGCGCGCGAGGGCGACGTCGCCGTCGTCAGCGACGCCGGGACGCCGGGGATCAGCGATCCCGGCTCGGCGCTCGTCGCGGCGGCGCGGGAGGCCGGGATCGGGGTGGAGGTGCTGCCGGGGCCGGCGGCGTTCGTCTGCGCCGCGGTGCTCTCCGGCTTCGATCTGCGGCGCTTCGCCTTCGCCGGCTTTCCGCCGCGCAGCGGCGGCGCGCGGCGGGCGGCGTTCCGCGAGGCGCTCGGCGAGACGACGGTGTGGTACGAGGCCCCGCACCGGATCCGCGCGGCCCTCGCGGATCTGGCCGCGGCCGCGCCGGACCGGCGCGTCTTCCTGGTGCGCGAACTCTCCAAGCTGCACGAACAGCAGGTGCTCGGAACGGCCGCCGATGTGAACCGCGCGATCGCCGATCCGATCCGCGGCGAGTTCGTCTTCGTCGTCGAGGGCGGTGCGCGGGAGAGCGCGGGCGCGGCGGCGGACGGCGGCGCCGCGAGCGCGCAGGATGATGCCGCGATCGACGCTGCGATCGACGCGCTGCTCGCCGAGGGTCTCTCCACGTCGGCGATCGCGAAACGGCTCGCCGACGAAGGCCGCGGCGAGCGCCGCCACCTCTACGCCCGCGTCATCGAGCGCCGCGCGCAGGACGCGTAAACGTCAGCCGGCGACGATCGCGGCGACGTCGAGGACGAACGCCGGCATCACCGGCGCGCAGTCGAGTTCGGCGATATCGCCGAGCTCCGCTTGGGCGCCCTCGCGCCAGACATCGACTGTCCGGCGGTAGGGATCGATGAGTACGACCAGCGCGCTTCCCTGAAGTGCGAACGACGCACATTTTGCAAGTTGCTGCGCCCGTTCGTCGCTTTGGGAGACGACCTCGAACGCAGCGTCGGGCGCGCCGGTGAAGTACTTCTCCTGGCGGGCACGCGAGAGCACGCTCCAGCGTTCCTCGCTCACGTACGCGCCGTCGGGGCCGAACAGCGAACGATCGGGAAGCACGAAGCCGGCAGAAGAGTCGAAGATCTTCCCCGTGCGCCGGGCGTGATGCCAGTTGCCGAGTTGGCGCGTGAGTTCGGCGTTTCGCGCGCTGCCGAGGGCGCCGTTGGGACTCACCAGCAACGAACCGTCGGCGAGCCGCTCGACGCGGTATCCGGGGTTGAGTCCATGCAGGGCCAGCATCTCCTCGTCGTCCGGCGGGGAGAGCGGCCGGAAGACGACGGCCATCACGATCCTCGCATGGATCGTATCACGCTGACGCGGGGATGCCGCAAGGGGCGCCGCGGCGAAAGCCGGGGGTCGTGTCCAAGGCCGCGTTCTACGTCACCACACCGATCTTCTACATCAGCGGGACGCCGCACATCGGGCACGCGTACACCTCGATCGCGGCCGACATCCTGGCGCGCAGCGCGCGCGCGTTCGGGCCCGCGCGCGCGCTGACCGGAACCGACGAGCACGGCCAGAAGGTCGCGCAGGCCGCCGAAGCGGCCGGGATGTCGCCGCAGGCGTACACCGACATGCTGGCGCCGAAGTGGAAGGAACTCGCCGCCGCCTACGACTGCCGCTTCGACGATTTCATCCGCACCACCGAGCCGCGCCATGCGGAAGCGTGTCTCGCGCTCTTCGAGCGGATGCGCGCGAACGGCGACGTGTATCAGGGCGTGTACGAGGGCTGGTACTGCACCAACGACGAGACGTTCTGGCCCGAAGCGAAATTGATCGACGGCCGTTGCCCCAATCCCGAATGCCATCGTCCGGTGCAGTGGCTCTCGGAGCAGAACTGGTTCTTCAAGCTCTCCGCGTATCGCGATCGGCTGCTCGCGCACTTCCGCGCGCATCCGGAGTTCGTGCGGCCGCAGACGCGCTACAACGAGATGATGGCGGTGCTCGAGGCGGGGCTCGACGACCTCTCGATCTCGCGCTCGTCGTTCGACTGGGGGATCCCGCTGCCGGGCGGCGGCGTGATCTACGTGTGGTTCGACGCGCTGATCAACTACATCAGCGCGCTGGGCTGGCCCGCCGACCGCGACGGTCTCTTCGCGACGTTCTGGCCCGCGACGCATCTGATCGGCAAGGAGATCGCGCGCTTTCACACGCTGATCTGGCCGGCGATGCTGTGGTCGGCGGGGCTCGAGATCCCCGAGCGGATCTTCGCGCACGGCTGGATTCTCGCCGACGGCGAGAAGATGTCGAAGTCGCTCGGAAACGTGATCGAACCGTTCTCGCTCGCGCAGCGCTTCGGCGCCGACTCGGTGCGGTATTTTCTGTTTCGCGAGGCGCCGTTCGGCAGCGACTTCTCGATCTCGGTCGAGAAATTGCGGCAGCGGCACAACAGCGATCTCGGCAACGACCTGGGAAACCTGCTGCGGCGGTCGCTCGCGATGCTGCAGAAGTACCGCAACGGGCTCGTCCCCGAACCCGCCGAGAGCGCGATCGGCGAACGCTTTGCCGACCTCGGCACGCTGGTGCACGAGCACGTGACGGCGATGCGCTTCCGGGAAGCGCTCGACGAGATCTGGAACCTCGTCACTGCGCTCAACCGCGCGATCGACGAACAGAAGCCGTGGGATCTGCACAAGCACGGCCGCGGCGACGAACTCGACGCGCTGCTCTACACCCTCTGCGAGGGACTGCGGTGGCTTGCGATCCTGCTGTACCCGTTCATGCCGTCGAAGTCGGACGCAATGTGGGCGCAGTTGGGACAGACGGGGACGCCCGAAGTGCGCTGGGACGACGCGCTGCAGTGGGGCACGCTCGGCGCCGGAACGCAGACCGATCCCGGCGCACCGCTCTTCCCGCGCATCGAACCGGAACCGGTCGAGGCATAGCATGAGCGTGATGCAGCGGCCTGCGCCGCCCGCCCGCACCGGCGCCAACGACACGCTCCATCGCGCGGGGTTCGCGGTGCGCGGCGTCGCCGCGCTCGCGCTGGGCGGCTTCGCGCTCTACCGCGCCGACATCTCGACGCTGCTCGTCGTCGCGTTCGCGGCGTTCGCGATTCTCGACGGGATCGTGCGCATCGTGGTCGCGCTGCGATCGACGGGCGCCGACAAAGCGTGGCTGCTGCACGCCCTCGAAGGCGCGATCGGGATCGCGCTCGGCTTCGCGGTCTTCCGCGTCGCGCTCGCTGATCGCGCTGACGTGGACGGTCGCGGAGTGGGCGTTCGCGATCGGCGCGCTCACGATCGTGTTCGCCGCGGTGACGTGGCGGCGTCTGCACGACGCCTGGCTGTGGCTGGCCGGCGGAATCCTCGCGCTCGTCCTCGGCTGCGCGCTGCTCTGGGTCACCTTCGGCGGCCTCCTCGCCCCCGGCATCGCGCTCGGCCTCTTCGCCCTGATCTACGGCGCGATCTCGCTCGTCATCGCCGTCAGATCGCGCTAAAGTCCCGGCTTACGGCGGCTTGCCGTATGCGGGGTCGCCGCGCTGCTGCTCGGCGTTGACGACGGCGGCGCAGCGGGCGCGGTAGAACGAGCACACCGCACGCGAGAGCGCGAAGGTCTGCGGGAGCACCAAGCCCGGCGGCGGCGCCTGCATCCCGAACACGATCCGCTCGTCGGGATGTTCGAACGGGTCCATCCGGGGCGTAAACGAGAACGTCCACGGAAACGACACTTCCTCGAAGTACCCGTCGGAGTAGTGGATCACGCAGCGGATGAAGTACGCGCGCAGGGCACCGTGCGGCATCGGTCCCTGCAGCGGAACGCAGTCACCCTGCGCGGAGAGAAACTGTTCGGGCGTTCCGGCCATGATCTGCTGGTAACGCAGACGGTCGGTCGCGGGCGGTGCGTGCTGCGGCGGCACGTTGGCGGCGCCGCCGCGCGCCGGCGGTTCCTCGACCGCGCGCTGCGCTGCATCGATCGTGCGGCGGAACTGCGATTCGAGCTGTGCGATCTGCTGCGGCGAGAACGCGCCGCGCCCCGGTTCGATCGTCGGCTGCTGCACCGGACGCCCGGTCGGCTCCGGCAAGGGACGGTGAATCGTCGCGTGCACGGCGTGCAGCGTCGGCGCCGGTTTCGGCTCGCGCGTTGGGCGCGGCGTCTCCAGCGGAGCGAGCGTCGGGACCGGAAGCGTCGCCGCGACGGCCATCCGGGCGCGCGGCGGGCGCTGCGGGCGCTGCTCGCGCACCGCCGCCGCCGGACGTGCCCGCCGCTGAGGACGCGGCACCCTGCGCTTCTCGATATGGATCGCGTCGGAGAGGGCGACGACCTCGGGCATCGGGGTCGGACGGGGCAGCATCTTCTGCACCTGCGCGGTGATGCGGCGGCCGTAGAGCGCCCAGATCGTTCCCCCGGCGCCGTGAATGAACAGCGAGAGAACGAGCGCGATCGCCAGAAACCGGCGGCCGTAGGTATAGGAGCGCTCGGGGAACAGCTGCACGAGGAGCCTAAGACTTCACCATGATCGACACGCATGCCCACGTGCACGACCGCGCGTTCGACGACGACCGCCCCGCGATGCTCGCGCGCGCACGTGACGCCGGGGTCGACGCGATCGTAACGGTCGGCTGCGACGTCGAGGATAGCCGCCGTGCATGCGAAGCGGCTGAGCGATACGGATTGGCGGCGACGATCGGGATCCATCCGCACGAGGCGAAGGACGCGCCGGCCGAGATCGCCGCGGCGTTCGACGCGCTGCGCGAGCGCTTCGGCGCGCGCGTCGTCGCGGTCGGCGAGACGGGGCTGGACTATCACTACGATCACAGTCCGCGCGATGTGCAGCGCGAGGTGCTCCGTGCGCAGCTCGCCTACGCGCGCGCCCGCGACCTCCCGCTGATCTTTCACCAGCGCGAGGCCCACGACGACTTCGTCGCGGCCCTGCGCGCCGGCTACGACGCGGCCTCGCAGCGCGGGATCGTGCACTGCTTCACCGGGAGCTCCGAGGAAGCGGCGGTCTTCACCGGCGAGTTCGGGCTCGCGTTGGGGATCGGCGGCGTCGTCACGTTCAAGACCGCGCAGCCGTTGCGCGACGCGGTCCGGCGCGCCGGGCTCGACGCGGTCGTCCTCGAGACCGACTGCCCGTATCTCGCGCCGATCCCGTATCGCGGGAAGCGCAACGAGCCCGCGTTCGTCGCCGAGACCGCGCGGGTCGTCGCCGGCGTGCTGGGCGTCGACGTCGCGACCGTGACGGCGCGATCCGACGCGAACGCCCGCCGTATCCTGGCCCTGCCGGTGGCGGCGTGATCGCGAAGCCGCGCGAGTACCGCGCGACGCCGGCGATCTCAGAAGAACACGAGTCGCGCTGTCTGATCTTCACGGACGGTGCCGGGCCGCGCTCGCTGCGCAATCCCGCCGAGATCAGCGAACTGCTGAAGGACGCGAGCACGTTCGTGTGGTTCGATCTGGCCGAGCCGACGCCGGACGACCTCGCCATGCTCAAGGAGGAGTTCTCCCTCCACCCGACCGCCGTCGAAGATGCGGCGCTCGTCCACGAACGCCCGAAGGTCGAGACCTACGACGACTACCTGCTGGTCGTGCTGCACGCCGCGTCGCTTGACGCGGACGGGCAACTGATCGAGCACGAACTCGCGGTGTTCGTCGGCAAGAACTTCGTCGTGACGATCCGCGCGCACCCGGTCTTCCCGCTCGACGAGATCGAACGCCGCTGGACCGAACGCAGCGGCGTCGCGTACGATCCGGTCAGCCTGCTCTACGTCATCCTCGACGTCGTCGTCGACGCGTACCATCCGGTGACGGTCGAGTACGACGAGCGGCTCGTCGGGATCGAGAACGCGGTGCTCGGCGAGCGCAAGCGCACTCATCCGCGGCTGCTCCTGCGGCGCGTTCTGCTGTTCAAGCGCGATCTCATCGCGCTCAAGCGCGCGGTCGCGCCGGTCCGCGACATCCTGAGCACGCTGCTGCGCAGCGAACTCACCGCCGACCGCTCGATGAACGCGTACTTCCGCGACGTCGCCGACCATGCGGCGCGGGTGACCGATCAGATCGATTCGATCCGCGACCTGCTCAACAGCACGCTCGACATCCACCTCTCCTCCGAGGCGCACCAGCAGGGCGAGATCGCCAAGCAGCTCACGGTGATCGCGACGATCTTTCTGCCGCTGACGTACATCACCGGATTCTTCGGCCAGAACTTCGGCTGGATGGTCGCCGGGATCCAAAGCCCGCGGTCGTTCTGGGTCATCGGTGTCGGCTCGCAGGTCGCCGCGGCGATCGCCCTCGTCGCGTACTTCCGCTACAAGCGCTGGACGTGAGCCCGGGCGCCGCACGGGCAACCTCGCCCCGGCGGCCGGCGTCCCATGGAAGGAGGCTCAGAGTGGATCATCCCCCCGCCGCCGAACACGCACGGTCGCTCGACCATGGATAAGGCCCTGTATGTCCGCGAGATGTTCGCGGCGATCGCACCGCGGTACGACCGCGCGAACCGACTCCTTACCGCAGGGATCGACGAGGCGTGGCGCAAGCGTGCCGTCGCCGAACTCGCGGCCCCCAAGGGCGGGCACGTGGTCGACCTGTGCTGCGGGACCGGCGATCTCGTATTCCACCTGCTGCGGACCGATCCCAGCCTGACCGTCACCGGCGTCGACTTCACCGTTCCGATGCTCGACGGGGCGCGCGCCCGCGCGCCGCGCGAGGACGCCGGCGGCCGGGCGACCTTCGTCGAGGGCGACGTGACGCAGCTGCCGTTTGCCGACGCGACCTTCGACGGTGCGACGATGGGCTTCTCGATGCGCAACGTCGTCGATATCGTCGCTACGCTCAAGGAGGCGCGACGCGTCCTCAAGCCGGGGACGCGTTTCGTCAACCTCGACGTCACCAAGCCGCCCAACCCGCTGGTGCGGCGCGCGTTCGGCGTCTACTTCTACGGCCTCGTCCCACTCATCGGCGGACTGGTCGGCGGATCGAAACGCGCGTACACGTATCTCCCCAACTCGCTGACGAACTTCCCCGACGCCGACGGCCTCGCGGAACGTTTCCGCATCGCCGGGTTCCGCGACGTGCGCTACCTGCGGCTCGGCGCGGGCGCGATCGCCGCGCACGTCGGGTTCGCCTGATGCTGCACCGCGCGCAGCCCGGCCGCGATCTCTACGCGCTCGTCGAGAACTTCTTCCGCAACGATTTTCAGACCGAGAACGAGCTGATCACCGAAGCGGTGCGGCGGATGCTCGACGCGGGCGGAAAGCGGCTGCGCCCGCGCTTCGCGCTGCTCGCGGCGGAGGCGGTCGGCGGCGACGCCGCCGAGCACCTGCGCCTCGCCGCGTTCATGGAACTGATCCACGTCGCGACGCTCATCCACGACGACGTCGTCGACAACGCCGACACGCGGCGCGGCGTGAACGCGACCGCGGTCGACTTCGGGAACCGCGTCAGCGTCCTTGCCGGCGACTATCTGTTCGCGTGGATCTTCAAGAACGTCACCGCCGAGTACGCGCATCCGATCCCGCACGTGCTCTCCGCGACGCTCGCCGACATCACCGACGGCGAGGTGCTGCAATTGCGGGCGCTCGGCGATCTCGAGACGACGTTCGCGAACTACGTCGAGGTGGCGACGAAGAAGACCGCCTCGCTCTTCGCCGCCTCGGCCGAGTGCGGCGCGCTTGCGGCGGGCGCCTCGCCATTCGCGGTCAAGGCCCTGCGCGACTTCGGGACCGCGTACGGGATCGCGTTCCAGATGCGTGACGACCTGCTCGACCTCACCGCCGACGAGGCGACGCTGGGCAAGCCGGTGGGGAACGACCTGCGGGAGCGGAAGATGACCGTTCCGCTCGTCCTCGCGCTGGAGTCGGGTGATCGGGAATTCCGTTCCGACGTCGAACGTTTCTTCGCCGAGGACGACGACACGCGCGAGCGGATCGCGGGTATCGTCGCCGGGATCGGCATCCACGGGGGGCTCGCCAAGACCGAAGCCGCCCTTGCCGGCTACCTCGAACGGGCGAAGCAGTCGCTCGCGCCCCTCGGAAACGCCCCGGCCCGCACGGAACTCGCCGCCCTGGCCGACGCCCTCCTCTAAAACGTTTATCCGGAGAATCCCATGCTCGGAACCACGGAAATCATGCTCATCGCCGGCGCGGCGATTCTGCTCTTCGGCGTCGACAAGCTGCCGAAACTGGCGCGCAGCGCCGGACAGGCCAAGAAAGAGTTCCTGGTCGGTCAGGCCGAGGCGGATCTCGCCGCCGAGCGCGCCCGCGACGAAGCGCGCCGCCGCGTCGAGGGCGAGGTCCACGCGGCCGAAGCGGCGACCAGCGTGAACGGGGTCGGTCAGCCGACCGTCGTCCCCGACCCGCAGACCGGCGCGCCCGGCCCGACCTCAGTCGCCCCGCCCCGCGCGTAGCGCGTGCTCGCCGAGCGCCCGGTCGGCGCGCGCGAGCCGGACGCGGAGTGGGACCAGAAGGAGATGCCGTTCACGGAGCACCTGCGGGAGCTCCGGAACCGGCTGGCGATCTGCGTCGCGACCGTGCTCGGCCTGGCCGTGCTCCTGCTGTGGCCCGCACAGCAGGCGATCCGCCCCCTGACGCGCCTCTATTTCGGTGACAAAGTCGTCCTGCACGCCTTTGGGCCGACCGACGCGGTGTGGGCAATCTTCAAGTTTGCGATCTACGGCGCGATCGTGCTCGGCCTGCCGATGCTGCTGTATCAGATCTGGATGTTCGTCGTGCCGGCGGTCCACCCGAAGACGCGCCGAGCGGTGTACTCGTACATCGCGCCGTCGTTCGGCTTGGCGCTCGCCGGGGTCGCGTTCGCGCACGTCTTCGTGATCCCGCGCGTGGTGAGCGCGCTGATCGGGATCACCAGCTCGATCGCCGATCCGACGTTCGGCATCGAGTCGACGATCAATTTCGTTCTGCTGCTGTTCCTCGCATTCGCGCTCGTCTTCCAGACGCCGGTGGTAATGCTGCTGCTGGCGCGCATCGGTCTGGTCAACAGCACGATGCTGCGCACCTATCGGCGATACATCATCTTCGGAATGCTCGTGACCGGCGGCGTGCTCGCGCCCGACGGCAACCCCGCAACGATGATGCTGATCGCGACGCCGATGTACGTGCTGTTCGAAGCGGCGATCTGGCTCATCGTGTTCATGGAGGGGCGGTGGAAGCGCGAAGCGGAGGCGTAGCGCTGGGCGCGCTGCGGCCGTTGCGCGAGGGCTGGAACGAGCTCGTCGCGCTGTTCGCCAACGTGACGTTCGGCGTCTCGCTGCTCGGGATCTGGGCGCTCTTGACGCTGATCGGCGTGGTGATCGAGCAGGGGAAAGATCCGTCGTTCTATGCGGCCAACTACGCGCCGCCGCTCGCGCGGCTCATCGCGCGGCTCGACCTCGCGAACATCTACCACAGCGCGGCGTACATCGGCGTACTGGGCCTCATCCTGTGCTCGATGACGGCCGCGACGTTCACCAAGGTGATCCCGCGGCGGATCCCGCGGCTGGCTCCGGTGAAGGTCGAGAAGATCCCGCTGCACGCGACGCTGCGCGTCCCCGGCGACGTCGACGTGGTCCGCGAGCGGCTGGCGGCGTTCTTCGGGGCGCGCGGCTGGCAGGTGCGCAAGCGCGAGTTCGGCGGCACCGAGTGGACGTTCGCCGATAAGAACAATTGGGCACGGCGCGGCGTTCTCGTCGCGCACGTCGGCTTCGTCGTCATCGCGATCGGAACGACGATCTACTGGGCGAAGGGCTACAGCGGCCAGTTCGCGGTGCTCAGTGGACAGACCGCGACGATCCCGGAGAACGGCGCGAGGATCGCGCTGCAGCGTTTCGCCTATCGCATCGATCCGGTGCGCACGAAGTCCGGGATCGTCTACCAGCCGATCGACTACGTCTCCAACGCGAAGGTGACCGGCCGCGACGGCCGCGTCCACGACGCGGTAATTCGCGTCAACCAGCCCTACGACATCGACGGCACGCTGATCTATCAGGCATCGTACGGCTTCGCGATCGATTTCCGGCTGACGAAGGACGGCAAGCCGGTCCCGGGCGGCCCCGATCACCCGCTCAAGGAAGGCGAAGGGTTTCCGATTGGCGGCACGTCGCGCGCGATCCAATACACGCGCTTCGTCGGCACGATCGACCGCGCCAGCGGTCAGCCCGCGGCCGATCCGCGTCCGAACGACCCCGGGATCGTCATCCAGGCATACGACGGCGATCGTCCCGTCGGCAGCGCGCTGGTCGCGCTAGGCCAGCCCCTGGATCTGGGGGCCGGCTACGCGCTCACGCCGGCGCGCTACGTGCTCTACTCCGGCTTCCAGTATCGCTACGATCCGGGGATCCCGATCGTTGGCCTGGGCGCGTTCGTCCTGCTCGCCGGGCTGTGCATCTCGTTCTACTTCCTCCCCGCGCGGCTGTTCGTGACGGCGCGGGCCGTCGACGGCGCGACCGAGGTCGGCCTGGCGGCGACGACCGTCAAGGGCTACGATGTCTTCGAGGACCGCTTCCGCGAGATCGTCGAGGCGCTCACGCGGACCGAGCGCGGAGCCGGTCCGGCCACCGAAGTCACGGCCGAAACCGTCCTCGGCGGCGTATAAGGAGACCTATGGACCCGTTCCGTCAGACGCTCGATCAAGGACTGCTCGTCATCGGGATCGCCGCCTACGTCACCGGCGCATTCGTCCTGCTCGGCTACTTCCTGCTGCGCACGCCCGTGCTGCGAACGATCGGGCTTCCGCTCGCAATCGCTGGCTGCGCCGCCCAGTTCGCCGAACTCGGCGCGCGCTGGTGGATGACGGGGATCTGGCCGCTCACCAACCTCTACGGATCGCTCTCGCTCTTCAGCGCGGTCGCGGTGCTGGTGTTTCTCGTGTTCGCGTTCCGCTACGACCTTGCGTTCGTCGGGGGCCCGGTACTCGCGCTCGCGGCGATCGCGCTCGGCTACGCGACGACCTGGAACGAAGGCTACATGCCGGCGGTGCCCGCACTGCAGTCGTACTGGATCAAGATCCACGTCCCGATCGTGATCGCGTCGTACGCATCGTTCATGGTCGCGTTCTGCGTCTCGCTGATCTACCTGCTCAAAGCCTACGCGGAACAGCGGTACGCGCGCCACGGCGCGACGCTGCGCGCGGTCGCGGCCGCGCCCGGCGGCGGGACCGTCGGCGTCACGCTGCCGGCATCGTCGTCGGCGAGCGTCGCGGCGAACGCGGCAACGCCGGGCGTGACGCGGATCGATACGCCGGCGATCGCGCCGGCCGCCGGCGCGGGCGATGCGCTCGCGCAATGGCTGGCCGGTTTGCCGTCACTCGCGCGGCTCGACGTGATGCAGTACCGCATCGTCGCGGTCGGACTGCCGCTGCTCTCGCTCGGGATCATCACCGGCGCGATGTGGGCGAAAGAGGCGTGGGGCGCCTACTGGCAATGGGATCCGAAGGAGACCGCGGCGCTCGCTTCGTGGATCGTGTACGCGATGTACATGCATCTGCACACGCGTCCGGAATGGCGCGGAACGCGCACCGCCTGGGTCAGCGTGATCGGCTTCGCCTCGATCGTCTTCTGCTATCTCGGCGTGAACATCTGGATCAGCGGCCTGCACTCGTACAAGATGTAATGTCACGCTGATATGTTGTCCGGGCAGGCGGGTCTGACCTGAGGACGGTTTTCAACCGCTTGCGAAGAACGAAGACGCGAACATCAAGGTCGCTGGTGCTATGTGAAGGCTCCCATGGAGATCGTAGACAGCCTCGCGATTGCGCGAGAAAAGCATGCGGCCTAACAGCTGCGAACCATCTGACAACTAGCCGGATAAACCGAGCGGACTGTCAGACGAAGTGTCGGTTAACACATATTAACGCAACCGAAACGATGCGGCCCGCCTGACGAACTTTTACGTACGTCGCGTCGATCCACAGATACGGCCAGTCGCCTTCCGCGGTAGCGTCAAGAATGCGGGACACGATCAAGCACAACGCCGTTCGTCGCGTAGAAACGGCGAACGCCCGCCGTCCAGACAGAGCAGGCGACCCAATTGCGGCGCCAATATCGGCGCTATCACAACTGTCGCGAGCATAACCGGAAGCGTCCCGATACCTGAGCGGACCACGCTGACGATCGAAAGCCCGAATCCGGAATCGGTATCGCGGATGCAAAATCTGCTTCGCCGCATATCGGATGCTCCGCTCGTGCCGAGCGGGCGGCGAGACATGCTCGGTCGATCGCGGCGAATGGGATCGCGAGCAAAGGACCGCCTACGATCGGCAAAAAGCGGCTGCCGCCCGTCGCGGCGATCGCGAGGACAAGGGCAAACGCGAGCCTGGGAGCGTCGTCAGGGGAGGAAACGATAGGAGACAGGCTGCTTCGGCGCGCTTTGCATCACGTACGACTCGATGCGGCCGAGTGATCGTCGTCGGTCCAAATATCGCACTACACCAAACTCACGGTTATCCGCGGCCTGACATCCGGGGCAAGGTCAGCGCGACGCTCTCTTCTTCGGGATGGAGAGAACGCAGCGAGAGGCGCGGGGGAGAGCGCCGATCGGAAGAATGCCGCCGTGTTTGTGATCCGAGACGCCAGCCGCCGCGTTCAGGAAGCATCAATCTCTTTTCCGGAGGCTTTCTTGCTGAATTCTAAGATGCTTGCCGCGGCCGCGGCCGGCGCGCTGTTAATCGCTGCCGCCCCGGCTTTCGCCGCCGACGGCCCCACCCGCGTCTACGCGATCGCGACGCAAAATGCGTCCGGTGAGCTTGGAACCGTCACGCTCACACCGATCGGCGATAAGACGCGCGTCGTGGTTGCGCTCGCCAATGCGCCGACCGACGTCCCGCAGCCTGCGCACATCCACGAGGGCTCGTGCGCGAAGCTCAATCCGAAGCCCAAGTATCCGCTCGTAGTCGTGGTCGATGGCACGTCAACCTCGATGGTCGACGTCCCGATCGCACAACTGATAGGCGGGGGCTTCGCGGTGAACGTCCACAAGTCCACGACCGACATTCCGACGTACGTCGCTTGCGGCGATCTTACCGCCAAGAAGTAGCGGAACTCTCCGATGAGGCGCTCGTGCGCCTCGTCGGAGAAAAACACGCCGACGCATTCGAGGAACTGTACCGGCGCCACGCGAGTGCAGTTTCGGCCGTCGCCGCTCGTGTGGTCGCCGACCGCGTTGACGCGGACGACGCCACACAGTCTGCGTTCATGGCGTTATGGAGATGCGCCGGTTCGTTCGAACAGCGCGGGCGCTCGGTGCGCGCGTGGCTAGTGATCATCGGGCGCAATGCGGCGATTGACCGCATTCGCCGGCGTGACGCGCGACGCGTGAGCGGACCGATTCACGAGCATTTTCCGTCCGGCGCGGCCGGGCCCGAGGACATCGTTATGGAGCGCCAAGAGCAGCACGATATTCGAACCGCGCTCGATTCACTCGGCGCCGAGCAGCGTGCCGTTGTGGAACTTGCCTATTTTGGCGGGTTAACGCAAAGTGAGATCGCCGAGGCGACGGGCACTCCGTTAGGTACGGTCAAGAGCCGCGTGCGGCTCGCTATGCGCCACCTGCGGCGGTCGTTGGAGGCACCGGCGGGTGATCCGGCATGAACCAAGTGCACGATGATCTCGAAGCCTACGTGCTCGGCGCCCTGGAATCCGGTGAATCGCAGGTGTTCGAAGCGCACTGTCGCGACTGCTCCCCGTGCCGAGACGGCGTCGCTTCGTACGCCAATGTCTTGCGCGCGTTTCGCACGCTTCCGGTTAACGCTCCGCCGCGCGTGCCGCGTGTGGGGGCGATGTTTTTTCGCCGGTTGCCAGCGGTCGCGGCAATCGCTGCATCCCTCTTGCTCGCCGGCGGCATCGCCTGGACCTCGCACGTCGGTTCCGATGGTGATCTTACTGCGGTCGTGCAGATGATCACGGACCGTCCGCTTCAAATCGCTTTGAACGGCGCGACAGCGCACGGCACCGCGCTCCTCGGCAGTGGGGGACGACGCACGGCTTTCGTGGTCGATGGCCTTCCGCCGCCGCCGGCTGGCCGCGGTTACCAAGTCTGGGTGCGCCGCGAGACAGTCCGCTCGCCGGGGATGCTCCATCGCACTTCCGGCGGCCTTGAAGTTCTCGTCGTGCCCGGCAACATTCTCGCTGGAACTCATCACATCGGCGTGACGATGGAGCCGGCAGGCGGTTCAGCTGCACGCACGGGGCCGCCGCAGGTTAGCAGCGACGGCTCGTGATGTCAGCCCCATTCTGAGGAGCTTCGTTCCCGCGACGGCGGCACGATTGAGCAGGGCAACGGCCACGAACGACCGCGAGCATTCTCAATTTCATCGCTTGCTGGTCGACGACACTGCGGTCTGTTATCGACAGTGAGGAATCAGGTGTTCCCAAAGGTGCGTATTGGCAAGGTTCGACGGCGTGGCATTCGCTTTGGGCACTGAGCGAGCAGTAAATACGCTGCGTGATGCGGAACTTGTCAAGTAATTTGATACCAGCAGGTTGCGGGAGTTTGTGAGCATCTTGGTCATGCGGCGATGTCGGCAGCCTTCGACTCGTTGATCCAGACTTGGCTCGGAATTGTTGCGAGTTTTGGCGCGCCAGCGGCAAAGCGATGCGGCTGCAACGCATAAGCTGTACTAGCTACTATGTGATCTGACAGTCGTACGATCTTGCGGTAGTGTCAGATAGGTTGGGTTTCAGTCTAAGCGATCTGTTTCTCTTTCGCAAGGGAGACACTGTCGACGAATGTCTGCATCGGCGTCTTGCCGTAGCACCAGCGTCCTTGATGCGGACGCTGCGTGTTGTACTCCTCGGTCCACGCATCGAGGTCCCGCTGCAGTTGCTCGAGCGACGTGTAGATCGTCTTGCGAAACGCGATCCGATAAAACTCATCAAGCATCGTTTTGTGAAAACGCTCGACGATGCCGTTGGTCTGCGGATGGCGTGCCTTCGTTCGGGTGTGGTCGATGTCTTCGATCGCCAGGTAGAGCTCGTACGGATGTCCCTCACGCCCGCAAAACTCCGTGCCGCGGTCGGTCAGGATCCGTTGCAACGTAATCCCGTACTCTTCGTATAGCGGTAACACGCGATCGTTGAGCAGGTCGGCCGCAGTGATTGGTGTCTTGTCCAAATAGAGCTTCGCGACGCCCACCTTCGCATAGGTGTCGATGAAGGTCTGCTGGTAGATGCGGCCGACGCCCTTCATCGTCCCAACGAAGAAGGTGTCCTGCGCGCCGCAGTAGCCGGGGCACTCACTCTCGAACTCGCCGTGCGCTTCTTTCTCGAGCTTGGCACGCTCCAGCGCGACGACTTGCGCCTCAGTCAGGACGAGCCCATCTTGGGCGCTCTTTGCTTCCAGCGCTTTGAGCCGTTTCTTCATCGTCTCAAGATCGTGTCGCAGCCACACCCCGCGAAGTCCCGCCGGCGACATACGCATCCCACGCTTGGCGAGCTCGTTCGCTGCGCGCACTTGACCGTACGCAGGGAACTCGATCGCAAGATCGACAATCGCATCCTCGACTTCGGGAGCAATGCGGTTCTTGAGGTTCGGCTTTCGCTTGGTGATCTCGGCCAAGGCCAGATCGCCGCCCGTCTCGTAGAGCTCTTTGAAACGGTAGAAGCTATCACGGCTGTAACCCATCACGCGGCAGGCTTCAGTCACATTTCCGAGCTGCTTGCCGAGCTGGAGTAGGCCCACTTTCGCCTTGATGACTTTTCGGTCGCTGTTCATGGATGGCTCCTCAGGAGGATTCACCACCGGTATTCGACAACCGTCAGATCAAATCCTGACTTCTACAGATCAGTCGTCCAGGTCGTCGAACTTGGGGCTCTTGTACTCGATGTTCAAGAGCCCCGCTGCTTTTTTTCGGATGTCTTCGAGAAGCTCCAAGCGCGCGATCTTGCGTTGCAACCTGCGTATCTCAATGTCTTGCTCGTGGTTCATTTTCTTGAGCGATTCGGCTTCCTTACGATCGAGAGCTCGGGCCTTAATTTCCTTTGGATCGTAATCGCCGCGATCGCGCTCCTTGCGCCATGCGTACAGCTGCGAAGAGTAGATGCCTTCGCGGCGCAAGAACGCACCGACCGTACCCGACTCGCAGGCATCAGCATCGTTCACAATACGCGCCTTTTCGGCGACCGAGAAGCGACGTCGCGTCGGCCGCTGAACCGGCGTCTCGACAATCGAGAGCCGACGCTCAATCGACGGCGGCGAAACACCGTTGATCGTGTCCCGGCCCGTGGTGTATGAGAGGGTCGCCCTTGTAGCATAGAGAGCGGCCATCGTGGCTTTCGGCGAAGGTTGTTTTTGCAACAAATAACCGACCGAAAGGGATCCACGATGGCCAAACCCAGTATCGCACTTTCCGAGCTCGTCGAAAAGGGCGGCGACGTCGACTTCGTTAGTCAAGTCCCAAATCTGCTGTAATTCCGGTTCGTCGATCGCGTTAGTTAGGCTGCTCGTCTGTCTCGTTTTACGGCGGCCGGCTTGGCCACCGTCGTTGCTTTCCATTCGAAGTATTCGGTCATGTCGAAGTAGGCTCGGCCTAACCATTCGTCGTTTTGCTCGGAGAGTAGCGCGCCGACCATGCGAATCGCCGCGGCGTCGTTTGGGAAGATGCGAATGACTTTCTCCCGGCGACGAATCTCTTCATTGAGCCGCTCTTGCATGTTGCTCGTGCGCAGTCGCCGGCGATATTTCTCCGGCAGCGGCAAGATCGCAAGCATGTCTTCGAACGCTCCTTCCAAGCACACGCACGACTTGGGCGCCGTTTCTGCGAAGCGGGCCATGAATTCCGCATATCGACGCTCGGCCTCTTTGCGATCAGTTGCGAGGAAGATCAGCCGAGCTGCAGCGGTTACGTTTTCCCGTTCTTTCTTGGGCGCGTGATCGAGCAAGTTCTTCATCACGTGGAACTGGCAACGCTGCCACGTCGCGCCGACGAATTGCTTGGCGATCGCCTCGCGTAAGCCCGAGTGATTGTCGGAGACGGCAACGTCGACGCCGTGCAAGCCGCGCGCTTTGAGGCCGCGAAAGAACTCGTTCCACGTCGCAAAGCTCTCCGAATCGCCGATCGAAAGACCAAGGATTTCGCGGTACCCGTCAGCGCGAATGCCGCTCGCGATGAGTAGTGCTTTGCTGACGACGCTCTTGTCGGTGCGCACCTTCGTAAAGAGCGCGTCAACGATGATGAATGGGTACGCTGCGTCGAGCCGGCGATTCAAGAATCCCGCGACCGGTTCGTCGAGTGCCTTCGTAAGGCGACTTACCGTCGATTTCGAAAACGACGTCCCGCAGAGGCCTTCGGTTATCCGCGTGACCTTCCGCGTCGAGACGCCGTTGACGACCATCTCCATCAGGCCCACGACAAAGGCTTGTTCGCTGCGGCGATAACGCTCAAAGATGTCGGTTGAGAAGCTGCCGTCGCGCGTTTGCGGCACGCGCAGGACCAGCGATCCGACGCGGGTCGAGAGCTGTCGATCGCGATACCCATTCCGATAGCCCTCCCGTTCTTGACAGCGTTCGTACCGCTCGGCGCCCAGATGATCGCGCATCTGTGCCTCGAGCACTTGGTTGAGAATCACTTCGACGAGTTTGCCGAGCGCCGCCGGCTGATCAAGCAAAGCTGGAATCGCGTCGCGGGATAGGGTAAGATCGTAATCGGCCACCGTTTCGGTCCTTTCGATTGAGGTGTTGAACAACGTCAATCTTCGAACCGGGGCGGTGGCTACCCGCCCGCTCAATTTACATCAATTATAGGGACTCGGCCACTTCGTTCGCGAGATGCTCCAGTACGCCGCGCAGCGGATCATGGAGATCGATGTTGAGGAACTCTGCGGCTTGCCCTACGGCGAGCGCGGCCCCGGCCGACAGAACGCCCGCAACGGCTTCCGCGAGCGCCAATGGGAGACGCGTTCCGGCACGATCGGACTGCGCATCCCCAAGTTGCGCAAAGGTAGCTACTTCCCCGCGTTCCTCGAGCCGCGCCGCACGGCGGAGAAGGCGCTCACCGCCGTCATCCAAGAGGCCTACATCCAGGGCATCTCCACGCGCTCGGTCGACGAGCTCGTCAAGGCGATGGGGATGACAGGCATCTCCAAGAGTCAGGTCTCACGGCTGTGCGAAGAGATCGACGAACGCGTGAACGCATTTCTTACCCGGCCGATCGAAGGCGACTGGCCCTATCTTTGGATCGACGCGACGTACGTGAAGACGCGCTCCGGCGGACGCATCGTCTCGGTCGCCGTGATACTGGCCGTCGGCGTAAACACCGATGGGACACGGGAATTGTTGGGCCTCGCGGTTGGTCCGAGCGAAGCAGAGCCGTTCTGGATCGACTTTCTTCGCAGCTTGAGCCGCCGCGGATTGCGCGGTGTCAAGCTCGTCATTTCCGACTCGCATGTCGGCCTGAAAGCGGCCATCGCGAAAGTATTCAAAGCAACGTGGCAGCGCTGCCGCGTGCATTTTATGCGAAACGCGCTCGCACATGCGGGTAAAGGGCAACGGCAGATGGTCCTCGCGTTGATCAACACGGTATTCGCGCAAGAGACAGCGGAAGCTGCGCACGAGCAATGGCGTATCGTCTCCGAGCAGCTTCGGCAGAAGTTCCCGAAGCTCGCGGCGATGATGGACGACGCCGAGAACGACGTGCTCGCGTACATGGACTTTCCCAAGGCGCACCGCAAGCAGATCGCCTCAACCAATCCGCTCGAACGGGTCAACGCGGAGATCAAGCGGCGCACCGATGTCGTCGGTATCTTCCCGAACGATGCTGCCATCGTACGCCTCGTCGGTGCGCTCCTACTGGAACAGAACGACGAATGGCAACTGCAGCGGCGCTACATGCAACTCGAAGGACTCAGTGCCGTCAGCGATAATCAGCCCGCCAAGCTCTCCGCCGTGATTAACGGCTGAGCGCTACCCTCGCCGAGCCACCGCTCGTACACCACGGCTGGGGACACGATCGAACCGTTTGAGGGTGGGTTCATGGTATGCTCCTGACAGCCCCAGCTTAACAGAACTTTTCCGAGGGAGCTGGTACCACATCATCCTGACACATGGGGAGACGATTTCCACGCTCGTACGGCGGTCGAGGCCTGGCGTGTGGATTACAACAAGCGGCGTCCTCATACCCAGCCACGGCTTGACGTCGGCGGAGTTTATCCTACAAAATCGGCGCTTCAGGACTTCGGGTGGGCGGGCAAGAGGTCGAGCCCACCACAGTGGAATAGAATCGCCGCTGCAAATCGGCCCTCATTGCGATAGCCGCGCGCGCGGAATTTGATCATTTGGATCTTGCTGTTGAGGCTCTCGGCTGCCGCATTGGTGATCGGCTTGCGAATGTACGTGATGATGTTCGCAAAGTGACGTTTGAGCGTGCGCGCGACGCTGATCATTTCGGGCAATTGAGAGTGCGTCGCCCACCGGTACCAATCGGCAAAGAAACGACGCGCTGCGGACTCACGCCGATATCGCCAGAACTCCGTAAAGTGCTCCTTCATCGACCACGCGCGGCCAAGGCGTTTGTACTGGCTCCGCAAGGCGCTCAGATCACGTCGTTCGTCGCGGTCGAGATTCGCAAACGAGCGCAACCAGGAATACTTAGTCCCTTTCAATGCCGTTCGGTCGAGCGTCTTGTCACGCATCATCGCTCGACGAGTGAGATCGACGGCTTTGGTGAGATATGCCGTGATGTGGTACTTATCGAAGACGATCTTCCGTGCCGCATCGGGCACGTGTGCTACGGTCGACTCGAAGTACGGCTGCCACATATCCATCGCGATGCCCTCAATGGCATGAAGTTGTTCGTGCGAAAGGCCGTCGTAGAAAGCGTCAATCGATTCGCGCTTGCGACCGCGACCGACCCACAGGACCTCGCCGCGGTCCAAGTCGGACACGATCGTGAAGTACCGATGCCGCTTTTTGACGGCCTTCTCGTCGATGCCGAGATGCCGCACAAGACGTGGCAGTCGCCGCTGCTTACCGCGCTCGACCGCCCGGAGCATAATGGAATCGACTTGCTCCCAGCTGATGCCCAAGCGACGCGCGACCGCCGCGACGGACATCTCGAGTAGGAGGGCGATCGCCAAACGCTCGAAGCGCGACGTAAACTCGGTGCGACCGCTTGACCAGGGAATCGCAACGGTCGTGACGCCGTGCTCGGGACAATCGATCCGGGGTACGGAGGCGTGCAAGAAAAGTTGGTCGCCGGCCAGATCGAGGTCACGCCAGACGCGCTCGCGATGATCGTGCTTGGGGCACTCCCGATCGCATTTTGGACAGCGACCCGCGCCTTGCCATTCAAGCCGAACATCGACCCGATTTCGCTCGAGATCGAGCTTTGATTCGGTCACGTCCCAAGGATCTTCGACGCGCAGCAACCCGCGGATGAATTCGGTGTCTCGCATGGCGTAGCATTACGACGGCCGACCGATTTCCTCTCGCCCGCCCACTACAAAACCGGAAGACCCACAAAATCAAACGACATTCAACTCACGGTCAGCGCTGGCCAATTGAATGGGGCACCGTCGCAATTGGACGGGCCTTCAATCCCAGCTTCGGCGCTTGATAACTGATACAGTACCTGAGCCTGTCGAAGCGCCGCTCTCGCCACGAGCAAGCGCGGCGCTCCCCCCCGTGTCAAGATAGAGTGGTACCGGTAGCATAGGGAGTTTTTTGTACAACGTTCGTCGCAGCAGCAGAGCTGTGGATAACGGGGATACTGTGGAAAACATCCGGAACGATGCAAAGCACGCGGGGGCGAGAAAGTCCTGCAACAGATGCAGTCCTCGAACGGAACCGTTTCAACGGAAATCAAGGCAACCAGTTCACCCCAAAAACCTCAGCGACGTCGGTTCTCCGCCGCCGAGAAGCTGCGCATCGTGCGCGAGGCTGATGCGCGTCCAGCCGGCACGATCGGAGCGTTTCTCCGGCGCGAAGGTATTTACTCATCGCAGCTCTATGCCTGGCGAAGGCAGCGCGATCAAGGCGACCTCGATCCAGGTGCGGTGCGCCAACGTGCAAAAGCCAAAATGCAAGCCGACGAGGTTGCGCAGCGGCTCAAAGAACTCGAGCGGGAAAACCGGAAACTCCGTCGCCAGTTGGCGCGCGCCGAGCTCATAAACGATATCCAAAAAAAATTTGCGGGGCTCCTGGGCGTCGATCTGGAGAGCCCCGAGACGAACGAGAACGCAGAATGAGTGCGGCGCTGGAACTTGCCCACGAGATTCCGCAGCGCGCGTTGTGCACTGCAGCGGGCATCAGCCGCTCGACGCTGCGGCGCCGCCTAAACGGCACGCCGGAACGACTTCCGTCCGTGATCTCGCGCCGGCGCTCGAGAAGAGCACTGAGCGAACACGAGCAAGCTGAGGTGCTCGCGGTGCTGCATGGCGAGCGGTTTGCCGATCGCGCGCCGGCGACGATCCACGCGACCTTGCTGGACGAAGGTATCTACCTGTGCTCGGTGAGCACGATGTACCGCCTGCTGCGAGCAAACGCGGAGGTGCGCGAACGTCGCCGTATTGCACGTCATCCGGAGTACCGTAAGCCCGAACTGGTGGCCACCGGTCCGCGTCAAGTTTTCTCGTGGGATATCACGAAGCTGCGCGGCCCGCACCCGGGTGAGTGGTTCTCGCTGCTGGTGATGCTCGACATCTTCAGCCGGTTTGTCGTCGGCTGGATGCTCGTGCATCGGGCCAACGCCGAACTCGCACGGCACTTCATCGCGCAGACGCTGGAACGTGAAGGCATCCAGCCCGGGCACGCGATCGTTCACGCCGATCGCGGCGCGGAGATGACGGCGCAACCCGTGTGCGCCCTGATGGACAAGCTCGGCGTCGTACGTTCGCACAGCCGTCCGCACGTTAGCGACGATAACCCCTTCTCGGAGTCCCAGTTCCGCACGCTGAAGTACCATCCCGAATTCCCCGATCGATTTGGGTCGTTTGAGCACGGGCACGATTTCGTTGGTGAGTTCATGACCTGGTACAACAACGAGCACCGGCACTCCGGAATCGCGATGCTGACGCCGGCAATGGTGCATCACGGCCAGGCGGACCGCGTGCTCGCCGCCAGACACGACGTGATGCTCGCGGCTTACCGCGCCAAACCGGAACGATTCATCGGCGGATCGCCAAAGCGGATCGTGTTACCGCCCGCGGTGTGGATAAATCCGCCCGCTCACGACGGGGTCGCCGTGTAGGCGCTCACAAAAAGCAGATGACTAACAGGACCAAACACCTTGACAGATTCCGCTCCGCCTGCGTACACGCTGCCGGCGACGCTTCAATGGGCTCAGCGTGACTTGGCGGGTTCGCGGCGGTCGACGACGAGGTTCACGATCCAGAGCAGCAGCGTCGCGGAGAGCGCGATCGTGAGCAGCGGGCCGAAATGCAGGCGCAGCGGCGTGAAGTCGTAGAGCAGCGCGAGCGCGATGTCGGTGAGCACGGCGAGCCGCGTCGCCGGCCACGTCCGCGTGACGAAGACGAGATAGGAGAAGATCAGACCGAGGATCGTTTCCATGCGATCACGTTGGACCGCCCGACGGCAGCGGTGATGCCCCATGGTCGTGGCCGCCCTCTGCGCCGGGCGAAGGCACGGGTCCGGGCGTCGCAGAGGCGGCGAGCGACGGATCCTCCCAGATCGCCCTGGCGTTTGCGGGCAATTCGGGAAGATGCTTCATGAAGTATGTCAGCTGCCAGATCGATTTCTCGTCGAGCGACTGATTGTACGCGGGCATCCCGGTGAAGCGGATCCCGTGCTCGATCTTCCAGTACGTTTCGCCTTCGGGATCGTCGGCGACACCGTGCTTGCCGAACTGCGGCGGCTCGATCGAAAAGCCGCGCGCGATCGCGGTCGGCGTGCTGTTCGCGGTCCCGTGGCAGACGGCGCAGTTCTGCACGTAGAGGTTCGCCGCATGGACGAAGTCGGCGCCGGTGGGCGGACCGTAGGGGTACGGCGGCTTCGGCGCTTCGCGCGCTATTGTCGCGTTGAGCGAGGTGTGCGCCGCCCACTTCTCGAGCGCGCCGGGCTTTTCGTCGCCGCGCGCGGGGACTGCGCCGGTCTGTACCGCGCCGAAGGCCGCGAGCGCGACGAGCGCGAGTGCGATGAGAAAACCAAGGAAGAATGGCCGCATACCGGCCAATCGTTCCCCGAAACGCTTGGAAACTGCTGGCGCCCGCGACCTGCGTGCAACGCTCGCCGCGGCGCCGGCGGTCGTACGGCGCGATGGCCATCGCCGCACAGCCGGATCGTACTCTCGAAGAGCTTCCGTTCTCCAACAGCTTCGCGGCGCTCGGCGAACCGTTTGCGGAGCGGCGAACGCCGGCCGGGCTCCCCGACGCCCGCCTGGTCGCCTGGAGCCCAGCCGCGGCGGAGCTGATCGCGCTGCGCTCGAGCGAGGTCGAGCGGCCGGAGTTCGTCGCGCTCGTTAGCGGGAACGCGATCGTGCGCGGGATGGAACCGGTCGCCTCGATCTACGGCGGCCACCAATTCGGCGTGTGGGCCGGTCAGCTCGGCGACGGCCGTGCGATCCTGCTCGGCGAGACCGCCGGACCGTGGGAACTGCAGATCAAGGGCGCGGGGATGACTGCGTTCTCGCGTGGTGCCGACGGCCGCGCCGTCATCCGCTCCACCGTCCGCGAGTTTCTCGCCAGCGAAGCGATGGACGCGCTGGGCGTGCCGACGACGCGCGCGCTCGCGATGACGGCGGGGAGCGAACCGGTGCTGCGTGAGCGCGTCGAACGCGCCGCGACGGTGATCCGGCTCGCGCCATCGTTCCTGCGCTTCGGCTCGTTCGAGATCTTTCACTACCGCGACCGCCGCGCGGAGGTCCGGCGGCTGGCCGACTACGCGGTCGAGCGCTTCTTCCCCGCCGCCGCCGCGCTCGACGGCGCCGCGCGTTATGCGCGCTTCTTCGCATCGGTCGTCGAACGCACGGCCGTGCTGATGGCGCATTGGCAGGCGGTCGGATTCGCGCACGGCGTGATGAACACCGACAACTTCTCGATCCTCGGATTGACCCTCGACTACGGTCCGTACGGCTTCATCGAAGCGTACGATCCGGGCTTCATCTGCAATCACACCGATTCGCTCGGCCGTTACGCGTTCGACCGGCAGCCGACGATCGGGCTGTGGAACTGCTACGCGCTCGCGCAGTCGCTCTCGACGCTGATCGCCGAGGACGAACGCACCGCGATCCTCGCGACGTACGAACCGGCGTTCTGGGACGCGTACGCGACGCTGCTCGTCGCGAAACTCGGCCTCGCCGATTCCGTCGACGCGCGCCGTCTGCTCCCCGATCTGCTCGAACTGCTCGCCGCGCGGCGCGTCGACTGGACCCGCTTCTGGCGCGCGCTCTCGCACGACGACGCGCGCGCGCTCGCGCTGACCGCCGACGATGAGACCTCACGCGCGTGGTTCGCACGCTACGCGGCACTCTCCGCGGCCGACGCGCGCGGCGACGATCTCCGGCACGCCGCGATGCGCGCGGTGAACCCGAAGTACGTCCTGCGGAATTGGGTCGCCCAGCAGGCGATCGAAGCCTGCGAAGCCGGCGACGATACGGTCGTGCGCGCGGTCTACGACGTCCTGCGCGCGCCGTTCGACGAACATCCCGAGCACGCGGCGTGGGCGCAGCCCGCGCCGCCGGAATACGCGCACCTCTCCGTCAGCTGCTCGTCCTGACGCTGCGCGGGCCGGTGCGAGGACGCGGCGTCCGTCGCCGGGAACGCGTGCGCGATGCGCTCGAGCGCCGAGGTCCGACTGCTGGTCCGCAACATCGCCAAGGGCGTCTCGTCGACGGAGATCGCGGAACTGTTCGCGCCGTTCGGCTGCGATCCCGAACGCATCGCGCTCCCGCGCGACCGCCGCACGCGGCGCCGCAAGGGGATCGCCTACGTTATCGTGGCCAACGGGCGCCTCGCCGCGGCGGCGATCGAAGCCCTGCAGCACGCGGTCCTCGCCGAGAAGACCGTCACCGTCGAAATCGCCGACGAACGACCGCCCAAACCGCCGCGCGGCCGCCGCTTCTCGGCGCCCCGCTGACCCGGCAGGATCGTTACTGCAGATACTTCTCGACGGTGTCGGCGCTGCGCTCGTGCGCGCTGTTGGGGTCCTGGCCGAACTCTTCGCGCGCGCGCCGCTGGCGCAGCAGATCCCACATGCGGTCGAGCTGCACGTTGATCGCGCCGAGCCGCTTGCGCTCGTCGTCGGTGATGGCGCCGCCCTTCTCGAGCAGCGCGTGCTCTTCGGCGACCAGCTTTTCAATCGATTGATGCACGTCCTGATCGTTCACGTCCGCACTCTTCCCGATCGGTTCGCGAACACCCACGGCAGCGCAAGCGCCGGCCCCAGCCCCGCGACGAGGACCGCCGGCGCGTAGCCGAAGCGTAGCGCCGAGGTGATCGTCGCGAGAAGCGCCCGCCGACGCTGCCGATCGCGAAGGCGAGGTTGTAAGCGCCCATGGCCGCACCGCGCGTCGAGCGCGAACTCCGCTCAAACAGCAACGCGATCCCGACCGGGACCATCGCCGACCACGCGCACCCGGAGCAGATTCCGGAGATCACGACGATCGCATCGCTGTGCGCCGTCGCGGCCAGCGCCGACCCCGCGAGGTGAAACGCCGCGGTGGGGATCGCGACGAGCCGCGGTCCGAAGCGGTCGACCATCCGTCCGGCGGGATAGCGCAGGCAAAACGTCGTCGCGGCGACCGCCGTGAACAGCAGCGCGGCGTTGGCGATCCCACGCTGGTGCAGCGTGACGACCGCGAGCGCGGCGTTGACGCCGCCGACCAACGTCGCGCCGATCAGGAACATCATCGCCGGTAACCATGCGGAGCGCATGAAGATCCGCCGCGACCGCTTCACCCGCACGTCGTGGCGCTTTGGCAGCCACAGCAGGACCGCCGCCCCAAGGCCCCGCCGGGAGCGCGCCCCAGACGAACTGCTCGCGCCCGACACCGTGCTGCCACAGCCACACGCCGAGCGCCGGCGAGACGGCGAGCGAGAGGTTCCCGACCATCCCGAGCGTCGCGACCGCGGAGACGGCCCGGTCCTCGCGCACGATCGCGCTCGCGTAGGCGAACTCGGCGGTGACCAATGCCGTGATCGCCAGGCTGCGCAGGGCCATCGCACCCGCGGCTCCGGCCGGTCCGTGCACCCAGGCCAGCGCGAGCAGCGCCGCCGCCGAGACGACCGCGGCGATCCGGACCGCCCGCACCCGCCCGAAGCGATCGACGAGCCCGCCGACCGGGACGCTCCCGAGCAGCGGCGCGAGCGCGGCGATCGCGGCCACGACCGCGATCCCGGTCGGGCCGACGCCGTCGGCGATCAAGGCCAGCGGGAGCGATCCGGTCGGCAGATTCACCGCGAGTTCGACAAGAATCGCGGCGACGACCAGGATCGCGTAGGGCATCTCGTCAGTCTACCGTCATGGCCGAATTTCGCGCACCGTCCGAAGGAACGGGATCGCGATTCCTACGAAGGTACGCGAGTTTGGCCGGGCGTTCGCTTACGATGCGGTTGGGCGGATTTCGCGGCACCAGCACAGAGGAGAGAGAGATGGCTCACGCAGAGGCGTACAAAGAACCGGGGACGCCCGAAGAACAAAGCCGGCGCACCTTCATGGCGAACGCCGTGATCGCGCTGGGCGGCGTGATCGGTATCAGCCTCACGATCCCGCTCGTCGCTTCGCTGATCCCCGCGGCCGACGCGACCAACGATCAGTGGTCGGGTCTGACGCCGGAGCAGGCGAACGCGCTGAAAAAAGCCACCGCCGACGCGCCGGTCAAGGTCACGTTCAACGTCCACGAAACGAACGGCTACTTCGGCGCCGCCGACAACGAGCAGTTCGTCTGGGCGGTGCGCGCGAGCGACGACGAGCTGAAGAAGGCGCGGCCGGAACTCTTCGACGGTTCCGCCAAGCTGCCGTACGACGCGGTCAACATGGGCTTCGTCGTCTTCAGCCCGCTCTGCCCGCATCTCGGCTGCCGCTACGCCTGGATCGCCGCGCAGAAAAAATTCATCTGCCCCTGCCACGGTTCGGTGTACAGCGTGCTCGGAACGCACGAAGCCGGCCCCGCGCTGCGCGGCCTCGATCCGCTGCCGCTGCGGGAGTATCAAGGCAAAGTCCAAGTGACCTGGATCGAGTACGCCCCGAACATGCCCGCTCACGTCGTCTTGAAGGTCGGATAACCGCGCTATGCTGACTTGGCTCGACCAGCGCACCGGGATCGTCACCGCCACCAAAGATTTCCTGACCGAAGACGTTCCCGGCGGCGCCTCCTACTGGTACGCGTTCGGAAGCGCGACCGTGTTCGCGATGATCCTGCAGATCGCGACCGGGATCTTCCTGTGCTTCTACTACGCGCCGTCGACGGCGACGGCGTGGGAATCGACGAAGTATCTCATCGAGAAGGTCCCCGCGGGCCACTTCGTCCTCTCGCTGCATTACTGGGGCGCCTCGGCGATGATCGCGTTCATGGCGATGCATCTGCTGCAAGTGCTGCTGTGGGGCGCGTACAAGAAGCCGCGCGAACTGCAGTGGATCGTCGGCGTGCTGCTCTTCATCATCACGCTCGTCCTCGGGTTGACCGGCTACCTGCTGCCGTGGGATCTCAACGCGCTGCTCGCATCGCGCGTCGCGATCAACATCTCCGGCAACGCGCCGATCCTCGGACCCGCGGTCCTCTCGTTCCTGCAGGACGGCAGCGGGATCGGGACGCTTACCATCAACCGTTTCTTCGGCATCCACGTGTGGCTGATGCCCGCGCTGCTGGTCCTGCTCGTCGGCGCGCACCTCGCGATCTTCCGCTGGAACGGCCCGGCCGGGCCGCCGATCGACGAAGCGCCGAAGCTCAAGCCCGGCCGCTTCTGGCCGGATCAGATGTTCATGGACACCGTCGTCTCGTTCGCGATGTTCGTGATCATCGTCGCGCTCGCGACGTTCTCGCCGGTCCCGCTCGACGACAAGGCCGATCCGAACAACGCGCAGTTCGTCCCGTATCCGGCGTGGTATTTCCTCGCGCTCTATGCGCTGCTCGACATCGTCGGCGGCTTCCCGCCGGCGCTCGTGCAGACCGCGACGCTCGTAGCGACGATCGTCGGCCCGACGCTGCTGATCGTCCTGCTGATCGCCCTGCCGTTCATCGACCGCAACCCGTCGCGCCGGCTCTCGCGCCGTCCGTGGGTTCTCGGTCTCACCGGCGTGACGATGGCGGGCGCGATCTTCTTCTCGTGGTTCGGGCAGAACAACGTCGTGCAGCAGCAGCTCGCGCACAACCTCATCGGACCCAACGCCGCGCAGGCCGCGGTCACAAAGTCATCCGGCGAAACGGGCCCCGTCGGGACCACCGGTTCGGTCGGAAGCTCGGCGGGCGCGGGCGCGCCGGCGCCGGCCGCCGGCGGCGGCGCTGCCGCGGCGGCCGGCGGCGGCGGCGCGAACGTATACAGCACCAACTGCTCCGGCTGCCACGGCGCGGCCGGCGCCGGTCAGCCCGGTGTCTTCCCGCCGCTCGCCGGCAACGATATGGTCAGCGGCGACAAGGTCGCGGTCATCAAAGTGCTGCTCAACGGCCTCAACAACCAGAAGATCGACGTGAAGGGCACGGCATATCAAGGCGTGATGCCGGCGTGGAAAGGCCAGCTCACCAACAAGCAGATCGCCGACGTGATCACCTACATCCGCACGTCATGGGGCAACAAAGGCACGCCGGTGACCGAGGCCGAGGTCGCCGCGCAAGCGAAATAACGTTGCGGCGGCGCGCCTTCGACGAACTCAGGTGCGGCAGGGTGCGCCGTAGACGTGGATCAGCGCGGCTTTCGGGTGCGCCGGCGGCGCGGCGTCGGTGATCTCGGCGGTGCGGCCGCGCGCCCGGGCAATCGTCGCGAGCCGTTCCGCTTCGACGGGGCTGGCGACGACCCACGCCGCGCCGCCGGGGCAGATCGCGGCGACGAAGTCGGCGTTGCGCGCGACGTCGAGCACCGGCGGCGCGGTGTAGAACACCAGCGCGTTCCCGCCGCTGACGCCGTGCACGCCGACGATGTCGCGGGCGCGGCGCTGCACGTCGATCGTGCGGGCGATCGGCGGGATCGGTTTGAGCGGTTCGGCGATAGGCTCGGCGACGATCGCGATGAACAGCACCAGCGCACCGCTGGTCACCGCCAGCACGTACGGCGACCACGCCGCCGTCGACGGGCGCGCGACCGCGGTCACGGTGAGCAGCGATCCGATCAGCATCGCGACGCCGAGAAACAGGAGCGGCGGCATCAGCGCGGGCAGATCGACGTCGAGTTTGTTGGTGTGCGAGAAGATCGCCATCGCGACGCCGACGCAGCCGATGAAGACGGGGATCGTCGCGGCGGAGACGAGCGCGGCGCGATGATCGGCGCCGGCGCGCACGCGTTCGAACCACAGCGCGACGAGGATCGCGAGCGCGGGCAGCATCAGCGCAACGTAGTTCGGCAGCTTCGTGCTCGCGAAACTGAAGAAGACGAACGGGACGATCGTCCACGCGAGCGCGAACCGCGCGAACGCGCCGTCGGGACGGCGCGCTTCGCGCAGCGCCGCGGCGAGCGCCGCCGGAACGAACGCGATCCACGGAAAGAATCCGAGGATCACGACCGGGACGTAATACCAGAACGGACCGCGCTGGTTTTCGATCACGCCGGTGTAGCGTCCGACCGTGTAATGTCCGATCAATTCGCCGATCGCGCCGGGGCCGACGCGCGCACCGAGCGCGACGAACCACGGCAGCGTGACGGCGACGTAGGCGATCAGCGCGACGATCGCGGCGCGCAGGCTCGGCGCGGCGATCCTGCCCGCGCGCCGTTCCCACCACGCCCACGCACCGATCACCAGCACCGCGATCACCGGCGCAACCGGACCCTTCGCGAGCGTCCCCACCGCGAGCGCGAGCGCACCGCAGACGAACGCGGTATCGCGGCGATGCACGCTCCCCGAGGGCTCGAAGGCACGGTACCACCACAGCACGGCCGCCGCGATCGCGAAGTCGAGCAGCGCGTCCATGATCGCGAGCCGGCCGACGATCGCCTGCATGAGACTGGTCGAGAGCACGATCGCCGCGACCATCCCCGCCCGGCCGCCGGCGATGCGCGCGGTGGCGTAGCCGACCGCACCGCCCATCGCGATCGTCGCCAGCGCGCTCGGCAGCCGCAGGGCAAACGCGGTGACGCCGAACGCTTTCGCCAGCGCCGCTGCGATCCAGAAGTAGAGCGGCGGCTGGACGAACCACGGCTGACCGTTGAGGTGCATGACGACCCAATCGTGCGTCAGCAGGATCTCGCGCGCGACTTCCCCGTATGCCGTCTCGCTGTTGTCCCACAGCGTCCCGATTCCGAGCCCCGGCAGGGTAACGAGCGCGGCGAAGAGCGCACCGAGGAGTGCCGCGCGCGCGGGGACGGATCGCATCTGCTGGAAGATAGGGCTTGTGTATCCCGTCGCCCTTTCGCTGAACGGCCGGCCCGTGGTGGTCGCCGGCGGCGGCAGCGTCGCCGAGCGCAAGGTTCGCGCCTTGCTCGACGCCGGCGCCGCCGTCACCGTTGTGAGCCCCGCGCTCAGCGGCGGCCTCGCCGCGCTCGCCGCGGCGCACCGGATCGCGTGGCAGCCGCGGCGGTACCAGCGCGGCGACCTCGCCGGCGCGCTGCTCGCGTTCGCCGCCACCGACGACGACGCGGCGAACGCCGCGATCGCGCACGACGCCCGCGACGCCGGGATCCTCGTGAACGACGCCTCCGACGCCGGCCGAGGGGACTTCGCGACCCCCGCGGTGCACCGCGCCGGCCCGCTGACCGTCACCGTCGACTCAGGCGGGCTCTCGCCGTCCTTCACCAAGCGGATCCGCGACGAGCTCGCCCTGCAGTTCGACGCGCGCTACGCGCGGGCGGCCGCAACGCTGGGCGCGCTGCGGGACCGGGTGCAGATCGTCGTCCCGCCGGACCGGCGGGCAGCGGTGATGCGCCACTTCGCCGAACGCGACGTCGACGAGCTCGCCGCGATGCCGCCGGGCGCCGTCGAACATGAGGTGGAACGCGCCGTGGATACGCTGGCCGGGGTCGTCCCCGCCGAAACTCGCCCGCTGATCTGCGCTTCGCGCGCCAGCCTGCTCGCGATGACGCAGACCCGCGCGATCATGGCCGCGCTCGCCGAGGCCGGGATCGCGTCGACGGTGCTCAACGTCACCACGCGCGGCGACGCCGTGCAGGACCGCTCGATCGCGGCGATCGGCACCGACAACGTCTTCGTCAAAGAACTCGAGCTGGCGCTGCGCGAACGCCGGGCCGACTACGCGGTCCACTCGTGCAAAGATCTGCCGAGCACGCTCGCCGACGACATGACGCTGGCGGCGGTGACCAAGCGCGAGGATGCGCGCGACGCGTACTGCAGCGAACGCTACGCGACGTTCGCCGACCTTCCGCCCGGCGCGCGGGTCGGCACGTCGTCGCCGCGCCGGCGCGCGCAGCTGCGCGCGCTGCGCCCCGACCTCGTCTACGACGACGTCCGCGGCAACGTCGACACGCGCCTGCGCAAGCTGCGCGAGGGCGAGTACGACGCGATCGTGCTGGCCTGCGCCGGAATGAACCGTCTCGGCCTGCGGGCCGCGTACACCGTCCCGTTCCCGGTCGACCAGGTCACGCCGGCGGTCGCACAAGGGGCGCTCGGGATCGAGACCCGCGACGGCGATCCGCTCGCCGCCCGTCTCGATGCCGTCCTCGGCGATCCCGCGACCTCGATCGCGGTCCGGGCCGAGCGCGCGTTCCTGCGGACCCTCCGCGGCGGGTGTCAGGCACCGGTCGGCGCCCACGCGACCTGGGCCGACGGGCGCCTGCAGATGGGCGGCGCGATCGCCGCCGCCGACGGAACGACCGTCCTGCGCAGCACCGCCGCCGCGCGCCTCGCCCTCGGCGACGTTGCGGCTGCCGAAGCGGTCGCCGTGGGGCTCGCGCGCGAACTTCTGGCCGCCGGCGGGACGGCGCTGCTCGGCGGCGGACCGCTGACGGGACGCGTCGTGCTGCTCCCGCGGACCCAGGACCGGCCGAGCCGGATCGCGCCGGCGCTGCGCGAGGCCGGCGCCGAGGTAATCGAAGCGCCCGACAGCGCGGTCGCCAGAACGGCCCTGGAAGGGCGGGTCCCGCACGTCGTGCTATTCCCCTCGTCGGGCTCCGTGAGTGTCATCACGGAGTACCTCGACGGCCTGCGGCACGATGGACACCGGCCGGTGATCGCCGCGATGGGACCGTCATCGTCGGAGACCGCCGGGGCGCACGGCTGGCACCCGGACGTCGTCGCAGCCTCTCCGGAGGTCGGCGCGTTCGTACAGACCGTGATGCTCTACTTGCTGGAGAACGGGGCATGAACGTCGCCGAGCGAACCCGGATCGTCGCCCGCCCGAGGCGCCTGAGGTCGAGTGCGGCGATGCGTGCGCTGGTGCGCGAGACGCGCGTCAACCGCGACGGCCTCGTGCAGCCGCTGTTCATCGTCGAAGGCGCGGGCGTAATCCAGCCGATCGGCTCGATGCCCGGGGTCAACCGCTACTCGGTCGACACCGTCGTCGCCGAGTGCCGCGAACTCGACGCGGCCGGCGTGCGCTCCGTCCTGCTGTTCGGGATCCCCGACGCCGCCGACAAGGACGCGTACGCGACCGTCAATCACGATCCCAACGGGATCGTTCAGCGTGCCGCGCGCGCGATCAAAGACGCGCTGCCGCACCTGCTGGTGATCGCCGACCTCTGCAACTGCGAGTACACCGATCACGGGCACTGCGGGATCCTCGATCCCGCCGGCGACGTCGACAACGACGCCACGCTCGAGGTGCTGGCGAAGACGGCGCTGACGTACGCGCGCAGCGGCGTCGACATCGTCGCGCCCTCCGACATGATGGACGGCCGCGTCGCCGCGATCCGCACCGCGCTCGACGACGAGGGCTTCACCAAGGTCGCGATCATGTCGTACGCCGCGAAGTACGCGTCGGCGTTCTACGGCCCGTTCCGCGAAGCGGCCGAGTCGACGCCGTCGTTCGGCGACCGCCGCACCTATCAGATGGATCCGGCGAACGGTCGCGAGGCGCTCAAAGAAGTGCAGCTCGATCTCGACGAAGGCGCCGACATCGTGATGGTCAAGCCGGCGATGGCGTATCTCGACGTCGTGCGCGAGGTGCGCGCGATGACCGACGTCCCCGTCGCCGTCTACCACGTCAGCGGCGAGTACTCGATGATCAAGGCCGCGGCCGAACGCGGCTGGATCGACGAGGAACGCGCGGTCGACGAGACGCTCACCGCGATGACGCGCGCCGGCGCCGACATCATCATCACCTACTTCGCCAAAGGCTATCTGCAGAGAACACGGTGATGGATCCGCAGCAGCATCCCGGCGATACCGCGATCGGCGTCTGCATCCTCGCCGGCGGCGAAGCGACGCGCCTGCCGGGGAAGCTGACGCTCGCGGTCGGCGACGTGCCGATGCTCGTGCGCGTCTATCGCAACGTCTCGCCGGCCGGCGAGACGTGGATCTCCACCAAGGGAACGCTGCCGCCCGAGATCGACCTCGACGCGCCGATGGTCGTCGACCGCTGGCCGCTGCGCGGTCCGCTCTCGGGACTGATCTCGACGATGAGCGAGATGCGTACCGAGTGGGTATTCGCCGTCGCCGGCGACGCGCCGTTCGTCGACGCCGCGTTCGCGGCGCGGCTGGCCTCGTACGCCGCGCCGTCGCTCGACGCGATCGTCCCCACGCACGACGAGGCGAACCGGCGGATCGAGCCGCTCGCCGCGCTGTACCGGCGCGACGCGTTCGTGCGCGAAGGTCTTCCGGTGCTGCTCGGCGGCAGCGGCGCACTGCGGCTGGTGATCGACCGCCTGCGCACGCGGTTCGTGCCGGTGCAGGATCAGCGCGTGCTCGCGAACGTCAACACGCCCGCGGAGTACGACGCGCTGCGCGGAGCCCTCGCATGAACCGCAGCGGCAGCGACACGGCGTTCGCGGCCGCCAAACGCGTGATCCCGGGCGGCGTCAACTCGACGGTCCGTGCGTTCAAAGGCGTCGGCGGGACGCCGGTCTTCATGCGTTCGGCGAAGGGCGCGTACCTGACCGACGTCGACGGCAACGACTATCTCGACTACGTCCTCTCGTGGGGTCCGATGATCGCCGGTCACGCGCATCCGGACGTGGTGCGCGCGCTCCAGGAAGCAGCAACGCGCGGGACGTCGTACGGGACGCCGACCGAATACGAGACCGAACTCGCGCGGATGATCGTCGCCGCGGTCCCGTCGATCGACAAGGTGCGCTTTTGCTCGTCGGGGACCGAAGCGACCGCGAACGCGATCCGGCTCGCGCGCGGCTATACCGGCCGCGACAAGTTCATCAAGTTCGAGGGCTGCTATCACGGCTGCGCCGACCCGTTCTTGATCGCGGCCGGCTCGAGCGCGCTCACGACGGGCGTTCCCAACTCAAAGGGCGTCCCGGCCGCGACCGCGCGCGACACGCTCATCGTGCCCTACAACGACGCGGCCGCGGTGCGCGCCGCGTTCGAGCACAATCCCGAGCAGATCGCGGCGGTGATCGTCGAGCCGTGCGTCGGCAACATGGGGTTCGTCCAGCCGCTGCCGGGGTTTCTCGCTGCGCTGCGCACGCTCACCCGCGAGTTCGGCGCGCTGCTGATCTTCGACGAAGTGATGACCGGCTTTCGGGTCGGAATGGGCGGCGTGCAGAAGCGCGAGGGCGTGCTTCCCGACATCACGACGCTCGGCAAGGTGATCGGCGGCGGCCTGCCGGTCGGCGCGTTCGGCGGGACGGCCGAGATCCTCGACCATCTCACCCCCGACGGCGACGTGTTCCAGGCCGGAACGCTCTCGGGGAATCCGATGGCGATGAGCGCCGGGATCGCGACCTTGCGACTTCTCTCGGACACGACCTT
The DNA here is from genome assembly GCF_027923555.1 of Vulcanimicrobium alpinum. Taxonomy (GTDB): domain Bacteria; phylum Vulcanimicrobiota; class Vulcanimicrobiia; order Vulcanimicrobiales; family Vulcanimicrobiaceae; genus Vulcanimicrobium; species Vulcanimicrobium alpinum. The sequence goes on along the minus strand of NZ_AP025523.1, from coordinate 179,758 downwards.
CGCGCATCTCGAAGGGCTTGCGACGCGGTTGTGCTCCGGGATGGCGGAGGTGTTCCGCCGGCGCAGCGTCCCGCACTGGGTCGGGGCGGCAGGATCGATGTTCGGCTTCTTCTTCACGGATGGTCCGGTGACGGATCTCGCCGGCGCCAAGACGGCGGATACCGCGCTCTACGCGCGCTTCTTCCACGCGATGCTCGATCGCGGGGTGTATTTCGCGCCATCGCAGTTCGAGGCAGGCTTCTTGTCGCTCGCACACGACCGCGCCGAGATCGACCGCACCATCGAGCTCGCCGACGATGCGCTCGCGGCGACCCTACAACAGGCTCCGGGTGACGCTGTATGCCTCTAGTGTGTCTGGGCCTTTCGCACAACACCGCGCCGGTCGACGTGCGCGAGCGGCATGCGTTTCCGCCGCAGAAGATGGGCGAGGCGCTGATCGCGCTGCGCGATTACCAGGCGGTGCGCGAAGCGCTGATGCTGCAGACCTGCGGACGGCTCGAGATCTACGCCGAGCTCGAAGACTACGAGGCCGGCGTCGGCCAGCTGCGCACGTTCCTGAACAACTTCCGGCACGGCGACGTGAACGACATGGATTCGTACATGTACACGCTGCTGGGGACGCAGGCGATCGACCATCTCTTCCGCGTCAGCACCGGGCTCGACTCGATGCTGATCGGCGAAGCCGAGATCCTCGGCCAGGTGAAGGACGCGTACGTCCAGGCGCAGCGCGCGCGTTCGCTGGGCAAGACCCTGCACACCCTCTTCCGCGAAGCGCTCGAAGCCGGCAAGGCGGCGCGCACGCACACCTCGATCTCCGGCGAATCGACGTCGATCGCGACGGCGGCGGTGGCGTTCGCGAAACAGCACGTCGGCGAACTCGACGGGAAGAGCGTCCTCGTCGTCGGCGCCGGGAAGATGGGGTCGCTCGCGGCGCGGCGTTTGCGCGACGACGGCGCAAGCGACATCATCGTCCTCAACCGTTCGCACGCGCGGGCGCAGGACGTCGCCCAGAACCTGGGCGGCGTCGCGCGCGTCGCGGAGATGCCGGGGCTCGTCAACGCGCTCAAGGACGCCGACGTCGTCGTCACCTCGACTGGCGCCTCGCATTTCATCGTCACCCCCGGCAACGTCGCCGAAGCGATGCTGGCGCGGCCGTCGCGGCCGCTCTTCATCGTCGACATCGCGGTGCCGCGCGACGTCGATCCCGAGGTCACGCGGATCGCCGGCGTCGGGCTGGTCGACGTCGACGCGCTCAAGGGACTGATCGACGTCACGCTCGAGAAGCGGCGCGAGGCGATCCCGCTGGTCGAAGAGATCATCGCCGGACACGTCGAGCGCTTCCAGCAGTGGTACCAGTCGCGCGTCGCCGTTCCGGTGATCGCGTCGCTGGTGCAGAAGACCGAAGCGATCCGCGAAGCCGAACTGGCGCGCCTCTTCGGGCGCTGTCCGGAGTTGACGGAGCGCGAGAAGATCCTCATCACCGGGATGTCGATGACGATCGTCTCGAAGCTGCTGCACTCGGCGATCACGCGCATCCGCGGCAAAGCCGTCGAGAACCGCGCCGAAGCGATGACGCACGCGCGGATGCTCGACGAACTCTTCGAACTGCAGGCGCTCGGCGACGGCGAGCTCGTCCAGCTCGCTGCGCTGGAGGACATGAGCGAGTGACCCTACCGCACGCCCGTACTGAGAAGGGCAAAGTGTGGCTCGTCGGCGCCGGTCCCGGCGATCCGGGCCTGCTGACGCTCAAAGCCGCGCGCGCGCTCGCGCAGTGCGACACGCTGGTCTACGACTACCTCGCCTCAGCGGCGATCGTCGGCCTGGCGCCGCCGGATTGCGAGAAGATCTACGTCGGCAAGAAAGCCGGCGCGCACACGCTCACGCAGGACGAGATCACCGCGCTCATCGTGAAGCTCGGCCTCGACGGGAAACAAGTCGTACGGCTCAAGGGCGGCGACGTCTTCGTCTTCGCGCGCGGCGGCGAAGAAGCGCAGGCGCTCGCCGAAGCCGGCGTCGCGTTCGAGATCGTCCCCGGGATCACGTCGGCGATCGCGGCCCCCGCCTACGCCGGGATCCCGGTGACGCATCGCGATCACAACACGTCGTTCACGATCGCGACCGGCCACGAAGATCCGACGAAGGGCTATTCGTCGCTCAATTTCGCGAAGCTCGCGAACCGCAAGGCGACGACGATCTTCCTGATGGCGATGGGCAACCTAGCGGGGATCGTGGCGAAACTGCGCGAGCACGGGCTCGAAGGCGAGACGCCGGTCGGGATCGTGCACGAAGGGACGAAGCCGTCCCAGCGCGTGCTCACCGCGACGATCGACACGGTCGTCGACGAGGTCGCGCGGACCGGGATCGGCGCACCCGCGATCGTCGTGATCGGCGATGTCGTGAAGGAGCGCGAACACATCCGCTGGTTCGACGCCCAACCGCTGTTCGGCAAACGCGTGCTCGTCACGCGTCCGTCGCATCAGGCGGACGATTTCGCGAGCCGGTTGTGGGAAGTGGGCGCGGAACCGGTCGTCGCGCCGACGATCGCGATCGGGCCGCCCGACGATCCGCACGCGGCGCGCGAGGCGGTCACGCACGTGCGGGACTACGCGTGGGTCGCGTTCACCAGCCGCAACGGCGTCGACGCCTTCTTCGACACGCTGACCGAACTCGGGCGCGACGCGCGCGCGTTCGGCGATGCGAAGATCGCCGCGATCGGTCCGAAGACCGCCGAAGCGCTCGCGGCGCGCGGGATCCGCGTCGATCTGGTGCCGCCGACGTTCGTCAACGAAGCGGTCGCGGCCGAACTGCTCGCGCGCACCGCGCCGGGCGACCGCGTCCTCGTCTTCCGGGCGCAGGAAGCGCGCGACGTCCTCCCCGATTCGCTGCGCCGGCACGATCGCGTCGTCGACGTCGTCGCCGCGTACAAGACGCGGTTCGTCGACGATCCGGAACTGGCGGCCCACGCCGCGTCCGCCGACATCGTGACGTTCACGAGCTCGAGCACGGTCGCCGGCTTCGTCCACAACGTCCCCGGCGCGGCCGAGGCGCTGGCCGGGAAGACCGTCGCCGCGATCGGCCCGATCACCGCGCAGAAGGCGCGCGACGCCGGGATTCGCGTCGACGTGGTCGCCGAGGAGTTCACCGTCGACGGCCTGCTGCGGGCGCTCTCGGCCGTCGCGACGGTTTGATCTCGGACCGCGCGCGTGCATTCCGGCATCCGCGCGTGAGCCGCCGCCGTTTTGTCCCTGCGTCACGGTGAAAACACGCCCTCCCACCAGCATGCTTTCGCCGCGACGTCTGCATCTCGGCTGACGCCGTGCGGCCGCTCGACCTCCTGATCGGCGCGCTCTTCGCCGGCGCGATCGCGCTCGCAGCCCGGCGCACGCACGCACTGACGACCGGCGGCGCGCTCGCCGCCTTCGCCGTCGGGACCGTGACGTACGCGAGCGGGACGCTCGGCTTCACGTTCGTCCTGCTCGCGTTCTTCGTCCCCTCGGTCGTGCTCTCGCGGGTCGGAAAGCGCCGCAAACGTGCGCTGGTCGACATCGGGAAAGCGGGCGCTCGCGATGCGATGCAGGTGCTGGCGAACGGCGGCGTCGCGACGCTGTGCGCTGCAGCGTGGGCGTTCACGTACGACGTGCGTTGGGCGGCGGCGTTCGCGGGAGCGTACGCCGCTGCGACCGCCGATACGTGGGGGACGGAGATCGGAACGCTCGCGCGCGGGGCCCCGCGCTCGATCGTGACCGGGAAGCGCGTGCCGGCCGGCATCTCCGGCGGGATAACGCGCGCGGGATCGCTCGCCGAGGCGGCAGGCGCCGCGTGGCTGGCGCTCGCCGGAACGGCCGGGATCGCGGTGGCCTACGCGCTGGGCTCGCGAGGACACGCGACCATCTGGGCGTTCGGCGAGCCGGCGACGGCGATTGGGCTGGTCGCAGGCGGGATCGCGCTGGGGGGCGTCGCGGGCGCGCTCGTCGACTCGCTGCTGGGCGCGTCGCTGCAGGAGTTGCGGTTCTGCGACGCCTGCGGACGCTCGTGCGAGACCGACCCGCACGTCTGCGGCGCACCGACGCGCCTGATGCGCGGCGTCCGCGGCGTCTCGAACGATGCGGTCAACCTGCTGGCTACCCTGGCCGGCGCCGCCGTCGCCTTCGCCCTCGCCGCCGAAGCCGCGATCACGTCGCGCTAACGTCACGCCGACGCGCGAAACCGAAGTCGGGCTGGAGATGATCCCAGACCTCGTGCCCTCTTTTCCGCGGAACCCATGGCTGCGAACGTAAGCGCGGAGCGCGACGTCAGCGAATCCGGTGCGCGCCTGATCCTCATCACGGCGGGGATCATGGCGGCGACGCTGATGCAGACGCTCGACACGACGATCGTCAACGTCGCGCTGCCGACGATTCAAGGCAACCTCGGTGCCTCGCAGGATCAGGGCGCGTGGGTCGTGACCGGCTACATCATCTCGGCGGTCATCGTCATCCCGCTCACGCCGTGGCTGCAAGCGCGCTTCGGCCGCAAGCAGTACTACGCGACGGCGATCATCGGATTCACGATCGCGTCGATGCTCTGCGGCGTCGCCGGATCGATCCAGCAGCTGATCCTCTACCGCGTGCTGCAGGGCGCGTTCGGCGGCGGGCTCGTCGCGACGGGCCAGGCGGCGCTGCGCGACACGTTTCCGCGCCGCCTGCTCGGCGCATCGCAAGCGGTCTTCGCGCTCGGCGCGATCGTCGGTCCGTCGATCGGTCCGACGGTCGGCGGCTGGCTGACCGACAACTTCTCATGGAACTACGTCTTCTTCATCAACCTGGCGCCCGGGATCTTCGCGGCGTTCATCATCCTGACGATGATGCGCAATCCCGGCGACCCGAAGGCGATCCCGATCGACGGCCTGGGTCTCGCGCTGCTCGCGGTCGGACTCGGTTCGCTGCAGTACATCCTCGACGAGGGTCAGCGCAACGACTGGTTCTCCGATCCGGTGATCCGGTTCTTCGGCTTCACCGCGGCGACCGGACTGATCGCATTCGTCTTCTGGGAACTCTTTGGGACGAAGCGGCCGATCGTCGATCTGCGTGCCCTGCGGTATCGCGCCGTCGCGGCAGGGAGCGCGCTCGGCTTCGCGATTGGTTCGGTGCTGTTCGGCGCGACGGTGATCCTGCCGCAGTACGTGCAAGGTCTCCTCGGCTTCACCGCGACGCTCTCCGGCGAGCTGATCTTCGTGCGCGCCGCGTTCATCGCGCTGCTCACGCCGTTCATCGCGCGCGTCGCGGGCTCCGGCCGGATCGACACGCGCATCCTGCTCGTCACCGGCTTCGCGCTGATCGGCGTCTCGCAGATCTGGCTCGGGTACATCACCACCTCGCAGAACGACTTCGGGTCGCTCGTCGGCCCCGCGATCATGGCCGGGATCGGCCTGGGTCTGCTGTTCGTGCCGATCAACATCGCGGTGCTCAGCGCGATCCCGCCGGAAATCGTCCCAAAGGCGACGTCATTTCAAGCGCTCTCGCTGCAGCTCGGCGGTTCGTTCTCGACGGCGGCGCTCGTCACGCTGCTCGCGCGGCGCAGTGCGTTCCACCAGTCGGTGCTCGCGCAGAGCGCGGTGGCGAGCAATCCGGCGCTGCAGGTCCTCGAAGGGCAGATGCACAGTGCGACCGCCGCGGTCGGCAACATGGACCGGCTGATCCTGCAGCAGGCGTCGGTGATGGCGTACGCCGACGCGCAGTGGGCGCTCGGCGCGCTGACGTTCTTCTTGCTGCCGCTCGTCTTCGTGCTGCCGCGCCGCCGCAAAGGTGCGGCGGCGCCGGCCAATATTCCGATGGAGTGACGCGGAGGCGCGTCAGCTCGCGGCTTGCGCTCCCGCGCCGTACTTGCGCTCGAGATACGGAATGATGTCGTCGTCGTCGTCGAGGACGACGTCGCCGTCGACGAGGACCGGGATCGAGGTCTGACCCGACGCGGCCTTCACCTCGTGCCGCTCGGCATGCGAGTAGGGCACGTTGACGGTTTTGTAGTCGAGCAGCAAGTCGGTCATCTTCTTGCGCACGCGCGCGCAGTACGAACACCACTCGGCCTGATAGAGCACCATCTCGGTTGAACGACCCATGTCGCCTCACTAAGAGGAGCCGGCGCGAAAAAAGGTTGCAGGCTGCGCGCCGTCGGACTTGAGCGGTCCCACGGCGATGGTGCACGGCGGCTTCCCCTCACGGCGTGACCGCACTGCGATCGGCCTCTCGATCGCCGCTCACGTCTGTGCGCTCGCCGTCCTTGCCGCGCTGCCCCGCCCGGCGTTCACCCCGGACGTCCCCGACGAACGCGTCCTGCTGGCGACGATGATCCGGATCGAGCATCGCGAGACGCCGCGCCCCGCGCCGGTCGTGCGCGCCGCGCCGCCGCTCGCCGCAGCCGCGCTCTCCCGGCCGCCGCTGCTGCACGTCGCGCATACCGTCGCGCACGCGCAGCGCGCGCTGGTCGTCGCATCGGAGAGACGCTTTTCGCCTCGCGCGTTCCGCGCGACCGTCGCCAAGCATGTCGCCGCGCAGGCGGTCGTCGCGGTCCTCGCCACGCCGGCGGCGGCGCCGACGGCCGTCGCCGCGGGGACGGCCGCCGCGACGGCGTCCCCCGTGCCCAGCCCGCTCGCCGCCGTGCGCGACGACGGGATCGGCAACTTCGGCGAAACCTATCCCGCCGCGGTCGATCCGTCGGCGCGCGGCGCGCTGTTCGGCGGGATCGCCGGACCGTTTCTGATCCGCATCACCGTCGACGAGACGGGCCGCGCGACCTCGATCGAGTTCGTGCGCGCACCGGCGGATCCGGGAGCGACCGCGGAGTTGCGCAGCCGCCTGATGACGGCGCGGTTCATCCCCGCGGCGTGCAACGGTCTGCGCTGCGCGGGGACGCTCGAACTTTCACACCAATAGCATCTTCGTCAGCGTTTTGCGATTTCGAACGGAAGACCGAGGTCGGCCGCCATCGACTGCAGGCCGTTCCACACCTTCGCGTGCACCGGCACGCCGTGCGCGCGATTGAACAGCGTCTTCTCGTGTTCGATCTCGCCCGCGACGTAGATGCGATCCTGACCGGGCGCCTTCGCCGAATCCTTGAACGCACGGAGTTCCGTGTCCATGTCGGCTTTGAACTGCAGGGGATCGCGAAACCCGCCGATCGTGAACGCGGCGAAGAAGTGCGAGATTCGTCCCGGCAACGGGCCGTCGTCGGGGAGCGGGAGATCGTTGCCGAACGCGCCGCCCGCGAGCACGCCGCAGAGGATCTCGACCAGCAGGCCGAGTCCGAAGCCTTTGTGGCCGCCGTTATCGACGCCGTAGCCGCCCAGCGGGAGGAGTGCGCCGGTCAGCGCCACCTGCGGATCGAGCGTCTCATTTCCTTCGCGATCGATCGCCCAGCCGGGCTTCAGCGGGGTTCCGCGCCGCTGGTAGACTTCGAGTTTCCCTTTGGGAACCGTCGTGGTGGCGAAATCGAGGACGAACGCGGGCTCGCGGTTCGCGGGGATCGCGAACGCAAGCGGATTCGTTCCGAGCATCACGTCGCGGCCGAACGTCGGCGCCGCAAAACGCACGCTGTTCGTCGACGCGATCCCGATCATGTCGCGTTCGAGGGCCTGCATCGCGTAGTACCCGGCGATCCCGAAGTGGTTCGAGTTGCGCACGGCACCGAACGCCGCGCCGTGCTCCGCGGCTTTGGCGAGCACCGCATCCATCGTCCGCTTCCCGGCGGGGTGGCCGAGGCCGTTGCCGGCGTCGACGAGGATCGACGTCGGCGTCTCCCGCACCGTCGTCACCGCCGGACGCGGATTGAGCCGCCCGGCCTGGATTCGCTTCACGTAGTACGGCTCGAGCCGCGCGACGCCGTGCGACTCGATTCCCCGCAGGTCGGCGGCGACGAGGACGTCGGCGACGATCGCCGCGTCCTCGCTCGATACCCCGACCTTCTCGAGGGCGGCGGCCGCAAACGCTCGGAGCGCCGGCTCGGAGGCGAGCCGGTATTCGGTCGTGATGACGTCGGCCATGCTCACAGTGTACCCCGCCGGACTCCTCGCGTGTAGGACCCCGGCCGAAAACGCCGGTAGGATGCAACGATGAAGTCCGCGCCAAGCCTCGTGCGGTATGCATCCGCAGCGGTGCTGGGGGCGTTCGCCATCGCCGCCGCCGTGGTGACGACGGTCGTCGCCTTCGATCAGATCTCCGCGCGGCAGCAGGGCAGCCGTGTCGCGATCGGCGCCGCGATCGCGGAACGCTCCGCGCTCGTCGCGCTCACCGATCAGGACACCGCGGTCCGCATCTACGTCAGTTCCGGCGACGCCTCGTTTCTCGAGCCGTACGCGCCGGGCCGTGATGCGTACGCGACGTACCGCGCCGCTCTGCCGCGGCTCAACGATCCCGACGCGAACGCCGCGCTCGACGAGTTCGTGCGCACCGGCGACGCGCTCGAGACCCGCTTCACCGACGAGTTGCGGACGATGCAGCGCGGCGACCGCCGGCAGGCGCTTGCGGCGCTACGCGCCCAGCGGACCGCATTCGACCAAGTCCGGCGTGCCGACCTGATCGCGATCGCGGCGCTGAAGGCGTCGCTCGATCAGGACAACGCCGCGATCGCGAGCGCAATCCTGCTGGCGCGCACGGTGATCATTACGACGGCGCTGCTGCTCGGACTCGCCGGCGCGCTCACCGCGCTGCTCGGATCGCAGGCGAGCGCCGCCGCCGCGCTCGCGCGCCGCGACGAATTGACGCGCCTCCCGAACCGCCGCGCGTTCGACGAGCGATTGACGGAGGTGTTGGGGGGCCGCGGGCCGGACGAACGGATCGGCGTGCTGTGGATCGATCTCGACCGTTTCAAGCCGATCAACGACCGGCTCGGTCATGCCGCCGGCGACATCGTGCTCGGGCTTTGCGGGGAGCGGATGCGCCGCGCGGTGCGTCCCAACGACTTCGTCGCCCGGATCGGCGGCGACGAGTTCGCGGTGATCTTGGAGAAGATCTCGTCGCGCGCCGACGCGCGCGCGATCGCCGAGCGCATCATCCGCGAGATTGAAGCCCCTTTCTCGATCGCGGGGACGAGCGTGACGATCAGCGCCAGCGTCGGCGACGCGGTCGTCCCCGACGACGCCGACGACGCGAAGGAGATCGTGCGCATCGCCGACGTCGCGATGTACCGCGTGAAGCAGACCCGCGGATCTTCACCGCCGTGATCGCCGCCGGCCTCATCGACGCGCTGCGCGAAGTTGTTCCGGACGGCGTCCTGACCGCCGCCGAAGACCTGATCGCCTACGGATTCGACGGGACGTTCTACGAACGGACCCCGCCGCTGGTCGTCCTGCCGTCGACGACGGCGCAGGTGTGCGCGATCCATCGCATCGCGACCGCGCGGCGGATCCCGCTCACGCCGCGCGCGATGGGGAGCGGCCTCTCGGGCGGCGCGGTCCCGCTCGACGGCAGCATCGTGCTGGGCGTCTCGCGGATGGATCGCGTCCTCGAGATCAGCGTCGACGACGGCGTCGCCGTCGTGCAGCCCGGCGTGATCACCGCGCACCTGCAGGCGCTGGTCGAAGCGCGCGGTCTGTTTTATCCGCCGGATCCGTCGAGCCTCAAGCAGAGCGCGATCGGCGGCAACGTCGCGGAGAACGCGGGCGGCGCGCGCGCGCTCAAATACGGCGTCACCGGCGACTACGTGCTCGCGCTCGAAGTCGTGCTGCCCGACGGTACGCCGATCCGCACCGGCGGCCGCACGGTGAAGAACGTGACCGGCTACGATCTGCGCCGGCTCTTCACCGGCGCGGAGGGGACGCTCGGCACGATCACCGAGATCACCCTCAAACTGCTGCCCAAGCCGCGCGTCAAGCGCACCGCGCTCGCCGTCTTCGATCGCATCGCCGATGCCGCGGATGCATCGACCGCCGTTCTCGCCGCAGGGATCGCGCCGGCCGCGATCGAGCTGCTCGACGCGCTGACGATGCGCTGCATCGCCGAGAACGGGGTGACCGGCTTGCCGCTCGACGCCGACGCGATCCTGATCTTCGGCGCCGACGGCAATCACGAGAGCGTCGTGAACGAGGACATCGCGGCGATCGGCGCGGTCGCGCGCGCACACGGCGCGCGCACCGTGACCGTCGCCGGTGACGACGCCGAATCGGAACGCCTGTGGAACGCGCGCCGATCGATCTCGCCGGCGCTGGCGCGGCGGCGTCCGAACAAACTCGGCGAGGACGTCTGCGTCCCGCGCAGCAAGGTGACGGCGATGGTGGCGCGCGTCCGCGCGATCGCCGCAGAGCACCGGCTCGAGATCCCGCTCTTCGGCCACATCGGCGACGGGAATCTCCATCCGAACATCCTGTGCGACAAGCGCGATCCCGAGGAGATGGCGCGCGTTGCGGCCGCGGCGCGCGCGATCTTCGAAGCCGCGGTGGAACTCGGGGGGACGCTCTCGGGCGAGCACGGGATCGGGCTGCTGAAGAAGCAGTTCATGGAGCTCGACGTCGGGACCGACGCGCTCGCGCTGATGCGCCGCATCAAGGCCGCGGTCGACCCGCTGGGGATCATGAACCCCGGCAAGATCTTTCCGGAACCCGGCGGCGCCGACGCGTTCCGGCTGTGATCGTCCTCGCGCTCGACGCGGGCACCACGAGTTCGCGCGCGATCGCGTTCGATCGCGACGGCGCGGTGCTGGGCTTCGACCAGCGCGAGCTCACGCAGTTCTTTCCGCGCCCCGGCTGGGTCGAGCACGATCCGCGCGAGATCTGGACGACGCAGCTCGAGACCGCGCGCGCCGCGCTGCGCAACGCCGGCGCAACCGCGGCCGACGTCGCCGCGATCGGGATCACCAACCAGCGCGAGACGGCAATCCTGTGGGATCGCGCGACCGGTGCGCCCGTCGCGCCCGCGATCGTATGGCAGGATCGCCGCACCGCCGACCGCTGCGATGCGCTGCGCGCGAACGGCCTCGAGCCGCTGATCCGCGCGCAGACCGGGCTCGTGCTCGATCCCTATTTCTCGGCGACGAAGATCGCGTGGCTGCTCGATCGCGTCGCCGGCCTGCGGGGACGCGCCGAGCGCGGCGAGATCGCGTTCGGCACCGTCGACGCGTGGCTGATCTGGAATTTCAGCGGCGGCTCTCGGCACGTCACCGACGTCACCAATGCGTCGCGCACGATGCTCTTCGACATCCGCCGCTTGACGTGGAGCGACGCGCTGCTCGACGCGTTCGCGATCCCGCGCGCGCTCCTCCCCGAGGTGCTGCCGTGCACGGCGGCGTTCGCAACCGCGGGCGCCGAGCATCTCGGTGCGCCGATCCTGATCGCCGGCGTCGCCGGCGACCAGCAGGCCGCGCTCGTCGGACAGGCGTGCTTCCGCGACGGGCTCGCGAAGTCGACGTACGGCACGGGTTCGTTCGTCGTTCTCAACACCGGCGCGCGCATCGTGGAGAGCGCACACGGCCTGCTCGCGACGATCGCATACGGTTTCACGCCGGGCGAGGCGACGTACGCGCTGGAGGGATCGGTCTTTGTCACCGGCGCCGCGGTGCAGTGGCTGCGCGACGGTCTGGGCATCATCGAGCGCGCGTCGGACGTGGAGCGGCTGGCGCGCACCGTCGACGACAACGGCGGCTGCTTCTTCGTTCCGGCGTTCACGGGCCTCGGAACTCCGTACTGGGATCCGCACGCGCGCGGGACGATCGTCGGCATCACCCGCGGGACGACGCGCGGACATCTCGCCCGCGCCGCGTTGGAGGCGATGGCGTTTCAGACCGCCGACGTGATCGACGCGATGGAGCGCGACGCCGGGCTCTCGCTGTGCGAGTTGCGCGTCGACGGCGGCGCCGCCGAAAACGATCTCGCGATGCAGTTCCAAGCCGACGTGCTCGGCGTCCCGGTGGTGCGTCCGTCGACCGCCGAGACGACCGCGCTGGGGGCCGCATATCTGGCGGGCTTGCAGGCCGGCTATTGGGAGGATCTCGGCGCGCTCGCGCGGCGGCGGCGCGAGCGGTCGCGATTCGTCCCGGCGATGCCGGCGCCGCAGCGAGCGGGGCTGCTCGCGCAGTGGCGGCGCGCCGTCGCGCGCAGCCGCGACTGGGAGCAGGCGCCCTCGTCCTGATCGCCCAAGCGCGTCGCAGCGAAAGGAGCGTGCCGTGGCCGACCACACCGCGTTTGCCGAGTTGCTGAGCGCGCTCGCGAAGGAGCAGGCGCGCACGCTCGTGATCGGCGGCCTGGCGAAGAAGCTGCACGGCGAGACCGCCGACGCCCACGACCACGCGCTGTGGTACGACGCCGACGACGACAACGCGCGGCGCGTCTACCGCGCGCTCTCACGCATCGGCGCCGAGCTCGACGGGATCGCGCCGGCCGACCTCGCCGATGTCGACTACGAGTTCCGTCACGGCGACGGCGACGGTGAGATCGCGCTCTACGGCGGCCTCGACGGGGTCACGTTTGCGGACGCCTGGGAAGGCCGGCTCGAGACGCGCTGGCGCGACGTGCCGATCTGCGTCCTCGGCCGCGACGCGCTGCGCGCCGCCGAACGCGCCGCGCGCCCTTAGGTCGCTGCGCCAGAACCCTTCGGCAGCCGGCCCTCTTCGAGATCGAGCAGGTCCACCCAGCGCGTGACGGCCGTATTGCCGGGATCGGCGGCTTGCAGCATCGCGTCGAAGTGCGCCTGCTGCTCGGGACGCGGTTCGAGATGTTCGATGAACGCGTTCATCCGCGCGATCGCCGCTTCGCTCGGCTGCAGCTCCTCGCGGATCCAGCGCAGCACGTCGTCGTCGTTCTTAGCGCGCGCGACGGCGTCGAGAAACTGCTGATCGCTGACGTGCAGCATCGTGAAGAGCACGCGGTTGATCCCGCAGTCGAAGTAGATGTAGCTGCCGAGCGTCCCCGCGAGCTGCGCGCGCGCCTTGTCGATCGCACGCGGCAGAATCGCGATCCCGCCGAGCCGCTCGCGCGGGCTGCGCGGAAATTCCTTGGTGAGATCGAGCGCCATCGTCACTCCAAATCGTCCATGAGCGCGCGCGCTTCCGCATCCGCTTCGGCGAAGGTCGCGTCGCCTTCGACGCTGCGGTCGTACGCGGCCGCGATCGCGCGCTTGACGTTCGACTGCGCGCGCTCGTGCTCGAAGTCGCGGTCGGTCGGACGGTACATCGTCGTGTACGCCGCGTAGTTCTCGCGTGCTTCGGTGAGCGAGTAGTCGTGGTTCGGGCCGCCCGCGACGGCGTCGGGGTCGCGCAGCGCACCGGGTGCGAACTCGGGATCGTCCTGACCGTCGTCTTCCCAGCCGCACAGCGCGCAGATCTCGCAGGCGGCCCGGCCGTTGATCGTCGGGTACGCGCAGCACGGGCACGTCGCGCGCGCGCCGTCGCGCTGTTCGCGCAAGCGCTGTTCGGGCGTGAGCTCCGGCGCGAGGACGTCTTCGAACGTTGCGCGCCGGAGGATGAAGGCGGCGCGGTCGAACGTCAGAGCGTCGTCTTTCCGAGCGCCGAGAGGATCAGTTCGACGGCCAGGATCGCCGTCTGATTCTCGCGGTCGAGGATCGGGTTGATCTCGGTGATCTCGAGCGAGCCGAGCGTCCCCGACGCCGCGACGCCCTCCATCAGCAGATGCGCTTCGCGATAGGTGATCCCGCCGCGCACCGGCGTACCGACGCCGGGCGCTTCCTGCGGATCGACGCCGTCCATGTCGAAGCTGACGTGCACCGAATGTTCGCCGTCGGCGACGATCGCAAGCGCCTCCGCGACCACACCGCTCATCCCGAGCCGGTCGACGTCGGCCATCGTGAACGCCTTCACGCCGAGCTCGCGGATGATCTTCTTCTCGCCCTCGTCGACGTCGCGCAGGCCGATGAACGCCATGCGGGCGGGATCGACCGCGTGCTCCTGCAGCGCGAAGTGCACCGGCATCCCGTGGACGTTGCCCGACGGCGAGGTGAGCGGGGTGTTGATGTCGCCGTGCGCGTCGACCCAGATTACGCCCGGCGCGCGCCCGCGCGCGCGCGCGACGCCGGCGATGGTCCCCATCGCGATCGAATGGTCTCCGCCCAGCACCAGCGGAAAGCCGCCGGCGCGCACGACGCCTTCGACGATCCCGGCGAGTTCGTCGCAGACCGCTTTGATGATCGGATAGTACTTGGCGTCGGCCTCGGCTTCGGTCGCCGACTCCGGCACCGGCACGCGCAGGTTGCCGTGATCCGTCACCTCGATCCCCAGCCGTTCGAGCGACTCCTTAAGGCGCGCATAACGTATCGCCGACGGGCCCATGTCGACCCCGCGGCGATCCGCGCCGAGATCCATCGGAACGCCGACGACGTCGACCTTCGCGACGCGTTTACGTTCGGCGGCTGCGGGCGCGGTTTGCGTGATCACGAAAGCCCCTTCGCCGCACGGACCGCCCGGCTCCCGTAGCGAACGCGAGAGCCCGCATGGCCGACGGTGGTGGTGACGATCGACTATCTCGCGGGCTTGCTGACGTTCGTCGCCTTCTTCATGAAACACGCGATCCGGCTGCGCCAAATCGCGCTGGCCAGCAGCGTCTTTTACATGATCTGGGCCTGGAACGCGCATCTGTATCCGACGCTTGCGCTGCACCTTGCGTTCTTTCCGGTCAACTTGCGGCGTCTCTTTCAGCTCACGCGCGAACGGCGGCTGATCGACGAAGCGATCGCGGCGAACGACGTCTCAGCGGAGTGGCTGGTCGATTTCATAGAACGCCGGCGCGTCGCCGCCGGAACGATCCTCTTTCACCGCGGCGACCCCGCCGACGCGATCTACTTTTGGGCCGGAGGGACGCTGTGGATCGACGAGCTCGGCATCGATCTGCATCCGGGCGCGCTGCTCGGTGAGATCGGAATCTTCGCGCCCGACGGCCGGCGAACGCAGACGGTGCGCGCGCTCGAGGCGAGCCTGCTGTACATGCTGCGCCGCGACGAGGCGCTCTCGCTCTATCGCCGCGATCCCGCGTTCGGGATCTACCTGATCCGGCTCATCACGCGCCGCCTCGTCGAAGACCTCGCGCGCGAACGCGCCGCCGCTACGTCCGGCGGCGCGGCGGACGCGTCCGCGTGAGCGGCGCATCGGTGAGCGCCGGCGCGGCTTCGGCCTGCGACACGGGCTGACGCGGAACGAGCCGCGCGATCAGCACCTTGATCATCGCCGCGAGCGGGACCGCGATGAACGTACCGGCGAGCCCGAACAGCTCGCTCCCGGTGAGGATCGCGAGCACGATCCAGAACGGCGAGAGGCCGACGTTGTCCTTGAGCACTCGCGGCGCGACGAAGTTGCCGTCGATCTGATGGATCACGAAGATCAGTGCGGCGACGATCGCCGCGTTGGTCGGACCGTGATAGATCAGCGCGAGGACGACGGCCGGGACGAACGCGATGATCGCACCCGCGTAGGGGATGAAGTTCAGCGCCCCCGAGACGACGCCGATCAGGAGCGCGTACGGCACGCCGGTCGCGAACAACATCACCGTGAGCATGAAGCCCAGGATCGAGCCGTCGATGAGCTGGCCGCGGATGAAGCCGCCGACGACCTTGTCGAGATCGGCGATGATGTCTTCGGTGACGGCGCGGTACTTCGGCTTGAGCATGCCGAGGACGCCCTCGTTGATCTCCGCGGCGTCGAGCATCATGTACGCGGCGAGCACCGGGATCACGATGACGGTGACAACGATCGAGACGGTCGAGAGCACGACGGCGAGCGTCTTCTGCGCGGTGTCGAGCGCGTTGGTCTGCACGTACGCGCCGATCTGCTGCGGGATCGTCGCGAGGTAGAGCCGCTCGTCGATCGGCAGCCAGCGGATGAAGCGGTTGTTCGGATCCTGGATGATCGCCGAGACCTTGGTGACGATCGCCGGGAAATTTTTGATGGCGTTCTGCACGTCGTTGACGAGTGCCGGAACGAGGATCTGCGCGATCGCGAGGCCCGCGATCGCGAGGATCGCGTAGACGAGCAGGATCGACCACACCAGCGGAAGCCGTTCGTTGAGGCGCCGCACCAGCGGGAACACCAGATACGCGAAGAACAGCGCGCCGACGAACAGGAACGCGGTCGCGCGCACCGCCCCGAGGAACTGCAGGACGCCGACGACCAGGTAGATCGCGACGGCGATCAGCGCGAGGACCTTGAGCCAGAGCGTCACGCGGCGCTCGAGCCGCGACATCGGGCGGCGCGGGCGGACGGTCTCGGGCGGCCTGGCGGGATTCACGTGCAGGCTCTTCCGCACGCGCGAGAGGCCGCCCCGCACCGACGTCGTAGGAGCGGGCGATGAAGCTCCGCTGGCGCGCGGCCGCCCTCGTGCTCGCGCTCGTTCCGTTATGCGCGACGGCGGAGGGCTGCGCCCCGAAATCGGCGGGCGACGGACGGCTCAAGGTCGGGATGGTCACGGACGTGGGCGGTCTGGGCGACCGCTCGTTCAACGACTCCGCCTACGCCGGGCTCCAGCGGGCGAAGAAGACTCTCGGCGTCGACACCACGGTGCTGCAGTCGCATTCGGCGGCCGACTACGACGTCAACATGACGGTTCTGGCGAACAAAGAGTACGACGAGATCTTCGCGATCGGCTTTCTGATGGCGAAGGACGTCGCGAGCGTCGCGGCCCGGTACGCCAAGCGCCACTTCGCCATCATCGACGCCGTCGTCAACATCCCCAACGTCACCTCGGTCACGTTCAAGGAGGAGGAAGGGTCGTATCTGGCCGGCGCGCTCGCGGCGATGACGACCAAGAAGAAGACGATCGCATTTCTGGGCGGGATCGACATCCCGCTGCTGCGCAAGTTCGAAGTGGGCTTCACCGCCGGCGCGCATCAGATCGATCCGTCGATCAACGTGCTGGTGAAGTACGTCGGCTCGTTCGACGACGTCGCGGCGGGGAAGGAACTCGCCGGCGTGCTGTTCGATCAGGGCGCCGACATCGTGTACGTCGCGGCCGGCAAGGCCGGACTCGGCGCGATCGATCAGGTGAAATCGCGCGCCGGCGACTACGTGATCGGCGTCGATTCCGATCAGGACGCGATCGCGCCGGGGAAGATTCTCACCAGCATGATCAAGCGCGTCGACATCGGCGTCTACCGCGTCACCGAAGAGGCGGTCTCGCACAAGCCGCGTTCCGGTCAGCTCGTGCTCGGGCTGAAAGACGGCGGCGTCGGCCTGACCGACTTCGCGTACACCAAGAGCGTCGTCACGCCCGACAAGATCGCGGTCCTCAGCAAGCTCAGAGCGGCGATCGTCGGCGGCACGATCGCCGTGCCGTACACGCGGGAGGGACTGGCATCGTACAAGCGCGTCCGGCTCTGACGCTGCGCGGCGTGCGCCGCCGCTTCGGCGCGGTGCAGGCCGTCGCCGGCGTCGACCTCGAGCTCGTCCCCGGCGAGATCCACGCGCTCGTCGGAGAGAACGGCGCCGGCAAATCGACGCTCGCCGCGATCGCGTACGGCGCGGTCCGCGCCGACGAGGGGAGCGTCGAGGCGAACGGCGTCGTCGGACTCGTCCACCAGCACTTCAAACTGATCGACCGGCTGCGCGTGTGGGAGAACGTGCTGCTCAATCGCGAGCCCAGACGCGGCTGGCAGATCGACGTCGCCGCCGCGCGCGAACGCGTCCGCCGCCTCGGCGCGACGTACGGGCTCGAGGTCGATCCCGATGCGATCGTCGAGACGCTTCCGGTCGGGATCAAGCAGCGCGTCGAACTGCTGCGCGAGCTCGATCGCGAGCCTGCGGTCCTGCTCCTCGACGAACCGACGGCCGCGCTCGCGCCGGGCGAGATCGCGTCGTTCTTCGCGACTGTGCAAGGTCTCGCAGCGCGCGGCACCGCGATCCTCGTGGTGACGCACAAGCTCGCCGAAGTGATCGCCTACTCGCAGCGTGTCACCGTGATGCGCGCCGGCACCGTCGTCGCGCGGCACCTTACCGCGCAGACGAGCGCCGAGCAGATCGCGCGCGAGATGGTCGGCGGCGACGTGCCGGCGCTCGCCACGCGCGCCGCGGTGACACCGCGGCCGCTGCTCGCGCTGCGCGACGTGAGCGCCGCCTCGGGAACCAGCGTTCTCGAACGCGCGACGTTCGAGGTCGGCGCAGGCGAGATCGTCGGGATCGCGGGGATCGAAGGGAACGGGCAGAGCGCGCTCGCCGACGCGCTGGCCGGCGTCGTGCGCTTCAGCGGCGACGCCGCCTTCGACGGCGCGCCGCTCGAACCGGGCGATACGCCGGCTCAGCGGCTCGCGCGCGGGATCCGCGTGATCCCGCAGGATCGCCGTCACGAAGCGCTGATCCTCGACTGGAGCGTCCGCGACAACGTCGCGCTCGGCCGCCAACGTTCGCTTCCGCTGCGCGCGTTCGGCGACGCGGCGCGCGAGGTGATCGCCGCGTACGACGTGCGGCCACCGAATCCCGACGCGGTCGCCGGCGCGCTCTCGGGCGGAAACCAGCAGAAGGTCGTCGTCGGCCGCGCGCTCGCGAGCGCGCCGAAGCTCGTCGTCGCGTACCAGCCCACGCGCGGCGTCGACGTCGGCGCCGCCGCGCTGCTGCAGTCGCGGCTGATCGAAGCGCGCAATGCGGGCGCCGGCGTCCTGCTGATCTCATTCGAACTCGACGAGATCTTCGCGTGCGCCGATCGCGTTCTCGTCATCGCCGGCGGACGGTTCGTCGGCGCGTTCGCGCGCGCCGAGATCGACCGCGGCCGCATCGGCGCGCTGATGGCGGGCGGCGCCGCGTGAACGCGACCCCCCTTCTGCGCAGCCGCGCGTTCCGCGACATCGCGGGCGTGATCGTCCTCGTCTTCGGCGTCGGGTCGATCGCGATGGCGCTCGCCCACGTCTCGCCGATCGCCGGCTTCGGCGCGCTCTTCGACGGCGCGTTCGGCACGAAAGAAGAGGTCGCCGAGACGCTGGTGCAGGCGACGAACCTGCTCTTCCCCGCGCTCGGGATCGCGGTCGCGTTTCGCGCCGGACTGTTCAACATCGGCGCGGAGGGACAACTGGTGCTGGGCGGCTTCGCCGCGGGCTGGCTCGGCGCGCAGCTTCCGCTCCCCGCGTTCCTCGCGATTCCGCTCGTTCTGCTTGCGGGTGCTGCGGCGGGCGGGATCTGGGGCGCGATCCCCGGCTTCCTACGCGCGCGCTTCGGCGCCAACGAAGTGATCGCGACGCTGATGCTCAACTTCATCGCGACGCTGCTGGCGACGTACCTGGTGAACGGCCCGCTCGCGCTCTCGAACGCAAGCCCGGGCGAGACGCCGACGCTCCCGGCCTCGGCGACGCTTCCCGATCTGGTCGCCGACTCGCGCCTCACCTGGGCGTTCGTCATCGCGCTGGTGCTCGCGTTCGCGCTGCGCTGGGTCTTGGCACGCACCGTGTTCGGCTACGAATTGCGCGCCGCCGGCGATGCGCCGGAAGCGGCGAAACGCGCCGGGATCGATCTGGGACGGACCGCGTTCGTCGCGATGGCGCTCTCGGGCGCGATCGCCGGGCTCGGCGGCGCGACGATCGTTGCCGGCGAACTTCACCGGTTCAACACCGGCCTCTCGCCCGGTTACGGTTTCATCGCGATCGCCGTCGCGCTCGTCGGCAACCTCGACCCGCTCTGGATCATCGTCGCCTCGCTCGCCTTCGGCGTGCTGACCAGCGGCGGCATCGCGATGCAGGCCGAGGCGAACGTCCCGCGCGAGGTGGTGGCGCTGGTGACGGGGCTGGTGATCATCGCGCTCGCCGGCCGGCGCGTCGTCGCGAGCGGGAGGACGACGTGAACGGCGCCGGCGCGGCGATCCTGGCCGTTCTCGGGCTCACCCTCGTGAAGGCGACGCCGCTGATCTTCGCCGCGCTCGGCGGCGTGGTCAGCGAACGCTCGGGCGTGGTCAACATCGGGCTCGAAGCGATCCTGATTGCCGGCGCGTTCGTCGCGGTCGTCGTCAGCGGCGTGACCGGAAGCCCGATCCTGGGCGCGCTGGCCGGGATCGTCGCCGGCGCGCTGATCGCGGCGCTGCTGGCGTTCGCGGCGACGCGGCTCGCCGTCGACCAGATCGTCGCCGGCACCGGGCTCAACATCGCGACGCTCGCCGCGGCGGCGTTCGGTCTCGTGCTGGTCTACCATCGGCCGGGCGCGTCGGACGAAGTGCCGTCGCTCGGCCATACGGGAGAGATCGCTCTGATCGTCATCGCGTTCGCCTGCGCCGCGGCCCTGCACGTCGCGCTCGACCGCACGCCCTGGGGTCTGCGCGTGCGCGCGTGCGGCGAGGATCCCGGCGCGGCCGAAGCGGCCGGGATCGATGCTCTTCGCACGCGCTTCGGCGCGGTCGTGCTCGGCGGGGCGATCGCCGCGCTCGGCGGCGTGTATCTTTCCCTTGCCGAGCTCGACCTCTACTCCGACGGGATGACCGCGGGCCGCGGCTTCATCGCGCTCGCCGCCGTCATCTTCGGCCGCTGGACGCCGCTCGGCGCCACCGGCGCGGCCCTCTTCTTCGGGTTCTTCGCGGCACTGCAGTACTCGCTGCAGCGGGCCGGCGTTCCGAGCGAGCTGATGCAGGCGCTGCCGTATCTCGCCGCCGTCGTCGCGCTGGCCGGGTTTGCCGGCCGCGTCCGCGCGCCCGCCTCGGACGGCGTTCCGTACGTCCGCCAGTGAGGCGGCGTTCGTGCATTCGTCCAAACGCGCTCGCCTCGGGGTCCGCACGAGCAACTTGACTTTTGTCGCAGAACGCCGACAATCAAGTATAATGCGGATGCCGCGACGACTCCTTGCCGCCGTCGTATTGAGCGTTTCTTCGCTATGGTGTGCTCCGGTATCGGCCGCGCCCGCGGCTGCGGCACCGGGCCCGCTGGCGGATTTCCAAGCCCAGCTCGCGCTGGCGTCGATGCACGCGCCCGGTCACGTCGCGATCGCGGTCGAGGACGTCGCCACCGGATTCGAAACTGGCGTCAACGCCGGACTCGAGATGCCGGCCGCCTCCACGATCAAGATCCCGGTGATGGTCGAGGTCTTCCGCCAGCTAGCGGCCGGGACGTTCGATCTGAACGACAAGATGCACGTGACCGCTGCCGATCGCGACTGGGGCTACGGCGACCTGTGCGACGCGCCGGCGGGCAAGGGCTACACGATCTCGCAGCTGCTCTCGCTCATGATCGACGTCAGCGACAACACCGCGACGAACATGCTGATCCGGCACGTCGGGCGCCAGCGCATCAACGCCACGATGCGCGAACTCGGCCTCACCCACACGCGGCTCGCCGACTTCATCCGCTCCGACGGCGACGGGATCCGCTGGGCGCTCCGCTCGAGCCCGGCCGACATGGCGCGCCTCCTCACCGACATGGCGAAAGAACAGCTCATCGACGAGTGGTCCTCGCGCGCGATGATCCGCATTTTGCGCGGCCAGAAACACAACAGCCTGCTCCCGCAGCCGCTGCCCAGCGGCACGGCGATCGCGCACAAGACCGGAACCCTGCACGACACGCTCAACGACGTCGGGATCGTCTATCTCGGCGAGGACCCGTACGTGATCGCGGTGATGACGACCGACCTGCCGACGCTCGATGCGGGACGCTCGTTCATCCGCGGCGTCTCGCGGATGGCGTACAACGCGCTCGGCCGCTTCGCGTCATGGCGCGAAGAGTACGGCGTGCCGGGCTTGCCGGCCGCGCCCGCGAGCGATGCCCCGCCGGCGACGCCGGATCAGCGGATGTGGACGCCGGCGCAGCCGGCGCCGGCCGCACCCGCGCCGGCCATGCCCGCGGTCCCGTCGGCGGAAGCGCTGACGAACGGCACGCCGCAGTCGCGCTGACTCACGAAAAGTTCTTGAGTTCCGGCCACCATTCGGCAAGCCGCGGCGCGGGTCTCGTGCACAGCGCGATCGTCTTTCCGTTCTCGTAGTTCATCGCCCAGCGCGAGAACGTCGTGCCGAAGACGCGCACGCCCCCGCAATGCGCGCGCAAACCGCCGACGTCGCGCGTGACGCGCAGAACTGCGGCCGGCGTCTGCCCGCGCAGTCCCCACAGGTAGAACTGGTTGTGCGGACTGAGCGCCGGCGGCAGTCCGAACGGCGCGCCGTAGAGATCAAGCGCCGACGCTTCGCCGTAGTTCGCGACGAGGATCGCGGTGTGCGCGCGCACGTCCGGCGGCAGCGACGCGTACGCGGTGCCGACCTCGCGCACGAAATCGCGCCAGCCCAACTGGTCGGCGAAGTTCTGCGGGAGCGCGGTGCCGGCGAAGCTCTTCTCCTGCTGCTGCGACGCCAGGTGGAAGCGCGCGATATACGCCTGCAGTGAGACCGGGTCGAGGATCGCGAGCGACGTGGGAGCGGCGATCGCGCTGAGCGCGACCGCGGCGGCGAGCACGATCCCGCGCGCAAGCGCGCTGCGCACGACGCGTTCGAACGCGATCGCGCCGGTCGCGAAGAGCGCCGGATAGGCCGCCGCGACGTAGTAGTCCTTCCCATGTCCGGCGAGGTTCAGCGCGAGGACCGCGACGTACGCGATCCCGAGAAAGCGCATCGGCGCGAGATCGCGGCGCACGAATGGCGCGACGAGCCCGGCGATCCAGAGCGGCGCGAAGAGCGGGTTCATCACCAGGATCTGGTTGAGCACGAACAGCGGCGCAACGATCGCCGCGTTCTTGTCGCGCGCGGCGGCGACGAGCTCGGCGAACGGAAAGCCGTGCGCCGCCTGCCACAGCACCGACGGCAGCGCGAGCGCGACGGCGAGCGCGACGGCGGCCCACAACTCGCGACGCGCCAGCAGCGCGCGCTGCGGCGTGACCGCGACGCCGGCGAGCAGCGCGACGAGCCACGTCACCAGCGCGTACTTCGCCTCGAGCGCGAGGCCCGCGACGAGCCCGGCCTATAGCAGCGCTCGCCGGTCGTCGAGGAGCACGGCGCGGGCCAGCGCGTACGCGACCGCCGTCCATGCGAGCGGTTCGAAGATCGTCGTGTTGAGCGTCCCGCTGATCCCGACGAGCATCGGCGCGCACGCCGCGGCGAGCGCGGCCGCGACCGCGGCGCCGTCGCCTCCGCCGAGAAGCCGGACGAAGCGCACGACTAGCACCACGAGCAGCGCCGCAGCGAGCACGCACGGGAGCCGCAGCAGCCACACGCTGTGCGAGGCGCCGTAGAGTGCGGCGGCGAGCAGCGGAACCAGCGGCGGCTGATCGACGTAGCCGAACGACGGATGCTTCCCGCAGACGATGAAGTACAGCTCGTCGCGGAAGAAATCGTAGCGCCCGGCGAACGCGGCGTGGACCGCGAGCACCGGCAGCGCGACGGCGAGCGCGATCCGGTCGGTGAACCAGGATCGCGCCGATGCGTTCAGCGCGCGGCGGCCTTGCGCTGCGCGTATGCCGGCGTCAGCCAATGCGCGTACTTCGGCACGTTGCCGCGGACGGCGCGATCGTAGAGGTCGATCAGCGCCGCCGAGATCGGGCCGCGCTGACCGTCGCCGACCTGACGATGGTCGATCGACTCGATCCACTGGATCCCCGCGGCGCTCCCGGTGATGAAGCACTCATCGGCGATGAAGAGTTCGCTGCGGTCGATCGGACGCTCGACGGTTTCGATCCCGAGCTCCTCGCGCGCGAGCGTCATCACCGCGCGGCGGGTCACGCCTTCGAGGATGTTCTGCGACGCGTCGGGCGTGTGCAGCATGCCGCGGCGCACGATGAAGAGGTTTTCCGCCGAGCCTTCGCTGACGTGGCCTTCGGCCGAGAGCATGATCGCCTCGTCTAATCCGTTCATGATCGCTTCGCTCTTCGCCAGCGCGCTGTTGACGTAGATCCCGGTGATCTTGCCGCGGGCGGGCGCCATCGTGTCGTCCATCCGCCGCCACGAGCTCACCCCGCAGCGCAGGCCGCGCGCGGTGTCGAAATAGCGGTCGAACGGAATCGCGACGATCGCGAACGCGTCGCGCACGTCGTGCAGCCGCACGCCGATGTCCTCGTTGGCCTTGTACGAGAACGGACGCAGGTAGACGTCGCCGCGGAACGCGTTGCGCACGCACAGCTCGATGCTGATGTCGATCAGTTCGGCGGTGGTGTGCGGAAGCTGCATGAGCAGGATGCGCGCCGACTGCGCCAGGCGGTCGTAGTGCGGCGCGAGCTCGAGCAGGTAGAGTTCTTCCTCGTGCGCGTTCCAGAAGCCGCGCACGCCCTCGAAGCACCCCGTCCCGTATTGCAGGCCGTGCGTCAGCAGGCCGATCTTCGCGTCGTCGTAGCGGGTGAATCGGCCGTCGTGATAGACCGTCAGGTCGCCGAGGTGCATGAGAGTCGCGGTCCTCCGTGGTAGGGCGTAGACCGTGCGCGAGGTGTTCACGACGTTCCTCCGCCTCGGGTTGACGTCGTTCGGCGGACCGATCGCGCATCTGGGCTACTTCCGGCGCACCCTCGTCGAGGAACGCGGCTGGCTCGACGAGCCCGCGTATGCGCGCATCGTCGCGCTGTGCTCCGTGCTTCCCGGCCCCACGTCGAGCCAGGTCGGCATGCTGATCGGGCTCGTTCGCGCGGGGGCGCCCGGCGCGCTCCTGGCGTGGCTGGGTTTCACCCTGCCGTCGGCGGTGCTGATGGCGCTGATCGCCTGGGCACTCGGGAGCGCCGGCGGCCACGATCCGCCGGTGTGGTTCGCGGGATTGCTCGACGGACTGTTCGCCGCCGCGGCCGCGGTCGTCGCGCAGGCCGTGCTGGCGCTCGGGAAATCGCTATGCACCGACGCACCGACGAAGACGCTCGCGTTTGCGGCGGCGATCGTGGCGCTGGCGCTGCGGCCCCTGCCCGGACTGCAGTGGCTGCCGATCGCGCTCGGCGCGGCGTGCGGCGCGCTCTGGTTCCGCGACGCGGTGCGCGCCGAAGCGCTGCCGATCCGCGTTCCGCGGACGGTCGCCGCGGTCGCGGCGCTTGTGTTCGTCGCCCTGCTCGCGGTCACGGTGCTGCCGGACGGCCCGGTCGTCGCGCTGCTTGCGACGATCGTGCGCGCCGGCTCGCTGGTGTTCGGCGGCGGTCACGTCGTGCTGCCGCTGCTGCACGGGCTCGTCGCCGACGGCCTGATCGGCGAGCGTCAGTTCTTCGCCGGTTACGGCGCGGCGCAGGCGATGCCGGGGCCGCTGTTCACCTTCGCCTCGTACCTCGGCTTCGCGAACGCATCGCCGCTGCACGGCGCGCTCGGAGCGCTGGCCGCGACGGTGCTGATCTTCGCACCGTCGTTCGCGCTGATCTTCGCGATCGCGCCGGTGTGGAATCGCCTCGCCGCGCTCCCCGGCGCCGG
The DNA here is from genome assembly GCF_027923555.1 of Vulcanimicrobium alpinum. Lineage (GTDB taxonomy): Bacteria > Vulcanimicrobiota > Vulcanimicrobiia > Vulcanimicrobiales > Vulcanimicrobiaceae > Vulcanimicrobium > Vulcanimicrobium alpinum. The sequence continues at coordinate 154,542 of NZ_AP025523.1, read as the reverse complement.
CGGCGCGCTGCGCGGCGCGAACGCGAGCGTCGTCGGCCTGCTCGGCGCCGTACTGTACGATCCGATCGTCGTCTCGCTGGGGACGGGCTGGCCGCGCGTCGCGATCGCGCTTGCGGCCTACGCGCTGATCGCGGTGTGGAACGTCGCGCCGTGGATCGTCGTACTCGGGGCCGCGGCGCTCGGGGCGCTGCTCGGCTCGTAACACGATCCCTCACGCCGAGCGCGCTGCGAGAAAAACCGTGAGCGTCCAGATGGACGCTGTTGGTTTCCGAGGTCACGTCGTCGAGCGCGACGCCGCAGGTCGACAGGCATAGCGCCCAGGAGCGCGGAAGCGCGCGGCATCGTGGACTGGGCGTGGATGGAAGGCTCGCGCGCTTTCGACATCGGTTGGGGACTCGTCACCGGCGCACTGTGCCTGGCGCTTGCCGTGCCGTTGCTGTGGTGGTGGCTCCCAGCCCACCGGCGTTCGTTCTTCGGGACCGCGATCGATCCGCAGTATCGCCTGCAGCTCGGCTACGGGCTGTTCTGCATGGCAATGATGGGAACGAACGTCGGCTGCCGCGCGATCCCGCACGACGATCTCACGATCGTCCACCCCGTCTTCTTCCTTATCACCGTCGCGCTCGTCGCGGGCCTCGGTCCGCGCGCGGCGTGGCTCGCGGCGCGCGCTCGCGCGCATTCGTAACACCGCCCGCATCGTCCCGAACCGGGACTCGGAGGTTCTCGTGAAACGGACCGCACTCATCGCGATCCTGAGCGCCTGCGCGCTCGCCTCGGCCGCCGTCGCCGCAAGCAGCGTGACGACGCTGCCGACCGGCTGGAAGATCCGCGGCAACGACGGCCCGGTCGCGACCGTCGGCACGCTGCCGACCGGCCTCGTCCTTTCGCGCGACGGTTCGCTGTTGATCGAACTCGAAGCCGGTCACCGCAAGCCCGCGCTGCGCGTCTTCGATGCGGCGACGCTGCGCGAACTGCGCAGCCTTCCGCTCAACGGCGCATACGGCGCGCCGCTCCGCGACGCGGACGGCGACGGCGTGTGGGTCGCGGTCCCGGGGACGTTTCAAGAACAGATCGCGCACGTCGACGTCGCAACCGCGACGGTCGATCGCGCCGTCTCGCTCCCGCTTCCGTTCTATCCGGTTGCGCTCGCGCACGCGCGCGGCGGCCGTCTCGCCGTTGCCGGCGACGTGGCGAACCGCGTCGCGATCGTCGATCCGGCCGCGCAGCGGATGATCGGCGGCTACGACGTCGGTCATCATCCCGCGGCGGTGCTCTCGTCGCCCGACGGCACGCGACTGTACGTCGCGGAGCGCGGCACCGACGCCGTCGACGTCGTCGGCGCGGTGCGCGCGCACATCGTCGTCGGCCGTCATCCCGACGCGCTCGCCGCCGATGCGACGCACCTCTACGTCGCCGACAGCGACGACGACGACGTCGCCGTCGTCGATCTCGCGACGAACCGCGTCGTGCAGCACGCGCGCATCCCGTTCGCGCGCGCGGGTGCCTTCGGCGCATCGCCCAACGCGCTGGCCCTCGACGGCGACCGCCTCTACGTCAGCTGCGGCGCGGCGAACGCGATCGCCGTCTTCCGCACCGGTCCGCACGGACTCGTGCCGCTCGGCGCGATCCCGACCGGCTGGTATCCGACGGCGATCGCCGTCGACCGCGCGCACGGCGCGCTCTACGTCGCGGACGGAAAAGGCGAGTCCGGCCACGCCAACCCGCGCTTCAGCCCGCTCGTGCGCGGCCCTGACGTGGACTTCATCGCCGACAACCTCGCAGGCTCGATCCGCCGTCTCGCGATCCCCGACGACGCTGCGCTGCAGCACGGTCTCGCCGACGTGCGCGATCTCGCGCAGCACGACGACGTGCCGAGCAGCCCCGTGGTGCGCGCGAACGGACCGATCAAGCACGTGATCTACGTGATCAAAGAGAACCGCACGTACGACCAGATTCTCGGCGACGTCGCGGGCGCCGACGGCGATGCGTCGCTGGTGATGTTCGGCGAGAAGATCACGCCGAACCAGCACGCGATCGTCAAGCGTTTCGGCGTCTTCGACCGTTTCTTCGAGGACGCGCATGTGAGCGCCGACGGGCACAACTGGGCGACGGCCGCGTTCGCGAACGACTATCTCGAGAAGATGTGGCCGCAGAACTACGCGAGCCGGCGTCCGTTCTACGATTTCGAAGACGGCGCCGAGGCCGCCGTCCCCCACGGCGGTTATCTTTGGGACGACGCCGCGCGCGCCGGCGTGAGCCTGCGCAACTACGGCGAGTTCGTCAGCGGCGGCCCGAGCGGGCCGACGCCCGTCTCGACGTCCAGCGAGGTGCTGGGCAAGACCACCGATCGCAACTACGCGACGTTCGACATGAGCGTCGAGGACGTCGACCGCTTCACCGAGTGGAAGCGCGAGTTCGACGCCTACGAAGCGCGCCGAGCGCTCCCGCAGCTCGAGATCGTGCGTTTCCCGCGCGACCACACCTCGGGGACGCGCGCCGGCGCGGTGACGCCGCAGGGGATGGTCGCCGACAACGATCTCGCCGTCGGCAAACTCGTCGACGCGATCTCGCATTCGCCCGATTGGAGCAGCACCGCGATCTTCGTGCTCGAAGACGATGCGCAGAACGGTCCCGATCACGTCGACGAACAGCGCTCGACGTTCTACCTCGCCTCGCCCTACGCCGCCGGCGGCGTGCAGCACGCGGCGTACACGCAGGCGTCCGTCCTGCGCACGATCGAGATCCTGCTCGGGTTGCCGCCGATGTCGGCCTACGACGCCGGCGCGCCGGCGCTGAGCGCGGCGTTCACCGCGACGCCGAACCTGGCGCCGTTCGACGCCCTTCCCGCGCAGATCGACGTGCGCGCGAAGAACGGCGCCGCCGCCTATCGCGCGGCCGACAGCGCGCGCTTCGATCTCGCCGCCGCCGACCGCGTCGACGACGCGACGATGAACGATGTCCTCTGGCATGCGGTCCGCGGGGTGCGCGCGACGCCGCCGCCGTATGGAGCGTTCCGATGATCCTCACCCCGCATCTGTGGGCGATCGGCGCGACGGCGTTCCTGGCAAGCGCGGTCGAGATGGTCGAAGCGCTGACGATCGTGCTGGCGGTCGGCGTCACGCGCGGCTGGCCGCGCGCCCTCGGCGCCGCGCTGTGCGCGCTCCTCGTCCTCGCGGTGATCGTCGCGATCGCGGGACCGCGTCTCCCGGCGCTCGTCGCCAACCATTGGGTGAAGCTCGTCGTCGGCGCGGCTGCGCTGTACGTCGGCGTGACCTGGCTGCGCAAGGCGGTGCTGCGCGCGGCCGGGCGCAAGGCGCTGCGCGACGAGGCCGCCGCCTACCGGCGCGACGTCGCCGAGCTCGAACGCGAGAGCGGCGGCGCGGCGTTCGCGACGGCGTTCAACGGCGTGCTGACCGAAGGGATCGAGGTGGTGGCGATCGTTCTGGCGCTCGGCAGCGGCAACGCCCCGATGCTCGCATCGGCGTCGAGCGGAGCGCTCGTCGCGCTGGTGTCGGTGCTGCTGGTCGGACTCGTCGTGCACCGTCCGCTCGCACGCGTCCCCGAGAACGCGATGAAGTACGTCGTCGGGGTGATGGTCACGGCGTTCGGCGTCTTCTGGACCGGCGAAGGGATCACCATCGCGTGGCCGGCGAGCGACGCGGCGCTGTTCTATCTCGCCGCGGCCGTGCTGGCCGTCGCGGCCGCCGCGACCTACGCGCTGCGCCCGCGCACCCAGCCCGGGATCTGACCGCCCCGACCGGCGTCGGATTCCTTTCACCGTTCGCGGCGTATTATAGAGCGTATGGATCACGTGATCGCGGCGCGCGCGCAAATGGGGACGTCGCTTGCGTTCCACATCGTGTTTGCCGCGATGGGCGTCGGGTTGCCGCTGCTCGTGCTGATCGCCGAGGGGATGTGGCTGCGCACGAAGCGCCGCGCATACTACGACCTTGCTCGCACCTGGTCGAAGGGGATGGCGATCCTGTTCGCCGTCGGCGCCGTCTCCGGCACCGTCCTCTCGTTCGAACTCGGCCTGCTGTGGCCGACGTTCATGAAGTACGCCGGCGGGATCATCGGCCTGCCGTTTTCGCTCGAGGGCTTCGCCTTCTTCATCGAAGCGATCTTCATCGGGCTCTACCTCTACGGCTGGGAGCGGCTGAGCCCGCGCGCGCACTGGCTGACGGCGTGGCCGATCGCGATCAGCGGCGCGATCTCGGCGGGGTTCGTGACGACCGCGAACGCGTGGATGAACATGCCGACCGGCTTCCGCATCGTCGACGGCAAGGTGGTCGACGTGCAGCCGCTCGTCGCGATGTTCAGCCCGCCGTGGCTGGTCGAGGTCGTGCACACGACCGTCGCGGCGTACGTCGTGACGGGCTTCGGCGCGGCCGCGGTGTGCGCGTTCGCGCTGCTGCGGCGCAGCGCGGACGAGCGGCGCGATCAGGTGCTGGCAGGGCTGCGCATTGCAATGGCGGTCGCGCTCGTCGCGATCCCGCTGCAGATGGTGGTGGGCGACGTGATCGCGCGCTTCGACGCCGAACACGAGCCGGCGAAATTCGCATCGCTCGAAGCGCTGCGCACCACCCAACGCTACGCGCCGATCACGATCGGCGGGATCGTCGATCCGCAGACCTACGAAGAACGCTTCGGGATCGTCGTCCCGGGCGCGCTCAGCGTCCTGGTCGCCTTCGATCCGCGCGCGCAGGTCACCGGGCTCGACCGCATCGCCCCCGCGGATCGGCCGCCGGTTCCCATCGTTCACTATAGTTTCGATACGATGGTAGGAACGGCGTCGCTGCTGCTCGCCGTCGCGCTGGCGTGGGCGTTGTTCGCGCTGCGGCGCTGGACGATGCCGCGCTGGCTCTACGCCGCGATCGCCGTCAGCGGGCCGCTCTCGGTCGTCACGCTCGAAGCGGGCTGGTTCGTCACCGAGTTCGGACGCCAGCCCTGGGTAGCACGCGGCCTGCTGCGCACGAGCGATGCGGTGACGATCGCACCGGGCCTCGACGTGCAGTTCTACGCGTTCTCGTTCCTCTACGTGATTCTCGCGCTGACATGCTGGTGGCTGCTCGCGCGCGTCGGCGGGAAAGCGCACGGCGGCGAGCGCTCCTCGCTCGCGCCGAGCACGTCGTGACGCTGCCGCTCGCCGCCGCCGCGATCGCGCTGATCGTCATCGCGCTCTACGCGGTGTTCGGCGGCGCCGACTTCGGCGGCGGCGTGTGGGATCTGCTCGCCAGCGGGCCGCGGCGCGAAGCGCAGCGCGACACGATCTCCAATGCGATCGGCCCGGTGTGGGAATCGAATCACGTCTGGCTGATCTTCCTGATCGTCGTCATGTTCACGTGCTTTCCGCCCGCGTTCGCCGACCTGATGACGTATCTGAACGCACCGCTGACGCTCGCGCTGATCGGAATCGTCCTGCGCGGCGCGGCGTTCGTGTTCCGCAATTACGCCTCGGACTCGCCCGCGATGGCGCGCAACTGGACGATCACGTTCGGGATCGCCTCGATTCTCGCGCCGTTCTTCCTCGGTGATGCGGCGGGCGCGGTGGCGGCCGGCGACTACGCGTGGCTTTCGCCGTTCGCCTTCTCCGTCGGCCTGTTCGCGGTGGCGCTGTTCGCACAGGTCGCGGCCGTGTTCTTGCTGCAGGAGACGCCGCGCGGCCGACTGCGCGACGATTTCCGGCGGCGCGCGATCCGCGGGACGGTCGCGGTGTGGGTCGTCGGGCTGCTGCCGGCGACGCTTGCCCGCAGCGTCGCGCCGCAGTTCTTCGCAGCGCTCACCTCGCTGGCGGCGGCCACGGCGATCGCGATCGCGGTCCTGCTCGGCATCGCGGCAATGGTGCTGGTCGCGCGCGGCAACGATCAGCTCGCGCGGGTTGCGGTCGGCGCGGAGGTGGTCGCGGTGCTGGGCGGATGGTTCGGCGCGCAGGCCCCCGCGATCGTCCCGGGCCGCTGGACGATCGATGCGGCCGCGGCGTCGCCGCCGATGCTGCAAGCGTTTCTGATCGCGACGCTCTGCGGCGCCGTGGTGCTGATCCCGTCGCTGGTCCTGCTCTTCGCGGTCTTCAAAGGCCCGATCTCGTCACGCTGAGCGCGACCGGCGCTTAGTGCGATCTTAAGGTTGCGCGGCTATCGTCGGGCGGTATGCCGAATGTCCTCCGTCTGGTCTCCTTTGTCGCGTTCGCGGCGCTGATCGCGAGTTCGTCGCTCGCCGCTCCGCAGGCGCCCGCCGCCGCACAAAGCGCGCCGAAGCCGGCGCCCCCGGCGCACGCCGCGCCGCACAACGTAATCCTGTTCGTCCCCGACGGTCTGCGCGACGCGATCGTCGACCCGACGACCGCGCCCGCGATGGACGCACTGCGCAAGGCCGGCGTGACGTTCGCGAACCCGCACTCGATCTTCCCGACCTTCACCACCGCGAACGCCTCGTCGATGGCGACGGGGCATCTGCTCGGCGACACCGGTGATTTCTCGAACACGATCTTCACCGGCTACAAGGTGACCGTTGCGGGCTATTCGTTCACGCCGTTCCTCGAGAACGATCCGGTGATCGCAGACGTCGACGAGCACTTCGGCGGCAACTATCTCGACGAGATGACGATTCTGCAAGCCGCGCACGATCGCGGGATCCAGACCGCCGCGATCGGCAAGCTCGGGCCGGTCGCGATCTTCGACGCGGCGGACACCAAGGGCGAGCGGACGATCGTCGTCGACGATTCGACGAATCGCGTCGACGCCGGCGGCAAGCCCGTGGGACGTCCGCTCCCCGCCGACATCGCGCAGGCGCTGCAAGCCGCGAGCGGCGCGGCGCAAGCGCCGACCCGCGGAGCGAACGGGAGCTCGGGCGACGCGATGACGCCCGGAACGACCGTCGCGAACGTGGAGCAGCAGAACTATTTCGTGACCGCCGCGACGAAGGTCGTGCTCCCGCGCTTCAAGGCCGCCGGCAAACCGTTCGTGATGGTCTTCTGGTCGCGCGATCCCGACGGCACCCAGCACAATCAAGGCGATTCGCTCGGCACGTTCACGCCGGGGATCAACGGACCGACGTCGCTCGCCGCGATCAAGAACGCCGACGACGACCTGCGCGCGCTGCGCACCGCGGTACACGACCTCGGCCTCGACGCAACGACCGACATCATCGTCTCGTCGGACCACGGCTTCTCGACGATCTCGAAGGAGAGCAGCACCTCGCCGTCCGCGAAGTTCGCGCTGACCGGCGTCCCCGCAGGGTCGCTGGCACCCGGCTTCCTCGCGCTCGACCTCGCCGCGACGCTCGGCATGCCGGTCAGCGATCCCGACAACGGCGACGCCGTCGTCCATCCCGATCTCGAGAAGAAATATCCGAGCCGCGGCAACGGCCTGATCGGCTTCGATTCGACGAAGCCCGACGTCGTCGTCGCCGCGAACGGCGGCAGCGATCTCATCTACCTGCCGAACGACAAAGCGCGCGAGCTCGCGGCGAAGATCGTCCCGTTTCTGCTGGCGCAGGACTACGTGAGCGGGCTCTTCGCCGACGGCCGGCTCGGCACGCTCCCCGGCACGCTGCCGCTCGCGTCGATCGCGCTCAGCGGCACGGCGATCACGCCGCATCCCGCAATTGCCGTCAGCTTCCGTTCGTTCGCGAGCGGCTGCGCCGTCCCGGTGCGCTGCACCGTCGAAGTCGCCGACACCAACCTGCAGCAGGGGCAGGGGATGCACGGCTCGTTCAGCCGCGCCGACACGGCGAACTTCACCGCCGCGGTCGGCCCGGATTTCAAACGCGGCTTCGTCGATCCGGCGCCCGTGTCGAATGCCGACGTCGGGATCACGATCGCGAAGATCCTCGGGCTGACGCTCGCTGCCAAAGGGACGTTGATCGGGCGCGCGTTCACCGAAGCGATGCCGGGCGGCACGGTGCCGGCGTTTACGCGCGGAACGGAACGTTCGCAGACGCCGGGAGCCGGCGGTGTGATAACCGTCCTTCGCTATCAGCGCGTCGGGACGGAGCGCTACTTCGACGCGGCCGGCATCCCCGGCCGCACGGTCGGACTCTGAAACCCGGGGCGTTCCCGCGCGCGGACCCGAAAAAGCCGCCGCTAGATGTCGAGACTACGCGCCTCGTTTACGGGCCGCGGCCCAACGTGAGGCGGGGGTAGTTGATGGCCGTGTGCCGGCGGTCCTCGTTGTAGTACCGGAGCCACGCCGGGAGGGCGTCTCGGCGCTCGTCGCTGGTGCGATAAGCGACCGCGTACGCCCACTCGCGCAGCATGGTCTGGATGAAGCGCTCCGCTTTGCCGTTCCAACGCGGCGTGTAGGGCGGCGTGAAAATGTGTCGCGCACCGATCGACCTCATCATTGACTCGAACGCGTTCGAGCTGAACACTTTGCCGTTGTCAGTCATGACTCGTTCGATTCGCACGCCGCGACGAGCGTAAAGAATCGCGAGCCGCCGCAAGAAGTCTGCGGCCGAGGTCGCGTCTTCCCGCGTGTATACGCGTGTTTCAGTCCGGCGGCTGGCATCGTCGACCGCGACAAAGATGACGTCGTAGCCGACGCGCCTGGAGCACTTCGTGCGATCGCCGTGGATGCGGTGCCCCACGCGCTCAAATCGTGCGATCTTCTTGATGTCAATGTGAACGAGCTCGCCGGGTCGGCGATACTCATAACGCTGCGTAAAGCGGGCCGGCTCGAGGTCGCGCAGACGCGCGATGTTGAGCCGCTTGAGTACCTTGATGACCGTCGAGCGCGCCATCGACAGTGCTTCGGCGATTTGCCAACCGAGTAGCCGGCGAGTGCGGCGAAGCCGGTCGATCTGCCGTTCAACCGCCTTTCGGACGCGCGTCGGAAAGCGAATTGCAACGGGTCGCCGATCACGCAGACCAGACTCTCCGGCCTGCGCAAAGCGGGCAAGCCACTTGTACACCGTCGGCCGGCTGATCTTGAAGCGCCGAGCCACCGCGGCAACGGCCTCACCGGCCTGAACCAAAGCGACAATTTCCCGCCGGATAAGGGGCGTCGTGCGGGCCTGAGGGTGCATAATCACAGGGCTGACCTCCGGAGAAGTAGGCGTCGAACACCCACCTCTTCGGGGTCAGTCCCTGTCAACGATGCGCGTGGTCTCTACAGCTAGAGCTTGTACGCCGCCTTCAGGTCGGTCATCGCCTGGGTGAGGACGACGTGATAGTTGGCGTCGGCCTTGCGGCTGTACTTCGCATCGATATCGTCCATGATCTGGGCGTGGATCGGGTGCGAGACTAGCTTGTCGAGCATGAACTCGACGTCGAACTTGCCGTCGGCGCCGACGCCCGCGGTATAGAGCGCGGCGGAGAGGGCCTTGCCGTCGGTCGGCGACGGATCGGGCGTCGACGGGAGCGCGACCTTCTTCTCGGTCACGATCTTGAGCGCGTCGTTGACGACGAACGTGAACACGTCGAGAAACGACTTGACGTTGTCGGCGCCGTACTTCGCGGTGAGGCTCTTGACCTCGGCGTCGGTGAGCGAGCCGGCGAGCGTGCCGACCAGTTTGGTGGAATCGAAGCTCGACGGGCCGCCGCCGGCGACGACCATCGAGAGCGTCAGCGGAAGCTGGGGGGCGCCGGCGTAGACGTGCGCGTCGCTGAAGCGGGCTTTCATCGTCATGCCGCCCATCGAGTCGGCGGCCAGTGCGGGGGCCGAACCCAGGGTGACGGCAGCGGCCAGCGCAACGAGCGCGGCAGAACGGAACGAACGCATCGGGACTCCTTGTTCGAAAAGGGGACGAACCGGCGCGGTGCAGCCGCGCCGGCTAATCAGACGACGCCGGCGCCGTTCTGGATTGCCGGGCGTCCAATCCGCACGAGTCCCGGCGGGGCCCCGGAAACGGGGAAAAGGAGCCGAGCGATGCGACCGTAATGACGGCGAAACCGGCGTTCTTGTGATGGACGCATCCCAGAAAGGAACTTCCGCATGACGAGCAGTGCAGCGGCGCCGACGGGAAATCGCTGGGCGATCGCTTTCGCAGGGGTGATCGTGATGATCATGCTCGGCACCACCTATGCCTGGAGCAACTTCACGACGCCGCTTCGCGCGGCATTCGGGTGGGACGCAAAATCGACCAGCCTGATCTTCGGCATCGCGATCTTCTCGCTGGGCATCGGCGCGCTCGTCGGCGGACGATGGCAGGACCGGTCCGGGCCGCGCAACGTCACGATCGCCGGGGCCGTCCTGTGGGGCGTCGGCAACATTCTCGCCGCCATCGGCCCGCACCAAATCTGGTGGTGGGACTTGACCTACGGCGTGATCGGCGGATTCGGCCTGGGGATGGGCTACATCACCCCGGTGGCGACCGTCACCAAGTGGTTTCCCGACAAGCGCGGGCTCGCCAGCGGCATGGTCGTGATGGGCTTCGGTCTGGGCGCGCTCTTCTACGGGTTCATTTTGAAGGCGATCGGGAGCTTCGCCGACGCGTCCAAGGCGGCGGCGACGTACATGGACGCCAAGACCGCTGCCGCGGCGGCCGCCGCGGGGACCGCCGCAGCAACCGCCGCGCCGGCTGTGCCGCCGGTCCCGCTCACCCCCGACCAAGTCGGCGCGATCACCACCGTGTTCCTCGTCAGCGGGATCGTGTACGCGGTCGTCGGCGGACTCTGCGCGACCCTGCTCCGCAATCCGCCCGCGGGTTACACCGTGGCAAGCGCCACCGCGGCGGCGACGTCGTCCGACGCGCACTCCTTCACGCCCGCGCAGGCGATTCGCACGCCGGCGATGTGGCTTCTGTGGCTGATGCTCTTCCTGAACGTCACGGCCGGCATTCTCGTCGTCTCGAACGCCGTCCCGATCATCCGCGAACTGATCTCGAAGGGCGTCACCGATCCGGCACAGATCAAAGCGCTCGCCGGTGCCGCGATTTCGGCATATGCGTTCGTCGCGATCTTCAACGCACTCGGTCGCTTTTTCTGGGGCGCCGTCTCAGACCGGCTCGGCCGCAACATGGCCTACGCGCTGATCTACGCCTGCCAGGTCGTCGTGTTCTTCCTCTTGCCGAACTTTCACACGATCCCACTCGTGCTGATCTCGTTCGCGATCATCCTGGCTTGCTACGGCGGCGGGTTCGGAACGATGCCGTCGTTCAACGCGGACTTCTTCGGAACGAAGTACCTCGGTCAGAACTACGGCGTGATCCTCACCGCATGGGGCGTCGGCGGGCTCGTCGGCCCGTTCATCGCCGGGAGCGTGAAAGACGCCACCGGGTCGTACTCCGGTTCGCTGATCCCGATGGCCGTCATGCTGCTCTTCGCGATCGTGCTGCCGTTCATCACGAAGAAACCGGTCGCGCCGGTCAAGACGACGTCGACCGCCCGCGTCGGCGCGACGGTCTGACCGTCGTCACGCTGAGCCAGTCGAAGCGTCGCCGCGAGCGTGCACCAGGGTATCGCATTCGTGCACGAGGACCGGCTGCGCTTCGACAGGCTCAGCGGGACTAGGGCTCTCCGTGACTTATTCCGGGTGGCGCAGGTACGCGCGGGGATCGTCGGCGGAATCGCGGCCGGCGTAGACCATTGCTTCGCGCAGGACGTAGCCGCCGGCGAGCGCGCAGGCGGCAGTGAGCAGGGTGCGCACGCGGTGCGGTTTGTTGTGCGCACCGGGCCGCACCAGGCTCGGCAGCGACAGCAGCAGCGGGAGCGCGGTGCCGACGCCGAGCGTCCACGTCTTGAGTTTGCTGCCGCGCGGACCGGCGAAGAGCGCGTTGCCGGCTTCGCCGGCGGCGCGTTCGTAGTGCAGCAGCAGCGCGGCTTCGGCGAGCGCGGCGACGGTCTCGACGATCTCCAGTTTACGTGACGTCGCCGTCGGCGGCCCGGTGAGCGCGAGCAGCACGTTCTGCAGCGCAGCGCCGGCCGCGACGCCGGAGAGCACGAAGATCGCCGGGATGTGGCGCCGGCCGCGATACCACACCGGAATCGCCGTCGCCGAGATCAGCACGCCGGTGTAACTCGCCATCAGCGCAGTCGAGATTGCCTTCACCGGCGCGATCAGCGCCGGCGGAATCCAACCGAACGGGTCGACCGGGACGACGCCGTCGGCGCGCGCCTGACGCACCGCTTCGATCCCCGCCACCGTCGAGAACGACGAGAGCGCGTAGACGCCGACCGACATCGGCGACTTCAGCTTGACGATGCGCAGCATGTTCAGAAAGCGCTCGGGCCGGCCGAGATCTTTCACCAGCAGCGCGCCGCTGAGCGCGGAGCCGATCAGCGCGGTGTAGCGCGCGTTGCGCACCAGCCGACGGTCGCCCGGGTCGTCGCTCTGCGATGCGAACGACGCGAGCGCGGCGCTTCCGGCCGACGCGCCGCCGACGAAGAAGTACCCCACGATCTCCCAGCGCCAGTGCGCCTTGCGCAGGATCGGGTGATCGTAGTACGTCTCTTGCGCGCGGCCGAAGCCGCCGTCGCCGCGCGCGAGCGATGCCGCCACCGCATCGGGCGAGAAGTTACCGCTCGCGCCGAACGCGACGCCGTGCGGCTGTCCCGAGCCGGCCGTCGTCTCCACCCTACGCCCGCTCGCGCGACGGGCGGAACACCGCCGCGCCGACGAGCGCCATCGCGAGCGCCGCCGCGAGCCCCGCCGTATACGCCGCCGGCTGGAACCTTGACGGCAGCACCGGCTTCGGCGGCAGGTTGAAGACCTCGGGGCGATCGGGGATCAGGAAAAACGCGTTGAGCGGGCCGACGTCCTTCGTCTCCTCGCCGTCGACGCCGTACAAGCGCACCTCGGTCCCACGTTCGCGCAGGGCTTCGACGCGCGCTTGCGCCTTCGCACGCAGTTCGTCGACGGGGCCGAACGTGATCGAGTCGGTCGGGCACGACTTCGCGCATGCGGGCTCGAGCCCGTCTTTCTGGCGGTCGTAGCAGAGCGTGCATTTCTGCGCGACGCCCGCCTTCGGCTGCACGGCGACGACGCCGAACGGACACGACGGAACGCAGTAGCCGCAGCCGTTGCAGATGTCGGGCTGCACGTAGACGTCGTCGAACTCGTTGCGCACGATCGCGCCGGTCGGACACGCCTCGAAACAGCCGGCGTTGGTGCAGTGCTTGCAGACGTCCGACATCATCATCCAGCGCGACGCCGCGGGCGTCTCGCGATCCATCTGCTCGACGAACGCGACGTGCCGCCACGTCGTCGACGAGAGCCGGTTGGTGTTGTCGTACGAGTTGCCGGAGAGCGCGTAGCCGTCGGACGGCAGTTGATTCCACTGCTTGCACGCGACCTCGCACGCCTTGCATCCGATGCACAGCGTCACATCGGTGAAGAATCCCATCTTGGGCTGGGTGAGGTCGATGTCCATCGCTACCGTTCGTTCTCCGTGAAGCCGTGGACGCGCTGCGACGCTTCCATGATCGTTTGCGGCGAGGTGATCGCGGTGTCGATCGTCTCGGCCGTCCCGGCTTCGACGCGGCCGCCGCGCTGCGGGGTGCCGAGCGGCGTACGTTCGTCCTCGGGGACGGGGAGCCACGTCGGTCCCTCGTGCGCCGCGCCGCGGCGCCCCAGGCGCAGGTTGCACGTGAACGCCTTGGCTTCGTGGATCGAGACGTTGGGATCGGCGACGAGTGGCGGCAGCACGTTCGCCGCGTCGCCCGTCACCACGCCCTGATAGCCGTAGTGGATCGGCATCCCGATCTGATGGACCCATTGTTTGGGGCCGATCTTGAACGGCGCGACGCGGCCGGTGACGAGCGCCTTGGCCTCCACCTCGCCGCGCGCCGTCTCGATCGTCACCCAGTCGCCGTTGCGGATGCCCAGTTCGACCGCGAGTTCGGGTGAGATCTCGCAGAACGCCTCGGGCTGCAGTTCCGCCAGCCACGGCAGCCAGCGCGTCATCGCGCCGGTGAGATGATGCTCGGTGAGCCGGTACGTCGAGAGCACGTATGGATACTTCGGATCGCCGATCGCGTGATAGGGGTTGTCGCGGCGGCGCCATTCCTTGAGCACGGGATTGTATTGCTGGTGCGGATAGAGGGCGTTGGGCACCGGGGACTCACGCGGTTCGTAATGCGTCGGGAACGGACCGTCGACCGTCCCCTGCACGCCGAAGATCTCGGCGACGCCGTACTCCTGCATGATGAACGGCGCGCTGCCGTCGTGCGCGTCGACGCCGCCCGCGCCTGGCTGCGCGCGGAACGACGGCGGCTTCGCGACCGGGAAGTCGGGGACGTCGTAGCCGGTCCATTTCTTCTGCTCCTCGTCCCACCACACGTACTTCTTGCGCTCGCTCCACGGCTTGCCGTCGGGATCGGCCGACGCGCGGTTGTAGAGGTTGCGCCGGTTCGCGGGCCACGCCCACGCCCACTCCGGGCTCACCCACGCATCGCCCTTGCGCCGGCGGGTGAGATTCTGCTCCTTCGACGGGAAATAGCCGGTGTAGATCCACGCGCCTGCCGCCGTCGAACCGTCGTCCTTGAGATCGGCGAACGTTTTCATCTGCTCGCCGCTCGCAACGTCGAAGCCGTTGATCTCGCGCATGATCTTCTCGACGTCGGGTTCGCCCTGCCGCCGTTCGTGCGGGTCGTCGGACTCGTAGTTCCACGTCACGTCGAGGATCGGGCGGTCGATCGCGCGCGTCGACTCGCGATAGAGCTCTTTGAGCCGGCGGCCGAGGTTCCACACGAACGCGAGATCGCTGCGCGCGTCGCCCGGCGGATCGACCGCCTTCTCGTGGAACTGCACCAGGCGCATCGTGTTGGTGAAGGTCCCGGCCTTCTCGGCGACGCCCGCGGCCGGCATGAAGAAGACCTCCGTCCCGATCGTCGCGGGATCGACGCCTTCGCGTTTCCAGAACGCCGCGCTCTCGGTCTCGAAAAGGTCCTGACACACGAGCCACTTCAACTGCCCGAGGCCCGCGCGCTGCAGCGCGGCGTTCTGACCGCCGACCGCCGGATTCTGTCCGAACAGGAGCAGGCCGTCGATCCCGCCGTCCTTCATGGTGAAGAACATCGGCTGGTGCGAATGGTCGCCCGTGTTCTTCGGAAGGTAGTCGAACGCCCAGTCGTTGTCGGCGCGCGCCGCGTCGCCGTACCACGCTTTGAGCTGGGAAACCGCGTACTTCGGCCAGTTCGCCCACCAGCCGGTGCGCGGCGTCTGATTCGCTTTCCACTGCGCGAACGTCGCCTCGTTGCGTTCGAGCGACGGCGCCTTGATGTAGCCGGGGAGCGCATCGTAGAGCGTCGCGATATCGGTCGAGCCCTGGATCGACGCGTGCCCGCGCAGCGCCATGATCCCGCCGCCCGGACGTCCCGTGTTGCCGAGCAGCGCCTGCAGCGTCGCCGCGGCGCGGATGTTCTGCACGCCGATCGTGTGCTGCGCCCAGCCCATCGCATAGCAGTACATCATCGTGCGTTCGCGGCCGCTGTTCTTCACCACCAGCTCGCAGAGTTTGACGAACGCGTCCTGCGGCGTTCCGCAGATGCGCTCGATGGTTTCGGGCGTATAGCGCAAGAAGTGCTTCTTGAGCAGCTGCAGCACGCACCGCGGATGCGCGAACGTCGGGTCTTTCTTGGGACGTCGCCCTTTGTGCTCGACGTGCCCGCCCGCCAGGCCGGGGTCGTCGTCGCCGGTGTTCGATGCTTTCCCGCCGTTGGTCGGCGGCGCTTCGGACAAATCGTCTTCGAGCTCGTACTTCCACGTCGCGGTGTCGTACTTGCCCGTCTGCGGATCGAAGCCGGAGAAGATCCCGTCGAGGTCCTCGGTGTCGGCGAACCGCTCGTCGATGAGGTACGACGCGTTGGTGTAGGCGAGGACGTACTCTTTGAAATACGCTTCGTGCTGGAGGACGTAGTTGATTATCCCGCCGGTGAACGCGATGTCGGTCCCGCTGCGGATCGGCAGGTACGTGTCGGCGAGCGCGCTCGTGCGCGTGAACCGCGGATCGACGTGCACCACCGTCGCGCCGCGCTCCTTCGCTTTGGTGACGAAACGGAAACCGACGGGGTGGTTCTCGGCGAAGTTCGACCCCTGGATCAGGATGAGGTCGGCGTGCTCGAGATCCATCAGGAACGTCGTCGCGCCGCCGCGGCCGTAGAGGGTGCCTAGACCAGGCACCGTCGAGCTATGTCAAATCCGCGCTTGGTTCTCGACGAAGACGGTCCCCATCGAGCGGAACAGTTTCGCGATGAGGTAGTTCTCTTCGTTGTCGAGCGTCGCGCCGCCGAGCGACGCGATCGCGGTGGTGCGCGCGACGCGCCGCCCCTGCTCGTCGAACTCGGTGAAGGTGCGGTCGCGCGTCTCTTTCATGCGCTGCGCGATCCGCTCCATCGCCCACGCGTAGGGGACGTCGGTCCACTCGCTCGCGTACGGCGCGCGATATTTCGCGGTCGTCCAGCGGTTGGGGTTGACGTGCAGCTGGAACGTCGCGGCGCCCTTGGGGCACAGCGTCCCGCCGTTGATCGGCGAGTCCGGGTTCCCTTCGATGTCGAGGATCGCGCCGTCGCGCGAGTACACCATCGTGCCGCAGCCGACCGCGCAGTACGGACAAACGCTCGGGCTCTTCTTCGCGTCGGCGATGCGCGGCCGCAGCGTCTTCGAACGCGGCGAGAGGACGTTGGGCAGCGGTGCGACGCGCTCGCCGATTTTCTCGGCCGCCTTCGCAAAGAGCGCGGTGAGATCGATGCTGGGACGTTTCGTGCTGGCCACGGTGCCTCCGGAAATCGTGTCGCCGACGGGTAACGTTGGCTTCGCGACGGGAGCGTTCTTCCCCGTGACGCGCCCTCTCTTGGACGCCGTTAACGGCCGGCGGTAACGGCTTTCTTCGGCGACGCGCCGTTCGCGCGGCCGAGAGCCTCGCCGATCGCGGTGTGGAGGTCCTTCATCAAGAACGGTTTGGCGACGAACGCGTCCCAGCCGTCGTGATCGGCCGACATCCGCAATCCCATGCGCACGAGCCCGGTCCGGTGCGCCGCTTCGGCGACGAACCGCTCGGGCGGCATTCCCAGCCGCTCGGCGTCGACCAGGGCGACGTCGAATTGGGCCTCGTCGAGAAAACGCAGCATCTCTTCGCCGCTGGTCGCGACCGCGACGGCGTAGCCGTCGTCCCGCAGCGCGTGCGCGACGTACGAACGTGCGTCGCCGTCGGCGTCGAGCAGCACCACGCGGCGCAGCCCGGGCGCGCGCTTCGCGGCGCTGACCGGGACGAACACCCGGAACGTCGAGCCTTGCCCCTCGCCCGATTCGACCGTGATCGTGCCGCCGTGCAGTTCGACGATCGTCTTGCTCAGGTAGAGACCGAAGCCGGTCCCGCCGATGCCCAGCGCGCGCGCGTTGCTGGCCCGCGCAAAGCGCCCGAACAGTTTTCCGCGTTCCGCTTCGGGGATCCCGATGCCGCGATCGCGCACGGCGATCTCGGCCCCGCCGCTGCGCGCGCGAACGACGACTTCGACGGCCTCGCCTCCGGGGGAGTACTTGATCGCGTTGCCGATCAGGTTCTCGACCACTTGCCGCAGGCGCGCTTCGTCGGCGATCAGGGGCATGGCGATCGCGGTGGCGCGCAGATCGATCGGACGCGTCACGCTGAACACGCGCACGACGTCGCGCACCATGGCGATCACGTCGACTTCGCCGAGCTGCAGCGCCAGTTCGTTGTGCTCGAGCCGCGAGAGCGCGAGCGTATCGGTCG
Source organism: Vulcanimicrobium alpinum (assembly GCF_027923555.1). GTDB lineage: Bacteria > Vulcanimicrobiota > Vulcanimicrobiia > Vulcanimicrobiales > Vulcanimicrobiaceae > Vulcanimicrobium > Vulcanimicrobium alpinum. Next base: position 136,917 of record NZ_AP025523.1, on the reverse strand, counting down.
CCAGCGACGCCAGGCGCATCGCGCTCGATGAGATCAGTCCGAGATACTGGCGCGACTCGGCATCGAATCGCTCGTCGTCGGCGAGCACGTCGGCGAAGCCGACGATCGTCGTCAGCGGACCTTTGAAATCGTGGGCCAGCATCGCGATGAGGTCGTTCTTGACCTGGTTGAGTTCGACGACGGCGTCGCGGCGCGATGCGAGCTCCTGATAGAGTTCGACGTTGCGCGCCGCGACCGCGAAATACTGGCCGAGCAATCCCAGCGCGAAGAGATCGGGCGTGCTGAATGCGTCGTCGCGCACGGACTCGAGCACGTACGCCGTCCCGGTTCCGGAACCCGGAATGCGCACTGCCGCCCGCCGCCCCGAGTCGTCGAGCACCGACACCTCGCTGTGCGCCGCGAGGCTGATGAGCGGATCGTCGACCGTGACGCCGCCGGTCGCCGTCAGATCGGTCGTCGCGACGAAGCCTCCGCGCTCGTGCGGCGCGTAGAGCGCCGCGGTCCCGCCGACGAGTTCTCGCGTTCCGGTGACGAGGGCCTCGACGAGCAGGGTCGGGTCGAGCGATGCGAACAGCGTGCGGGCGATCGACGTGATCGCGGTGAGCCGTTCGTTCTGCAGCGCGAGCTGCGCGCCGCGCATCACCTGTTCGGTGATGTCGCGCTGCACGACGACGAAATACGACGTGCGTCCCGACTCGTCGACAAGCGGCTTCGCCGTCGACTCGGTGTGGTACAGCGTGCCGTCCGCGCGATACGACACGTATTCGACGCGCGCGGAGCGGCCCGCCATCACCTCGTTGCGCATCGCGACCAGTTTGCTGCGATCGGTCTGCGGCCCGAAGAAGTCGCTGGTGGGCCGGCCGATCACGCCTTCGGCGCTCAGCCCCTTCTGACGCATGAACGCGTCGTTCGCGTAGACGATGATCGACGCGTCCTGGGGCGTCGCACCGAGCTTCGCGATGAGGATCGGATCCTGCGCGGCCTCGATCGCCGCCGAGAGCAGGTTGATCCGCTGCTGGGCCTGCTCGCTCTCGGTGAGATCGGTCGCGACGACCAGCGCGATGCGCCGCCTGCGGCCCGGGAGCAGCTCGATGCGCAGTTCGATTGGGTAGGCCGTTCCGTCTTTGCGGCGCGCGATCGAGCGCAGGTTCAGCCGCCGGCCGGGGTTCGCGTCGAGCTCGGCCAGCCGCTCCGCCAGCCGCCCTTCGCGTTCGAGCCCCGGGAGGAGCTCGGGCAGCGCCACGCGGCGCAATTCCTCGAGCGTGTAGCCGAGATTCCGGCGCGCCGCGTCGCTCGCGAACAAGATGCGTTCCGAGACCAAGTCGACGTGATACAGCTCGGTCTGCGAGCTGTCGAAGAGCCGCAGTAGCGAGCGCCGCGCCTCGAACTGCTCGACGATCGCGTCGCCGATCGCGGCGAGGGCGACGCGCTGCCCGGTCGTCAGGCCGCGCGCCCGGCGATCCATGACGCAGAGCGTCCCCACGGCATAGCCGTCCGGCGACCGCAGCGGGACGCCGGCGTAGAAGCGGACGCCGTCGGGTCCGGTGACCAGCGGGTTGCCGGCGAACCGGCGGTCGAGCGTCGCGTCGTCAACTTCGAAAAGTCCGTCGCCGAGGATCGCGTGCGCGCAGAACGCGATGTCGCGCGGCGTCTCCGCCCGGCTCATCCCCAGCGCCGATTTGAGCCACTGGCGATCGCGGTCGACCAAGCTGATCAGGGAAATCGGGGCGTCGCACAGCTGCGCCGCGAGCCGCGTGAACGCGTCGAAGAGCTCCTCGGCGGGCGTGTCGAGGAGCTCGTATTCGTACAAGGCGGCGAGCCGCCGCTCCTCAGACGCCGGGATCGCGGTGGACGTCATCGGGGCGGCGGTCTCGTTTGGCGCGGACGAACTGGAGCACTTCACCAAGTGATCGGGCGTTGAGCACCTCATCAGGAGTGATCCACGCCCTTCGTGCCTGGCCGACCGCGTAGGCGACGTTCTCGAGCTGCGAGGCGGCGTGAGCGTCGGAATCGCAGGTGAAGGTCACCCCAAATTCGCGGGCGCGGCGCGCGAGCGAGCTGGGCAGGTCGAGCCGGGCGGGCTGACCGTCGATCTCGAGCGCCGTCCCGGTGCGGGCCGCGGCCGCGAACACCGCGTCGTGATCGAAGTCGTAGCCGGCGAAGGTCTCGATGTTGCGGCCCGTGGGGTGCCCGATGATCGTCACGTAGGGGTTCTCGCAGGCGCGGATCAGCCGCGCGGTCATCGCCTCGCGCGAGAGCGCGAACGCCGAGTGAACCGAGGCGACGACGATGTCGAGCTCCGCGAGGACCACGTCTTCATAATCGAGCGAGCCGTCGGCGTGGATGTCGACCTCGGCGGAACAGAGGGTCCGCACACCGTACCGCGCGCCGATCGCCGCGACGCGCTCGCGCTGCGCCCTCAGGTCGGCCGGGTCGAGACCCATCCGTCCGCGACCCCACGAGTGATCGCTGATCGAGTGGTAGGCGTATCGGCGCGCCGCCGCCGCCGCGACCATCGCTTCGAGGGTGTCGGCTCCGTCGGACCAGGTGCAGTGGACGTGGAAGTCGCCGCGCAGGTCGGCGAGCGCGATCGGCGTCGGGAGCGTCCCGCTGCGCGCCGCTTCGATCTCGCCGGTCCCCAGCCGCATCTCCGGCGGGATATAGGGCAGCCCCAGCGTCGCGTACACCTCCTCTTCCGTCCGGCACGCGATCGTGCGGCCGTCGCTGAGGTCGACGATCCCGTTCTCGCTCACGCGCAGGTTCTTGCGCACCGCGAGCTCGCGAAATTGGATGTTGTGCTCGCGCGAACCGGTGAAATGCTGCAGCAGATTGCCGTAGAGGTGCGCCGGGAGGACGCGCAGATCGATCTGCAATCCGCCGGCGAGCCAGATGCTCGCCTTGGTCGGGCCTTCGGCGAGAACCGCCTCCGCCCGGTCCCACGCCGTGAACGACGCGATGACGGCTTCGGCGTTTCCCGAGGTGCAGACGATGTCGATGTCGCCGACCGTCGGCTCCTGACGGCGCAGGCTTCCCGCGGGGGTCAGGTCGGCGGCGTCGGTGGTGTCGCGAAGATACGCGATCGCCTTGCGCGCGATCGGCGCCGCGATCCCGAGCGGCGTGCGACGCGTGCGGCCTTTGTACGAGAGCACGCCGCGCCGGATGTTCTGGATCGACTTTGCGCCCAGCCGCGGCATCCCGGCGAGTGCCCCGTTTTCCAGCGCCGCTTCGAGATCGGCGAGCGACGCGATCCCGAGCCGCTCGAAGAGCTGCTGCGCCGTCTTCATCCCGACGCCTTGCACCTGCAGCACTTCGAGCAGCGTCGAAGGATATTTCGCGCGCAGCTCCTCGAGATACGGATCGGTGCCGGTCTGCGCGATCGTCGCGATGCGCGCGGCGATCGTTTTCCCGACGCCGGGAAGTTCGGTCAGGCGCCCGTCGCCGACCAACGCCGCGAGCGGCGGCGCGTTTTCGATCGTCTCGGCGGCTCGTTCGTACGCCATGAATTTGAAGAACGGCTCGCCGGCGAACTCCATGAGAGTGCGGATCTCGCGAAGCCGCTGCGCGATCTCGCTGTTGCTGGGCGTCGGCATGATGCGACGACGTCGGTTCCACGTCACCGTTCGGCCGTCCCATGCGCCGCACGTCCGGACGGCCGCACGGAGGAGGCGGCACGGCGCCCGCGTAGGGCGCGAAGATGCTGCGCACCCGGCGCCGGCGCCTCGATCCGGCGATTCTGAATCTCCCGGTCGAGAAGATGCGCGAGGGATACTACTCCGACACCTACTTCAACCGCGCGCGCGAGATCCTCGAAGCCGACGGGTACCACCCGCGCGTCCGCATGCAGGTCTTCCAGCGCAACAACGCGATCCTGTGCGGGATCGACGAAGCGATCGCGATCCTCAAGTTGTGCAGCGGGCGGCACGACGCCGGCGGCGCGTGGCAGGACGGCTGGAGCGCGCTCGCGGTGCACGCGCTCTACGACGGCGACCCGATCGCGCCGTTCGAGACGGTGCTGACAATCGAAGGCGACTACGCGCTCTTCGCGCACCTCGAGACGGAATATCTCGGCGTCCTCGCGCGGCGCACCCGCATCGCCACCAACGCGCGCGCGATCGTCGACGCCGCCGGCGGGAAAGAGGTGCTGTTCTTCCCGGCGCGCTTCGATCACCATCTGGTGCAGACCGGCGACGGCTACGCGGCGTACATCTCCGGTGCGCTCGGCGTCTCGACCGACGCCAACGCCGAGTGGTGGGGCTCGCGCGGGATGGGGACGGTGCCGCACGCGCTGATCGCCGCCTACGGCGGAGACACCGTGCTCGCAACCCGCAAGTTCGCGCAGTACATCGATCCGAGCGTCAACGTGATCTCGCTGGTCGACTTCGAGAACGACTGCGTCGCGACGGCGCTCGCCGTCGCGCGCGCACTCGGCGCGCGGCTCTGGGGCGTGCGGCTCGACACTTCGGCGACGCTCGTCGACGCGAGCGTGATCCCGCAGATGGGGACGTTCGTGCCGACCGGCGTGAACGCGCAGCTCGTGCAGAACGTGCGTTCCGCGCTCGACGCCGAAGGTTTCGGCCACGTGCGGATCGTGGTGAGCGGCGGCTTCGACGCGGAGCGGATCCGCAATTTCGAGGCGGCGCGCGTCCCCGCCGACGCCTACGCGGTCGGCAGCGCGTTCTTCAAGGGCGCGGGCTCGTTCGATTTCACGGCCGACATCGTCGCGATCGACCGCGGCGAAGGCTGGCGGGAGTGCCATAAGGTCGGGCGCCCCGAGCGGCCCAATCCGCGCCTCGCCGTCGTCGAATGACGTGATGACGTTGGATTCGGGGTGGGTCGGCGCGATCGGATCGCTCGCGAGCGCCGGTGATCGTCGCGATCGCGGCGATCGCGGCGTTCATCCAGATCCGCCACTTCCGCAATGCGAACGACATCGCCGTGTATCTGCGGCTCACCGAGCGGCTCGACTCCGAGGAAGCCCGCGGCGCGATCCGGATCTTCGCCGAGATGCGCGCCCGCTACGACGCCGATCCGGTGTTTCGGGAGAAGCTGACGCAACCGGGCGATGTCGATGCCGACTATCTTCCGATCGGGCTGTTTCTGCGCTTCATCGAGCACATGGCGACGCTGGTGATCACCGGCGGGATCGCGGAACGCATCGTGCTCGCGGAATACGCCGACAACCTCGAGGGCTGGTGGGACGATTTGCGGCCGATCGTCTACGCGCGCCGCCATGCGTTCGGAGAGTACACCGGTGCGGCGTTCGAGCATCTCGCGATGCGTGCGAAGGCGTATCGCGAGAGCGGACGGATGGCCCGGCTCTACACGGCGCTCGAACGCGACCCGCGCGGCGCCGGCTGACGGCGCGCGCGGATCGCGGGGTCGTTAGACCGGCGCGTTCTGCGCGGCGAGCTTCTCGATGATCGCGCGGTTGAAGAGCGGAATGTCGTGCGGGTTGCGCGAGGTGATCCAGTTGCCGTCCTGCACCACCGGCTGATCGCGGTAGAGGCCGCCGGCGTTGCGGATGTCGTCGGCGATCGACGCGTAGCCGGTGAGGGTCCGGCCGCGCACCACTTGCGACGAGATGAGCACCTGCGGGCCGTGGCAGATCACGAACATCGGCTTCTTCGCCTGGTCGAACTCTTTGACGAAGCGCTGGACGTCTTTGCTGGTGCGGATGTGATCGGGCGACTGGCCGCCGGGAATCAGCAGCGCGTCGAAGTCGTCGGCCGTCACGTCGGCGACCAGCTCTTCGGCTTTCACGCTGACGCCCTCGTCGAGACCGCGCTTGCCGCGGATCTTCTGCAGCGCACGATCGTCGACACCAACGATCGTGACCACCGCGCCGGCTTCTTCGAGCGCCCGGCGCGGCTCGATCAGCTCCGACTCTTCGAACCCGTCGCCGACGAGCGCGGCGATGCGCTTCCCTTCGATTTCCATAGGGGAACGGGCGTTCTCACCGCGTCCCCGCGCTCCCCTCTCGGCAGGCGGAGGCTACAGTCCGCCGCCGGTCGCCTGGACGGCAGCGCGCAGGAGGTACGCGAGTTCGACCTCGACTTTCCCGAGCGCGTCGAGAACCGTATCGTCGGCGAGCGCTTTGAGCACCGGATTGCGTTTGGTCATGTCGCCTTCGGGGACGGCGTGACGGGGGTTGATCTCCCGCATGTAGATGCGCGCGTCGTAGCGGATCTGCCCGTCCGGGAGAAAGTAGAGCGGGTCGAGCCCGCCCGCGTACACCTCGAGCCCGAGGAGCCCGGTCTGCTGAAGGAACGCGATCGGACGCAGGCGCAGCGCCCGCGCGAGCCGCGCGAGCGCCGGGACGGCGAGGCGCGCGGTCCCGCCGACGGCGCCTTCGACGAGCGCGAGATCGAGGCTGGCGGCGCCGGCGAGCCCAGCGAGATCGAGGTCCTTCTCCGCCGCGAGCCGCCGGAGCGCGTCGCCGAATGCCGTTCCGCCGGCGGTTCCGTCGCTGCCGTCGTACGAAGGGCGTGATCCGGCCGGGGAGCGTTCCACCGGGAAGGTGATCGGCGATTGCGGCGCGGAGGCCTCCACGAATGGGAGAATCGACCGAGCAGCGCAAGTCGCGCCACCTCGACGTCTGCCTCGACGAGGACGTCGCTTCCCGGCTCGATGCCGGCTGGTCCGCCGTGCGCCTGCGGCACGAAGCGCTCCCCGAGATCGCGCTCGCCGACGTCGACGTCGCCGCCACGTTCCTCGGCCACCCGCTGCGCACGCCGCTGCTGATCTCGTCGATGACGGGCGGGACTCCGCGCGCCGCCTCGATCAACCGCCGTCTGGCGGTCTCGGCCGAAGCCGCCGGCGTCGCGTTCGCGCTGGGGAGCGGCCGCGCGATGCTCGAGGACGCCGCACTGCGCGCCACCTTCGACGTCCGTCCCGTCGCGCCGAAGGTTGTGCTGTTCGCAAACCTCGGCGCGGTCCAGCTCAACTACGGCGTCACCGTCGACGCTGCGCGGCGGCTCGTCGACGACCTCGGCGCCGACGGACTGTACCTGCACCTCAACCCGCTCCAGGAAGCGATCCAGCGCGACGGCGACACGAACTTCCGGCGGCTCGAGCCCAAGATCGCGGCGCTCTGCGCCGCGCTGGAGGTTCCGGTGATCGTGAAGAGCGTCGGTTCGGGAATCGCGCCCTCGACCGCGGCGCGGCTGGTCGGCTGCGGCGCCGCGGCGATCGACGTCGCGGGCGCCGGCGGGACATCGTGGGCGCTTGTCGAGGGGCGCCGGGCCGGTGACGCCCGTCGCGAGCGGATCGCCGAAGCGTTCGGCGACTGGGGCCACCCTACGCCGCGCGCCACCGCGGCGCTGCGCGCCGCGCTGCCGTCGACTCCGCTGGTCGCAAGCGGCGGGATCCGAGACGGCGTCCAGGTCGCCAAGGCCCTCGCCCTCGGCGCCGACCTGGCCGGCCTCGCGCTCCCGTTCCTCCGCGCCGCCGAGACCTCGGAGGCCGCCTGCGCCGAGCTCATCGACGAGCTCGTCACCGGCCTGCGGATCGCGATGTTCGCCACCGGCTCGCGCTCCGTCGCCGACCTCCGCGAAGCGCTCGTCTAACGCAATCGTGATCGCTGTTCTCGCAACGGCCGCGACGCTGATCGCGGCCGCCGTGACGCCCACGCCGTCGCCCTCGCCCTCGCCGAGCCCGTCGCCGCTCACCGCAATCGGCACCGTCACCGTGGTCAGCGGGGCGCCGCAGGTGCTGCACCGCTCGCCGCAAGCCGCATCGGTGCTCGACGGCAGGCAGTTGCGCGCCGCCACGGCGCCGTCGCTCGACGGCGCCCTGCGCGCGCTCCCCGGCGTCGACCGCAACCGGAGCAACGCGCCCTTCACGAACTACGGGCAGCTTCGGCTCTCGTTCGCCGGCGCCGGGAGCGACCGCGGAAGCCTGTTGCTCGACGGGATCCCCGCCCAGGACGGCTTCGGCGGTCAGGTCGATTGGAATGCGATCCCGGCCGCCGGCCTGGCGCGCGGCGAGCTGCTGCGCGGCCCGGGTTCGGCGCTCTACGGCTCGGGCGCGATCGGGGGCGTGCTCGCGCTCTCGAGCCTCGCGCCCGACACGCGCGCGGGCGGATTTCTCGACCTCTCCGCCGGCGGCGTCACGCGCGAAAACGTCACCTTCGCGAGCACCGGCGCGATCGGACCCTTCGCGAGCGCGATCACGCTGGCGACCCGGCGGCTCGGCTACGGCGTGATCCCGCCGGCGCAGGCCTCGCCGGTCGACCACGTCGCGATCAGCAACGCCGATGTCGCGCAGGTCCGCTTGCGGCGCAGCGGTCCCCGCGCGAGCCTCGACCTCGGCGCGCTCGAGAGCGACGACGCGCAGGACGACGGGCGCACCAACGACGGCTTCTCGCGTTCGCTGCGGGAGGCGTACGCGACTTGGAGCGGCGGCGAGGCGGCACTGCTCTCGGTCACCGCGTTCCTGCGCAGCACCGCGGTCGTCAACCTCGCCGACAAACCGGCCGCACCCGGCGCGCTGCTGTACACGCAGCACGTGCCGACGTCGGACGCCGGCGTGCGCCTGCGCTGGAGCCGCGCCGCCGGCGGCGGCGACCTAGCGCTGGTCGCCGAACGGCGCAGCGTCACCGGGCGCAGCGATCAACTCACGGCAGCGAACGCCGTGCAGAGCGACGTCAGCGGGACGCAGCGGCTCGACGGCCTCGCGCTGCAGCGCACGTGGGACGGACGGATCGGTGCGATCGCCGGCGTGCGCTACGACGCGATCGCGACGAACGCGCTGGGCGAACGGCACGCGGCGGCTCTCTCGCCGCGCGTCGCGCTGCGCGTCGACGCGTCGCCGGCGACGTCGCTGCGCGCGGCCTTCGGCACGGGCGTGCGCGCCCCGTACCTGAACGAACTGATCCGCAGTTTCCGAATCGGCCCAGTGCTGCAGCAGAACAATCCGGCGCTCGTGCCGGAACGCAGCCGCTCGGCGCAGATCGGGATCGACGTCGCGAACGCCGCGGGCCGCTTCGCGCTCGACTACACCGCCACGCGCGTGACCGACGCGATCGGCTTCGCGACGATCGCGGCGAACGTGCAGCAGCGGCGCAACTTCGGACGCACCGCGACCGATGCGTACACCGCTGAGTACGCGCGGCGCACGTTGTGCGGCTCGCTGCGGGCGTTCGCGACCTCGCAGCACGATCGCGTGGTCGCGGGCGGCCGCACCCAGATCGGAAAGCGGCTTGCATACGTCCCCGACGCCGCGGCCTCGCTCGACGCCGAACGCACGGTCGGGATAGTGACCGGCGGCCTCGAGGTCGCCTACACCGGCCCGACGTTCGCCGACGACCTCGAACGCCAGCCGCTGGGCGCGACGATGCTGATCGGCGGCCGGCTCTCGATGCGCACGGGCGGCGGGACGACGATGACGCTCGCGCTCGACAACCTCGCCGATGCGCGATATCTCACCAGCCTCGATCGCCTCGGGCCGCCGTCATCGCTGACGCTGCGGCTCTCGATCCCGCTCGGCGCGCGCACTGCGCCCGCGCCCGCGGGCTGCTGAACGGTGCGGCGCCGCTCGCGCGCGCTGCGCCGTTACGTCGAGGGTCGCGCGTGCCGTCGCACGCAGATGCGGTCGCCGCGCATCGCGACATCGAACGTGTCGACGCAGGCGTAATCGCCCAGCGTCATCTTTCCGTCGGCGAGTTTGAACGTCCAGGCGTGCCACGGACACGTCACCTGCACGCCTTCGATCCAGCCTTCCGCGAGCGGTCCGCCTTGGTGCGGGCACGTATTGTCGAGCGCGTAGTACGTGCCGTCGACGTGGAAGACGGCGATCTCGCGGTCGCCGACCACGAACGCTTTCGCCGAACCCGGCGCGATCTCGCCGACCCGCGCCACCGGCTCGAAGTCGTCGTCGGCGGCGTGGCGAAGGACATCGTTCACGAGCCGACCGGTTCCGCGCACGCAGGAGGACGCCTTGCTCAAGGATTATCGCGACTGGCTGGAATCCGAGTTGAAGCTGCTCGGCAACGCCAGCCACCACGCCTATTCGTTCGGCCAGGCCAATATGGCGAAACGCGCGCTGGAACGCCTCGACGGCGAGCTCGCGGCGGGCCTCTACCTTCGCCTCGACCGGGCCGAAGCGCGCCGCATTCTCACCGCCATCGAGATGGAAAGCGAACGCACCACCTCGGCACCGCCAGAGTTCGAGACGCTGCGCGACGCGCTCAAGGCGGCGCTCGCCGAGGAGACGCCCTCGGCGTAGAGCGCGATCGAGTTGACGGCCCTTGCGGGCTCTGCTACGATCCGTCGGTCGCCGTCCCGGAGGCACGTGCCCCTGGAGACGATGCGAGCCTATCCTTGAACGAGGACTCCCCCTGCGATGCCCCTGACCAAAGAACAGAAGGCCGAACTCTCGGCCAAGTACGGCAAAGGCCCCAACGACACGGGCTCCGCCGACGTCCAGATCGCGACCCTCACGGCCTCGATCAACCAGCTCACCGAGCACCTGAAGGTCCACAAGAAGGATCATCACAGCCGCCGCGGCCTGCTGATGCAGGTCGGTCAGCGCCGTCGCCTGCTCGCGTACCTGCAGAACAAAGACCTCGACCGCTACCGCAAGCTGATCGCCGACCTGGGCCTGCGCCGCTGACGCGCACCGGAAGCGACCAACCCCGAAAGCCCGGCCCACGGCCGGGCTTTCGCATTTCCCGTGGACCAGGCCGCCTTCGCGCTGCCGCCGAACCCACGTACGCTACAAAATCGTAAGCGAACAGCAAGAACAGACAATCTAGGAGTATCAGTGCCAGAATCCGTCTCGCTCGAGATCGGTGGCCGTCAGCTCGTCATTGAGACGGGAGAGCTTGCGAAGCAAGCCAACGGCTCCGCCCTCGTCCGCTACGGCGATCAGATCGTCGTCCTCTGCGCCGCGACGGCGTCGGAGAAACCGCGTGAGGGAATCGACTTCTTCCCCCTCACCTGCGATTACGAAGAGAAGATGTACGCCGCGGGCAAGATCCCGGGCGGCTACATCAAGCGCGAAGGACGCCCGTCCGAACACGGCGTGCTCTCCGCGCGGCAGATCGATCGCCCCATCCGTCCGTTGTTCCCCGACGGCTTCCGCAACGACGTCCAGATCATCGCGACGGTCCTCTCGACCGATCCCGGTCTCGACAGCGACGTCATCGCCGTCTGCGCCGCCGGCGCGGCGCTCGCCGTCAGCGATATTCCGTTCCAGAAGAACGTCGCCGCCGTGCGCGTCGGCCGCGACGAAAGCGGCGCGTTCATCACCAACCCGACGCTCGAACAGTACGAGACCGGCGGGATGGAGATCGTCGTCGCCGGCACCGCCGATGCGGTGATGATGGTCGAAGGCGGCGCGAGCGAGATCAGCGAGGACGTGTTCCTCGACGCGGTCGCGTACGCGCACGCGGAGATCAAGAAGATCGTCAAGGCGATCGATCAGCTCGCGAAAAAAGCCGGCAAGGCGAAGCGCGAGTATCCGCTGCTCACCTCCGATGCGAAGCTCGACGCGTGGATGCGCAAGAACTTCGCCAAGGAGGTCGCCAAGGCGATGCGCGTCACCGACAAGCAGGAACGCAACGCCGCGTTCTCCGCGCTCTCGCGCGAGGCCGCGCTGGCGAAGCTCGACAAAAAGGACGATGCGCACGTCCGCACGCTCGTCGAGGATTCCAAGTCGAAGGACTTTGACAAGATCCTCAAAGCGATGGAAGAGGACGAGCTGCGCACGATGGTCGTCGACGAGAAGATTCGTCCCGACGGCCGCAAGCCCGACGAGATCCGGCCGATCTGGTGCAAGACGCACTACGTCCCCCGCGTGCACGGTTCGGGCGTCTTCACCCGCGGACAGACGCAGGTGTTCACCGCCGCGACGCTCGGTTCGATCTCCGACGAACAGCGTCTGGACGGGATCCTCGCGATCCCCAACAAGCGCTACATGCACTACTACAACTTCCCGCCGTATTCGGTCGGCGAGACGCGCCCGATGCGTTCGCCCGGCCGCCGCGAGATCGGTCACGGCCAGCTTGCGGAACGCGCGCTGGTCCCCGTGCTCCCGCCCGAAGACGAGTTTCCCTACACGCTGCGCCTGATCAGCGAAGTGCTTGAGTCGAACGGCTCGTCGTCGATGGCGTCGGTGTGCGGTTCGACGCTCGCGCTGCTCGACGCGGGCGTGCCGATCAAAGGCCACGTCGCGGGCGTCGCGATGGGCCTCGTCCTCAAGGGCAAGGACTACGCGGTTCTCACCGACATCCAGGGTCTCGAAGACGCGCTGGGCGAGATGGACTTCAAGGTCGCCGGCACCGTCGACGGGATCACGGCGATCCAGATGGACATCAAGGTCGCCGGGATCACGATCGAGATCATGCGCGAAGCGCTCAAAGAAGCGAAGAAGTCGCGCCTGTTCATCATCGACAAGCTCAAGGAGACGATCAGCGAGCCGCGCACCGAACTCTCCGAGTTCGCGCCGCGGATGATCGTCGTGCAGATCAGTCCCGACAAGATCAAGGACGTGATCGGCCCCGGCGGCAAGGTGATCAACAAGATCGTCGCCGACACCGGCGTGAAGATCGACATCGAGAACGACGGCCGCGTGTTCATCGCGGGCGCGAACGCTGCGGGTGCCGAGAAGGCCAAGCAGATGGTCGAAGCGCTCACGAAAGAAGTGAAGCCGGGCGAGACCTATCTCGGCACGGTGACGCGACTGATGAACTTCGGTGCGTTCGTCGCGATTCTGCCGGGCAAGGAAGGCCTCGTGCACATCTCGCAGCTCGCGCCGCAACGCGTCGAGCGGGTCGAAGACGTCGTGAAGCCGGGCGATCAGATCATGGTCAAGGTGATCGAGATCGACGCGCAAGGCCGCATCAACCTCAGCCGCAAGGCCGTGCTGGGTGCGGACGCCGGCGGTGAGGACGACGGCGGCAACGGCGGCGGCTATGCCGGGAACGGCAACGGCGCGCGCAGCAACGGTGCGCCGCGCCGTGAAAGCAGTCCCACCCCAACGGGCGGGGGCGGCGGCAGCGACCGCGGGCCGCGACGCCGGCGCCCGCGTCCGAGCGGCGGCGAATAGCACTCGCTCCGACGACACGAGAGCCCGCCGTCACGGCGGGCTCTTTTGCGTTCGACCGGGAACGGCGCGGCCGTTCGTCGCAGTTTCGAGATTCCACCATGCTCGCGCTTCGCACGCTCGCGCTCTTGGCGACCTTCACGCTGCTCGGCGCGCACCGTGCGCCGCCGACGGTCTTCGATCTCTCCGACGCCGTCGGCAGGCACGCGCCCGCGCTGACGCTCGCCCGCAGTGACGGCGCGCCGTTCGCGTTCGCGGCGCTGCAAGGAAAGCCGGCCTACGTCTTCCTGTTCGCATCGTGGTGCGAGCCGTGCCGGATGGCGCTCCCGTTCGTGCGCGACGATTTCGCCAAATACGGCGACCGCGTGCAGTTCGTCGGCGTCGACGTCCTCGACGACGCCGCAACTGCGCGCAAGGCGATCGCGAACGCCGCGTTCCCGTTTCCGGTGACGCTCTACCCGATCGACGAACTCGACGCGCAGATCGCGCCCGACGCGCAGCTGCACGCCGGGATGAAATACAAGATCCCGTCGGATTTCCTTATCGATGCGAACGGCGTCGTGCGCTACGCCTGGCAAGGGCTGGCGGTCAACGAGACGGGCGATCCGATCGACTTGCTGCCGTCGTACCTGGACAAACTCGGAATTCGCTGATGCGGACCTGTAGAGGAGAACCCTCCGTGCACACTGCCGACATCGCAATCAACACGATCGCCGGCCGCGCGCTCGCGCTCCCGCCGGTCGCGGCGTAGCGCACATGGCCTTCGACGCGGCCGTGATCGCAGCGCACGCCGCCGCGATCCGGCGCGGAAGCTGGTTCGCGCTCGCGGGGCTTCCGTTCTCCGACGACGAGCGCGCAGCGGCGGCGCGGCTCGCTCCGCGGGTCGAGCGGGTGACGAATTGGAAGGATGCGCGCGCGCTCGCGAACGATCCGCGCGCGAACGCGGCCCGCGACGCCGATGCAAGGGATGTCGTGATGCTCAAAGACTGCGCGCTCGCATCGACGGGGCCCGACGTGCTGCTCGAGGCGATGTCGGCGGTCGTCGACAACGGGCTGGAGATTTTCATGGCGCATGCCGTCGCCGCCCTGGCGCGCGCGCGCATCGCCGACGAGGAGCTCGCGCGCGTTGCGGCCGGCGCGGCGGCCGATGCGGTCTATCGCGGCGCGCTGGCGTCGGCGGTGGGACTTCCGGAGCACCGTTTCGTGCTGAGCGAAGCGCTCTTCGCCTCCGGACGCTGGCCGCTCGCACGCATCGGCGAGACGGCGTACGTGCTGTGACGGTTACGACGGCGTCGCGCGCGCCGCACGGCAAGCACGGCACGACCTTCGCCGAAACCGTCCATCTGCGCGACGGCACCCATCTCGTCGCCGTCGGCCAGGTGATCGCCGGGAACGACCGCATCGCCGTCGCCGACCTGCTGCGCAGCGGAGTGCGCGCGCTGATCACCTCGCGCGCCCTGCTTCCCGGCGCGATCGCGACGCTCGAGCGGGTCGTCGAACATCACGCGCGCGACCATCGCGACGATGCGCTCGCCGCGGTCGTCGCGCTGATCGCGATCCGTCCCGGCGACGATCATCTCGATTTCGTCGGCGCAGGCCAGTTGCATTGCGCGATCGTCGACAGCGGGTTCGCGGAACGCGAGCGCCTGCATGGCCGCGGCGCGGCGCTGGGCGCCGGCGTCGCCGCACCGCACGACGGGGCGTCGATCGCGCACCGCGTGCACCGTCACGACGCGATCCTCGCCTCCACGGTCGCGTTCGACCCGGCGTTGCTCGGCGCTGCGAACGCCGAGACGATCCTCGAACGCGCCGGCGCCAACGACGCGTCGGTCGCGCTCATCCAGGTGGACTAGGGCTCAACCGCGCGGGCCGAAGCCGCGATACGGTCCGATCGGCACGAGCATGTCGAGATCGAGCATCCCCTTGGCGCGCAAGGGCAGGGTGTCGACGAAGCCGCGCGCCGCGTCGAGCGACTCGGCCTCGAGCAGCATGATCGCGCCCGGGACGTCCTTGCGTCCCCACATCGCGCGCACCACGCCCTGCACGTAGAGCTGGCGCGCGCGTTCCGCCTCGCCCTCGAGCAGTGGCGCGAAATCGGCTTCGGTGAACTCGGCATAATTGCGCTTGACCAGCGCCATGAATTGAGCCATGCCGCCCCGATTCGCGCAAACGCGGCGATTCCCGTATCGCTCGGCGCAAGACCGATAACTCCCGGCGTCTAAACCTGTTCGGATGGCTTACGATTCGCTGGCCGCGTTCGCGCGAGCGCTGCGCGCGGCGGGCGAGCTCGCGACGATCGACGCCGAGGTCGATCCCCGGCTCGAGATCTCGGAGATCACCGACCGCGTCGTCAAGGCCGGCGGCCCCGCCCTGCTCTTCAGCCACGTGCGCGGCTCGCGCTTCCCGGTGCTGACCAACCAGTTCGGGAGCGAACGGCGCGCCGCGATGGCGTTCGGCGCCCGCACGCTGCGCGAGGTCGAGGAGCGGCTGCGGCGCACGATCGATCTCGCGGTGCCCCCGACGCTGGGAGCCAAGGTGACGCGCCTCGCCGATCTCGCGTTCGCCGGACGCGCCGCGATGCCGGTGCGCGTCAAGGGCGCAGCTCCCTCACAGGCCGTCGTCATCGATCCGCCCGACCTCAGACAACTCCCCGTCCTCACCACGTGGCCTCTCGACGGCGGCCCGTTCGTCACGCTGCCGCTCGTGTTCACGCGCGATCCCCAGACGCGCCGCCCCAACGTCGGGATGTACCGCGTGCAGATCTACGACGGCACGACCGCGGGGATGCATTGGCAGCGCCACAAGCAGGGCCGCGCGCACGCCGAGAAGTGGGGACGCCGGATCCCGGTCGCGGTCGTGATCGGCGATCCCGTGCTCACCTACGCGGCGACCGCGCCGCTGCCGCCGATCATCGACGAGCTCGCGTTCGCGGGGTTTCTGCGCGGCAAACCGATGCGCATGACGAACGCCGTCTCCGTCGATCTCGACGTCCCGGCGGACGCGGAGTTCGTGATCGAAGGCTACGTCGACAACGACGACCTGCGCGTCGAAGGCCCGTTCGGCGATCACACCGGCGTGTACAGCGCCGCCGATCTGTATCCCACCCTGCACGTCACCGCGATCACCCACCGCGCCGACGCGATCTGGGGCGCGACGGTGGTCGGGAAACCGCCGATGGAAGACGCCTGGCTGGGCAAGGCGACGGAGCGGATCTTCCTGCCCCTTCTGCAGATGGTGGTTCCGGAGATAGTCGACTACAATCTCCCGGTGGAAGGGGGATTTCACAATCTCGTCATCGTCGCCGTGCGCAAGTCGTACCCCGGTCAGGCCAAGAAAGTCATGAACGCGCTGTGGGGCCTGGGCCACATGATGATGCTCACGCGCTGCATCGTCGTCGTCGATCACGACGTCGACGTGCACGACGTGCGCGGCGTGGTGTGGAACGCGCTCAACAACGTCGATCCCGCGCGCGATTTCGTCGTGATGCCGGGGCCGGTCGACGATCTCGATCACGCCGGCTCGTACGAACTCGCGCTGGGGAACAAGCTCGGGATCGACGCGACCCGCAAGCGCGCCGACGAAGGATACGCGCGCGATTGGCCGCCCGAAATCCGCAGCGACGCGGAAACCCGCGAATTGGTGAACGCGCGCTGGACGGAGTACGGGATCGGCGACCTGATGCGCATCGGCCGCGCCGACGCGTGGTCGGGGCAAGGGCCGGCGCGTTTCGCGCGTCTGCTCGCCGAACCGCCGCGCGCGCCGGGCGAGGTCGCGCCGCGGACGGATCGCGTCAAGTGAACGCGCTGCGCCTCTTCCTGCGCGACATCCGCATCGAGCACACGCTCTTCGCGCTGCCGTTCGCCTACGTCGGCGCGGTGATGGCGGCGCGCGGCGTGCCGACGTGGTGGCAGCTGCTGTGGATCACCCTCGCGGTCGCCGGCGCGCGCACCGCCGCGATGGCGGCGAACCGCTTCTTCGATCGCAAGATCGACGCGCAGGTGCCGCGCACCGCGAACCGCGCGGTCGCGAGCGGCAAGCTCCCCGCCTCAGTGATGCTGTGGGCGATCGCAGCGGGACTTGCGGTGCTGCTCGTCAGCGCGGCGATGCTCAATCCGCTGTGCGTGAAACTGCTCCCGCTCGCGGCGCTCGGCGTCGTCGCGTACCCGCTATGCAAACGCTTCACGTGGCTGGTGCATTTCGTGCTCGGCGCGGTCGACGGCTTTGCCCCGCTTGGCGCCTACATCGCCGTCGCGGGAACCGTGACGGTTCCCGCGCTGCTGCTCTTTTTGGCGGTCACGGTGTGGGTCGCCGGCTTCGACATCCTCTACGCGCTGATGGACCTCGATTGGGACGTGCGGCTGGGCGTGCGCTCGTTTCCCGCGCGCTTCGGCGAGCGCAACGCGCGGCTCTGGCCGATCGTTCTCCACGTGACGATGACCCTCGCGCTGCTCGCGGCCGGGGTCCTCGCCGGCGCCGGCTGGCTCTACTATGCCGGCGTCCTGCTCGCCGCGGGAGTTACGCTGTATGAAGACCGGCTCATCACGCTCGCCCAGGACGTCTTCGTGCTGAACGATCGCGTTTTTCTCACCAATATGGCGTTCTCGGTCGCGTTCCTCGGCACGACGCTCGCATCGTACGTCGTCGCGCGATGATCCGTTCGGCGTTTCTCGGCGCGCTCGGGAGCGCGGCGGGTGCGACGCAGGTCGCGCAGATCCAGCCGTTCACCGCGACCTTGCGGCTCGCGGTGGTGTGCCCGCAGAGCGGCGAAGACCGCGCGTTCGGGCAGCAGCTCGTCGCCGGCGTGCGCGCCGCCGTCGACTACGCGAACGATCAGCGCTCGTCGTTCGACCGCGCGCTCCTCGTCGACACGTATGACGATCACAACACCGCGGCGGACGCGATGGTGCAGAGCCAGTTCGCGCTCGGCAACCCCGACACGATGGCGGTGATCGGGCACTTGAGCGCCGGCGCGACGCTGACCGCGCTGCAGAACTACGCGAACGCGCAGATCGCGCTCGTCGTCCCGACCGTCACCGACGACCGTCTCACCGCGCGCGGCTACCGCAACGTCTTTCGCCTCCCGACCAAAGATTCGTCCGAAGGGAACCTGCTCGCCGACTACGCGGTGAAAACCGGCGCGAAGGCGCCCCACGTCGTGACCCAGGACGCCGACTACGGGCCCAGCGTCGCGCAGGCGTTCGTCCGGCGGGCCGGCGCGCTCCACCTCGCCGCCGGTTCGACGACGTGTTCGCTCGACAAGCCGGATTTCGCGAAGGCCGCGGGCGACGTGCTAGCGGCCTCGCCCGACTGCGTCGTCTTTGCCGGCAACGTCGCCGACATGGGCGATCTGCTTCCCGCGCTGCGCGCGAGGGGCTATGCGGGACGGTTCGTCGGCTCGCAAGGCTTCTTCGACGCGCAAACGGTCCGCCAGTATGCAAAAGCCGCCGACGAGATGGTCGTTTCGTCGAACGTCCCGTACTATCCGATGGCGCCGACGGCGCAGCGGTACGTCACCGACTACCAGGCCCGGCACGGCGCGCTCACGCCGGTCGCGGCGTACGGCTACGCCGCCGTTCAGCTGATCCAGCTCGCGCAGCGGCGCGCCAATGCGACGAACCGGCTCACGCTGGTGCGCGCGATCGGCACCGGCGGCCCCTACGACACGATCACCGGGTCGTATACCTTCGGGCCCTACGGCGACGCCTTCGACCCGAACTGCTACTTCTACCGGATCAAAGACGGAAAGTTCGCCTACGAGCGCCAAGCGCATCCGTCAGGATTCAGTTTGAAGTAGCGGAGGGCTGGTGGACGAGGCGGTGCCGACACCGTTTCGGGGATCGGAATCGCTGCGCGTACGCGGCGAGACGAGCGTCTTCGTGTGGACGCTGCTCTCGCTGCCGCTCACCGTCGTGATCCTAGGCTGGATCCTGCAGCATCAGGTAAGCTGGCAGGAATTGGCGCTGCTGCTGATCGTCGCGATGATCTACGTCGCGTTCGCGCGCGGCCGGCTGCTGGGAGGCGGCCTGCGCGTGCACGCCGGCCAGTTCGCGCACGTGCACGCGATCGTCGACGAGTGCGCGCGGATGCTGCGGATGCCGACGCCGCACGTCTTCGTGCGCGACGACCCGTTCGTCCCGGTCGTCGCGATCGGGATCGGCGATCCGTACGCGATCGTGATCTCCGCGCAGTTCGTCGACCACTTTCGCGACGACGAGGCGCTTCTTGATCGGACGCGAGCTCGGCCACATCGCGTCGGGACACACGCGCCTCACCTCGCTGCTCAGTTCCAACGGCCGCGAGAACGGCGTCATCTCGGTCGCCTTCGGCGCGTGACTGCGAAAGATCGACTACACCGCCGACCGCGTCGGCCTGCTGTGCTGCGCCTCGCTCGACGCGGCGATGCGCGCGATCGCCGTTTCGACGTTCCACCCCGTCGGCCGCAAGATGGATCTCTCGGCATTCGCCGAGCAGCTCAAGGAACTCAACGCCGAACCGTCGCTGCGCCTCGCGGAGTGGACCGCCTCGACGCCGTACGCCACGAACCGCATCGCGGCGCTCTACCGGTTCGCGCGCGATCCCCTCTACCAACGGTGGTCGGAACGCTTCGCCGTCAACGCCGCGACGCCGCTCGCGTTCGACGGAGCCCGCGAGGCGCGCTACGCCGGTTTCTGGCGGCGCTTCGCGGCGTTCGGGATCGACCTCCTTCTGCTCCAGCTGATCGTGCCGACGGCGGGCCGGATCGTGCAGGCGACGATCGCCCCGGGATCCGTCGTCAAGGAATTGCAAGCCGATCCGGACGTCCCGCCGTTCGTGAAGGCGATCGCGACGGCGGCCGCGGCGTCACCCGGGCATCCGTCGATTTCCTTCAACGCGAGCGAGATGCTGCTGTGGGCCGCCCTGTGGGCGTATGCGATCGTGCTGGTCGCGCTGGTCGGGCAGACCTTCGGGATGATGATCTGCGACCTGCGCGTGGTGGGGACGAACCGGGCGCTGCGCGTCGGCTTCGGACAGGCGCTCGGGCGGTACTGCTCCTTCGTCGCGAGCCTGTTCTTCGTCGTCGGCGTCGTCTCGCTGTTCCGCCGGGTACAGCCGTACGAGAAGTGGTCGCACACGCGGCTGGTCAGCGGCACCGCCGCGGTGCGATCGTAGCGTTCGTTCTCAGCGTCCGGCTGCGGCGGCGCGCGGCGGTGCGCCGTTCGCGGAGTGCGTCGCGGCCGGCGCCGCGGCGCGGCGCTCCTTCGAGACCGCCGTGAACTCGGCGCCGAAGAGCAGCAGCATCGACGAGTAGTATACCCACACCAGGATCACCAGCAGCGAGCCCGCCGCGCCGTATCCCGAGCCGATCCCGGCGTGCGCGATGTAGAGCGAGATGAGACTCTGGCCGATCACGAACGCGACCGCGGTGACGATCGCCCCCGGCCACACGTCGCGCCAAGTGATCTCGGTGTCGGGCAGGTAGCGGTACATCAGCGCGAACAGCCCTGCGATCAGCGCGATCGAGACGACGACGTTGATCACGCCGAACAGCACGCCGGCGCCGGCGAAGGGCAGCAGCGCCGCGATGCGCGCGTTGATCACCGCGATCACGGCGTTCGCGAGCGTGGTGACGAGGAGCAGAAAACCGATCGCGAGCAGCATCCCGAACGACGCGATGCGTTCGCGAATCGCGACGAAGATCGTGCGCTTCTGCGGCTCGACGTGCCAGACCGTGTTGAGCGCATCCTGGAGCGCGGCGAACAGCCCGACCGCGCCGACGATGAACGTGATCCAACCGATCACTTGGGCGGCGATCGACTGCCGCGGCTTGTCGAAGCTCGCGGTCACCATCTGGCGCACGGTCTCGGCCGCTCCCTGCCCGGCCGAGCTTGCGATCGCGCCAATCAGCCGGTCCTCGACGACGTGATGACCGTGCCCGGTTCCATTGGCGACGCCGACGACGTAGCCGGCGATCGCGACGACGATGATGATGACGGGGGCGACCGCGAAGACGGTGGTGTAAGACAGCGCCGCCGCAAGGCGCGGAGCCTTGTCGGCGTTGAAGCGGGCGACAGTCGCCTTGAGGAGTCCCAGGTCCAAAAACGCGTTCATCAGGGCTGGTACGTACCCACGCGCGCGGGTACGCTGTACTTGCGAACGGCCGGTATCGTCGGAGGGAGAACGATGGCACAGCACACTGCGGCGGTCAGCATGAATGCACCCGCGGCGAAGCTCTACGCGCTGTTCGCGCGCGTCGAAGAGCTGCCCAAGCTGATGACCTTCGTCAAAGACGTGCGTCGCGTCGACGACCGGCGCACGCACTGGGTGGTCGACGCGATCGGGCGGACCGAGTTCGACGCGGTCGACGACGGCTCGATCCCCGACCGCCGCCTGGCGTGGCGTGCGGTCGACGGCACCTCACACCGCGGGCAGGTCACGTTCGAAGCGCTCGCTCCGCGGCGCACGCACGTCGCCGTCCGGATCGAATATCACCTGCGCGGCGCCGCCGGCGCGCTCAGCGAGGCGATCGGCGGGGAGACGTTCGCGGCGCGCCTGCAGCGCGACCTCGAACACGTCGCGCGTCTGGTCGACGCGGCGCCGGAGAACGCGCTCGACCGCATGTCGGCAACGTACCTCTTCCGCGACGAGCGCGAGGCGCCGCCGGTCCCCGGAACCTCGTCGACGACCGGCGCCGACGAGTTCCGCTAACCGTCGGCGTCGCCGTCGCCGAGCGTGTCGGGATCGAGCGTCGTCTCGCCCGCTTCGCGATCGCGCTCAGCCGGAGTCGGATAGCGCTCTTCGGTCAGGTCGTCTTCATAGAGATCCGGACGTTCCACGACCACAGGAGTACCCGCACGCGCGCGACGGAAACCGCGCTGCGCTTGCTGCGGTCCGAGCGACCGTGAAGGCGATACGCATCGACCGCAACGGCGGTCCCGAAGTTCTCGAGTACGTCGACGTCCCGGTCCCGGCGCCCGGCCCGGGCCAGGTGCTCGTCCGGCACGTGGTCTCGGGGATCAACTACATCGACGTCTACGTCCGCACCGGCCTCTACAAAGGCCCGTTGCCGACCATCCTCGGCCGCGAGGGTGCGGGCGTCGTCGAGGCCGTCGGCGAGGGCGTCACCGGCTTTGCGAAGGGGACGCGCGTCGCGTACACGCAGGCCGGCGCCGGCGGCTACGCCGAGGCGAACGTCGTCGAGCCGCAATTTCTCGTCGAAGTTCCGGGCGACGTCGACGACCGCACCGCCTGCGCGCTGATGCTGCAAGGGTTCACGGCGCACTACCTTACGCACGACACCTTTCCGCTGCAGCCCGGCAACGTCGCGCTGATCCATGCCGCCGCCGGCGGTGTCGGTCAATTGCTCGTGCAGCTCGCGAAGGTGCGCGGCGCGACGGTGATCGCGACCGTCGGCACCGCCGAAAAAGCGGCGATCGCGAAAGCGGCCGGCGCCGATCACGTCGTCGTCTACGCCGACGAAGACTTCGCCGAAGCGACGCGCCGTCTCGTCGGCGGCCATGCCGTCGACGTCGCGTACGATTCGGTCGGCAAAGACACGTGGGAACGCTCGCTCTCGACGCTCCGTCCGCGCGGGATGCTGGTCGTGTTCGGCAACGCCAGCGGACCGACGCCGCCGGTCGACCCGCTGAAGCTCGCCGCGGCCGGCTCCGTCTACCTCACGCGCCCCACGCTGGTCGACTACACGCGCACCGCCGAGGAAGTGCAGCAGCGCGCCCGGGAGCTCTTCGCGTACGTCGAGCACGGCAAGCTCAAGGCGAGCATCGGCGCGGCGTATCCGCTGGCCGACGCGGCGCAGGCGCACCGCGATCTGGAAGCGCGCAAGACGACCGGAAAACTGCTGCTGCTACCGTAACTGCGGCGGCGGCGCATCCGCGCCGGTGACGGCGTCGGGCTGCGGTGTCCCCGCGCGCAACGCGAGCGGAACGACGCCCGCCCACACCGACGGATCGCCGTCGGCGGCGGGCTCGATCGCGCCGCCTATGCGGACCTTCGCCGACGCGGCGTCGAGCGGAAGCGCGATCACGCACGTCGCCTCGCGCTCGCCGTCCGTCATCGCGCGCACCTGCGTCGCGGGTCCGGGCAGGATCCGCTCGAACATCGCGTCGAGCATGCGCGCTTTCTCCGCCGGATCGTCGACCAGCCGCGCGCGTTCGTGCACGACCGCGCAGCGATAGTTCATCGACGTGTGAAACGCGCTGCGCGCGAGGACGAGCCCGTCGACGTGCGTGACGGTCGTGCACACCGGCGTTCCCTGCGCAATCACCGTGAGCGTTCCCGCGAGGCGCGAGCCGTGGAGCACGAGCTCGTCGCCGATGCGCGCGCACACGTACGGCAGCACGACCGGTGCGCCGTCCACGATCGCGCCGAGATGCGCGATGTATGCGGCGTCGAGGATCGCGTCGACGGTCGAGCGATCGTAGGCGGCGCGCTCGGGATGACGGACGATCTGCGTGTTCGGCATTATGCGAACCCCGCCGCGTTGCCGAGATCGAGCGTGCCGGCTGGGATCACGTGCACGTCGTGCTTCGTCGCGAGCGTCGAGGCGAAGCGCGACGCGTCTCCGGCGAGGACGACGAACAGCTCGCCGGCGAGTTCGCGGCTCGCGAAATCACCGACGCTCGCCGCGTCGACGTCCTGCACGCGCCGGGCGAAGTGCTGGAGGTCGTCGATCGGCACGTCGTAGAGGACGTGCTCGGCGAGCGCGGCGGCGACGCCGTCGATCGTCTCGATGCCTCGAAAGAACCCGCCGGTGACCGTCGCTTTGCGAGCGATCAGATCGTCGTCGGTCGCCGGCGCATCGACGAGCGACCGTAGCGTCGCCCGCGTCACGTCGGTCGCCTCGACGGCGCGCGCGTGATCGACCAGCGTCGACGCGGTGAACAGCCCCGGCATCCGGCGCGCCGAGAGCGACGCGCCCGCACCGTACGAGAGCCCGCGCTTGACGCGAATCTCCTGATTGAGGCGGCCGCTGTACCCGGAGAGCACGGCGGTCGCGACGACGGCCGGATAATAATCTTGGGAACGGCGTTCGATCGTCACGCGGCCCGCGACCAGCGCGGTGCGGCCGGCTTCCGGTTTGTCGACGATCACGACGCGGGCGCGCGGCGGCGGGATCGCGCCGTGCGGGCGCGGCGCCAGCGGCACGTTCGGCGCGCGCCACTCGCCGAGCACGCGCTGCGCGAGTACGAACGCGTCGTCGATCGGGATGTCGCCGCCGATGATGAGCGCGGCGTCGTCGGGCCGGTAGTACGCGTTGTGAAACCAGGCGACGCCCTCGCGATCGAGCCGTTCGAGCGTCGCGGCCGTGCCGGCCAGCGGGTGGCCGTAGGGTGCGCTGCCGTATGCGACGCGCTGCGCGACCAGGCGCGCGACGGCGCTCGGATTCGCGTACGTCAGCGCGAGATCGGAGATCGATTTGGCGCGCACGCGCGTGACCTCGTGCGCGGAGAACGCCGGCCGCCGCACGACCTCGTCGAGCAGCGCGAACGCGGCGGGAAACGCCGGCGTCGTCGCGCTGACGCTGACGACCGACGCATCGTAGCCCGACGCCGCGTCGAGCCGCGCGCCGAGCGCGTCGACGGCGGCGGCGAGTTCGGTCGCGCCGCGCTCCGCCGTGCCTTGCGTCAGCAGCGCCGAGACCAGCGCCGCGAGGCCGGCTTCGTCTTCGCGTTCGTCGGCGCCGCCCGAGCGCACGACGAGCTGCGCTGCGATCAGCGGCAGGCTGCGCTGTTCGAACGCGACGACGCGCAGGCCGTTGTCGAGGATGCGCTCTTCGGCGCGCGCGATCGTCGCGTCGCGCGGCGGACCGGCGGCCGGCGGGGCGTTCTGCAGATCGGTCACTGCGGAAGGTACCGGATCACGGTGCGGTTCTCGGGCCGCAGATACGTGTGCGCGACGCGCAGCACGTCGGCCGCGGTGACTGCGAGATAACGGTCCAGATCGCCGTTGACGGCCGCCGGATCGCCGCGCTCCGTCGTCGCGCGAACGAGTGCTAAAGCGACGCCGCTCGAGGTCTGCCGCGAGCGCACCAGCGCGCTTGCGATCTGGGTGCCGACGCGTGCCATCTCCGCCTCGCTCGGCGCCGCGTCGCGAATCCGCTCGAGCTCGGCGCGCAGCGCCGCGTGACCGGCCTCGAGCGTCACGCCGCGCGCGCAGGTGAGGCGCACGCTGAAGAGTCCGGGCTGCTGGCGCAGATCGGCCGACGCCCACGCGCTCGTCGCGAGCTGCTGCGTGTACACCAGCGACTGATACAAGCGCGACGAACGTCCGGCGCCGAGGATCGTCTCGAGCACGTCGAGCGCCGCGGCGTCGGGATGCGCCGCGGCGGGGATGTGATACGCCTCTTCGACCGCCGCGAGCGGGACGTTCGCCGCGCGATGCTCGTACACGCGCTCGGCGGTCTGTTCGGGCTCGACGGCGACGACGCGCGGCACCGGCGACGGCGGCGTGGCGATCGCCCCGAAGTGGCGTTCGATCCAGCGCCAGGTCTCGTCGACGTCGAGGTCGCCCGCGACGACCAGCACCGCGTTGTCGGGCCGGTAGTACGTCGCATGAAACGCCTTCACGTCGTCGAGCGATGCGGCGTTGAGCTCGTCGGGGCTGCCGATCACGCCGCGCCCGTAGGGGTGCACGCGATACGCTTCGCGGTTCACGAGCTCGTCGAGCATCCCGTAGGGCTCGGCGAGGATGCGCTGATCGTACTCGCCGATCACGACGTCGCGTTCGGTCGCGAAGTTCGCGTCGTTCACCGTCAGCGAGGCGAGCCGATCGGCTTCCGCCCACAGCAGGCGCTCGAGGTGATTCGACGGCACCACTTCGTAGTAGTTGGTGATGTCTTCGGACGTGAAGGCGTTGTTGTAGCCGCCGACGTCTTCGGTGAGGCGATCGATCGTCTCGGGCGCGGTGCGCGACGTGCCCTTGAACATCAAGTGCTCGAAGAGGTGCGCGAACCCCGAGCGTCCCGGCGGATCGTCCTTTCCGCCGACGCGGTAGGCGACGTTGATCGCGACCGAGGGGACGCGGCGGTCGGGGACGAGGATCGCGCGCAACCCGTTGGCGAGGGTACGGTCGACGTAGGCAAGCGGCTCGACGCGAATCGCCGAGGCGGAGATCGTAGGCAGTGCGGTCACAGGTTCTCGGGATCATCCCCGCCCAACCGTTCCGTCCCTTCCCCGCGGTCGCGCCGAGCGCGTCCCTCGGTCACGCTGAACCCCTCCCCCGGTCACGCTGAGCCCGTCGAAGCGCCGCCCCGATCGCCATTGACATCGAACATACGTTCGATTACACTGGGCGTCCGATGCCCGTCGACCCCGCCCCCTCGGCGCCTCCAGGCCAGGCGTTCGCGGCACTTCGCGAGCGGCTCGAACGCCGCCACCGCGACGCGACGGCGGCCGCCTTCGCGCTCGGCGACGAGGCCCTGGTGCGCACCGGATTCGCCGAGCTCGACGCCATCCTGGGCGGCGGATTCCACCGCGGCACGATCGGGACGCTGGAGGGGCCGCCGAGTTCGGGCCGCGGGGCGCTCGCCGCACGCCTGCTGGCGTCCGCGACCCGCACCGGCCTCGGCGCGCTGATCGGGATCCACCTCTTCCCGCCGGCGCTCGCGGCGGCGGGGGTGCGTCTCGAGCGGCTGCTGCTCGTCCCCGCGGCCGAACCGCTCGCGGCGGCGCGGGCCGCCGACATCGTCGTGCGCTCCGGAGCGTTCACCGTCGTCGTGATCCCGGCGCTTCCCAGCGGCCGCGGCACCGGCCAGGCGACCTGGACGCGGCTGGCGAGCCTGACCCATCGCGCGAACGCGCTGCTGATCGCGCTGGGCGACGAAGCGTCGACCGAACTGCGCTACTTCGCCTCGGTGCGGCTCGAGACGGCGATCGAGCGTGTGCGCTGGAACGGCGCATCGGGCCATTGCGGTGAGCTGGCGGGGTTCGACGTGCGCGCGGTCGTGCGCAAACACAAACGCGCCGCCCCGGCGGGCGACGCGCTCGTGCGCTGCGAGGGTTTCGAAGACCGCCCGGACTTCACCGACGTGCGCGAGCGTCCGTTCGTGCACGTCGCGGCAGCGTCCGTGCATGCACGCCGGGCGACTTCGTGACGCGACTAGCGGTGCTGATGCGCGCGGTTGTGCTTGTCGAAGTAGATGCGATCCGAGAGACGGTTCTGCTCGCGGTTGAGCCGGCGGTATTCCGCCGGCGTCAGATGCCCGTCATTGCGGCGCAGATCGCGCGCGCGCTGGGCCTGAATGCGGTCGAGTCCGTTGTCGAGACGATGGTACTCGCCGTAGGTCAGCGAGCCGTTCTGCACGCCCTGGTTGATGCGGGTCTGCTGGCTGTCGATGCGCTGTTCGACTTCACCGTCGGCGAGCGCCGCGAGCGGCGCGACCAGCGAGGTCATGAGCGCAGCGGCGATGATGGCTTTCTTGAACATCGGGACCTCCGGAAGATGCGGATGAATGCGAGCGGATGCGGTGTCCGTGCAGTCATCCTACGCAGCGCATCCGGCGAATGCACGCGATCTCAGAGAACGCTCACCGCGCTTTCAGCGCGGCTTCATGTGCCGCGCTCGACGCAGCCGCGCAAGCGTCTACGGCCCGCCCGGAAGCGGCCGCGCGGTGATCGTGACGCCGGCGGCGTCGGCGAGCGCGAGCGCGTCCTCGTCGAGGCGGCGGCCGGCGCTCGCGCACGAGACGTCGGGCGAGGTCTTCCCGCGATAGACGATCGTCATCGTCGTCCCAAACGACGCGCTCTTCATGCAGCGCGCCGGTCGCATCGCGTCGAGCGGACCCGCCGCGCGCAGATCGGCGAAGAACCGTTGCGCCAGCCGGACGGAGACCGTCTTTCGCAGTGCGATGTCGCCCTGCTGCAGCGTCGTGCGGCCCGCGCTGTCGACGCGCAGGCGATAGCCGGCGGTGTTGGTCGAGCCGGAGTTGACGATCAGCGCTTCGGTCGGCGCGACCGGGATCCGCATCCCCGGCGGCGCGGTCGGCGAGGGGGCCGGGAGCGGCCCGTAGGTGGGCAGGACGGCGACCAGCGCGAGCGCGGCGACGATCATGTCCGGAGAACGTCTGCGGCGTCAGCCGCGTTCGCGTACCCCGTCGAGCGGCCAGAAGCCGAACAGCGCGCGTCCCGGTTCGAGATCCCAGAACCGCGTTGCGTTGTCGCCGACGCCGTAGACGATCGCGAACGGGACGTCGTGCGCCATGATCGCACGCACGAGCCGCGCGTAATCGCGCTGCGACATCCACGTCGCGGCGTAGCGTTTGAATTTCTGCTCGACGGTGAGATCGAGCCAGCCCGACGAGTCGGCGACGCTCGGATCGTCGGGGCGGTCGGCGGCCGTGATCGAACCGATGCGCGTGCACGTCACCTGCAGACCGAACGCGTCGCTGTAGTATCGCCCCAGCGCTTCGCCGTACGCTTTCCACACGCCGTAGAGGCTGTCGGGGCGATACGGGGCGCCGACGCCGACGACGAGCCCGTACGCCGGTTCGTAGAGCGCCGCACCGGCGTCGACTTCGTACTGGCCGACGGCGTGATTCGAACTCGCGAAGATCACGCGTTTGACGCCGGTGCGCCGCGCCGCTTCGAACGCGACGTACGTGCCGCCGATGTCGATGCCGTGGACCTCGTCCCACGACGACGTCACCGACGGAATCCCCGCGAGATGCACGACCGTTTCGCAGCCGGCGAACGCGCGCACGTGCGGTTCGAGCTCGCGGATGTCGGCGATCACGTCGGCGTCGTGCAGATCGATGCGCACGACGTCGTGATCGCGCGCGAGCTCGGTGCAGAGCGGCTTTCCGATCGTTCCGGCGGCGCCGGTGACGGCGATCTTCGTCATCGTGCGCGTATTACGCCGGCGCATCCGTATCTCCGCCGGCTGCGCCTCAGGGGGAGGAGCAGGGCGGTTGGAGCGCGCCGAGCCGGCGATTGAAAGAGATCTCGATCTGCGGGATGCTGCCGACGCAGACCGGCCGAAAGTCGGATCGCAGGAGACCGTCGAGCGCTGCGAAGCGTCCGATGCTGCCGGCG
The DNA here is from genome assembly GCF_027923555.1 of Vulcanimicrobium alpinum. GTDB lineage: Bacteria > Vulcanimicrobiota > Vulcanimicrobiia > Vulcanimicrobiales > Vulcanimicrobiaceae > Vulcanimicrobium > Vulcanimicrobium alpinum. Next base: position 107,848 of record NZ_AP025523.1, on the reverse strand, counting down.
TTCACGACGACGACGGCGTCGGCATGCCGCGCATCGTCGAGATACTGCGTCTGCCGCGACCGCTGCTGATCGGGAGAGGCGAGCGCGAAGCCGAACGCGTTCGCGAAGCGACCCGAAGCGTCACGATTCGCGCTGAGATAGATCCCGTTAAAGGTGCCGACGACCAGGATTCGGCTTTGCTTCGGCAGCGCGGCATCGAGCGTTCTGCCTGCGGCGGCCGTCGCGGCTGCCTCGTCCTTCCCGGCAGCGATGCCGTCCTGCATCGCCGCCGCGATCGAAGGGAGACGGACGATCAGCGCGATGACCAGGACCGCCAGCACGACGCGACGGGTCCGCGGCATCCGCGCCCAATCCCAGAAGACGGCGACGGCGAACACGAGCGGAGCCGCCGCCGGGATGAAGTAGTGCTGGAACAGGTTGAGGTTGATGAACGCGCCGGCGAGCGCGCACGCGAGCCATGTCACCGCGAAGCGCTCCGTCCGCGTCGCCGGCGTGCGGATCGTGCCGATCGCGAGAACAGTCGGAACGATCAGCGCGGTCGACTCGAGCGTCGCGAGCAGATGGAGCACCACGCCCTTGAACCCCTTTGCGTCCGCCTGCAATTTCATGCTCTCGTAGCTGCGCATGTCGTGGATCAGCGAGCCCACAACCGGCGGACTGAGGACGACGATCATCAACGCACCGTAAACCAGCGCCGAAATCGCAAAGCTGAGGAGGAAACGAATCCGCGCTTGCCGCTCGCGCTGATACAGGAGGATCGCGATCGCCGTCAGCGCCGCCGGAATCCACAACGTTGCGGCGAGGCACAGGAAGATGCCGCTCGCGATCGGGGCGCGCCGCTGCATGGCGACGAGCGCAGCCATGATGAACGCCAGCGCGTACGGTTCGGTATATCCGAAATGCTGCAGCGGCGGCATGGAGAGCAGAACGGAGAGCGCAAAGGTTGCGGGCCCCCGGAAACGGACCCCTTCGCCGCGCGCGAAAACGGCGAACAGCAACACCGTCGCGAGCAGAACGCCGAGCTGTGCGGCGTAGCGCAGCACCCATTGCGAGCCGAACAGGACCTGCCAGAGCGCGTTGATGCAGTAGATGCTGGGCAGCTTGTTGTCCCACACGTCGCGGTACAGGACGCGCCCCTTCAGCATCGCCCGCCCGGCGTATGCGAAGAACGCGTCGCTCCCGGTGGGAATCGTGTAGAACGCGATCGCCGCGCCGACTGCGAAGACGACGGCGCAAACGACCCACAGCGCGCCGTAGCGTTCCGATGCGCGTGCAGCGGAGGCGTCGTCCATTGCTTCCTCCCTCCCCCGTCGCGGGAAACGCCGCTGCAGCGGCGCGATGAGCGTGCGTTTCGGTTCTCGCGAGACGCGAACATCCGCACCTCTCGCGATATTGACAATCGAATGTATGTTCGATACTCTCTGGCTCCGCCCATGCCCGTCGTCTGCGTCTGGATCCCCGCGTTCCGCCTAGCCGTCGCGAAGCTGACCGTCCCAGGCGTCGATCTCGACGCGCCGCTGATCCTCGCCGACAAGCTCGAACGCGGACGGGTCGTCGACTGCACGCTGACGGCGGCGGCGCTGGGGGTGCGGCCCGGGCTGACGCTGACGCAGGCGCAGGCGGTCGCCAACGAGGCGCGCACGGTCGTCGACGATCCCGTCGCCGACGGGCGGGTGTGGCACGAAGTCCTCGAGGCGCTCGACGCCGCGTCGCCGCTGGTCGAGGATGACGGGCTCGGGTGCGCGTTTCTCGAGATGCAGGGGATCGCGGGGGATCCTGCGGCGTGGATCGGCGCGGTGCGGGCCGCCCTTCGCTCCTGCGACGGGCTCGGAACTCCGAGTGAGTTTGCGGCGCGGATCGGGTGCGGGCCGAATCGGTTCACGGCGCGGGCAGCGACGCGGATCGGCGACGGGGCGATCTGCGGGGACGATCCGGCGGCGTTCGTGGCGCCGCTCCCGCTCGAACTGCTCGCGATCGATCCGGCCGTCGTCGAGCGGCTGCGGCTGCTCGGCGTGACGACGCTCGGCGACCTTGCGGCGCTTCCCCACGGGCCGTTCGTCCGCCGGTTCGGCGCCGAAGCGGCGGCGTGGCACGACCGCGCGCGCGGGATCGACGAGCGGCCCTTGCGCCCGCGTCCGCGCGCGCTGCGCGTCGACCGCGTCCTCTACGGCGAAGGCGAAACGACGTCGGAAGAGCAGGTGCTCTTCGCGTTGCGCACGCTCGTCGGGTGGGTCGTCGACGATCTTTCGGCGGCGGGGAAACGCGCCGGCCGCCTCGTGCTGACGCTCGAGTGCGAAGACGGTGAAGCGCGCACGGTCCACACGCGCGTCGCGCAGCCGACCGCGGTGCCGGCGACGCTCTTCGAACTCTTGCGCGCGCGGCTGGAAGGCGTCGTGCTTCCGGCGCCCGTCGTCGGCTTGCGGCTCGTGGCGGAAGAGCTGGCGTCGGGCGGCGTCGCGCTCTCGCTGTTCGCGGCGAGCGATCCCGACCCCGATGCGATCGGCGTCGTCCTGGCGCGGCTCGACGCGGCGCTCGGCGAAGGCTCGGCGCTGCGCGCGCGCGTCGTCGACGGACCGCGCATCGAACGCCGCTTCGCGCTCGAACCGTTCACGATCGAGACGCTCGCAACGAAACCGGGCGTGCCGCACGCCGCGCCCGCGCCGCTCCCGGCCGCGGCGACGCTGCAACTGCGCGTCGTCGAGCCGCGTCCGGTCGACGTGCGCGTGCTCGACGGCGCGCCGCGCTTCGTCGGCTCACCGCCGCAGCAGGTCGTCGACGCGGCGGGGCCGTGGCGCGTCGAGGAACGCTGGTGGGGGCCGGCGACCGGCGACGGCACGCCGCTCGCACGCGACGAATACGACGTGTGCCTCGACGACGGCGCGCTGCTGCGCATCGCGCGCGAAGGCAGCGCGTGGAGCGTGCGCGGCGTCTACGATTGAGCCGCCGCGTCGACGGGCCGGCCGAACGCAGCGCGTCGACTATTCGCGCAGGACGTTCCGCGTCCGGTTGAACGCATCGCACACCTCGAGACGCCACGCCCACACGTGCGCCAGGTTCACGTATCCGTCGCCGGCCCGCGCGTCCTCGTAGAAGTCGCGCACGCGCGCATCTTCGGGCGGGTCGGACGAGAACATGCGGACACCTCATCGACGTCGAGTGCGACGAGACGCTCGTTTCCGCCGGCGCGGAAAACCTCGGGCTGCACGCCGCTGCGGCGGGGACCGGCCGCCGCAAACGGGTACACTCGCCCGGATGGACCCCCAGGATCCGCGGGACCCGCTCGACGACATCGACGAGATCGACGACGACGACGACGACAGCCCACCGCAGTTCTACCTCACGACGTTCATCCCCAAGCCCGCTTGGTACGGGCTCGACGCCGGCGATGCGACGCGGTTTCTGGAGAATCGCGTCGCCCAACTCAACGAAGCGTTCGTCGAGGACGATGAAGGCGTCATCTGGGCCTATCGCTATCACGTGATGGAACGCGCACGCGAAGTCGACGCAGTCGTGCTGCTGTGGATGATCACGTCAGACGAAGCGCTGGAAACGCTCGAAGCGACGCTGCGGCGCTCCGACGTGAACAAATACTTCGACTGGAGCGTCATCGGCGGCCCGCAGAACAACGCTCCTCAAGACATCCTCGGCGCGTTCCTCGGAACGCTCGTGCACGACGACAACGCCTCCGGCGACGAGCCGTCCCCGTCACGCTGAGCATGTCGAAGCGCGACGTTGCGTCAGGACGTGTAGGGTTCGAAGGGTGCGACGGGGGCGAGGATGTCGTCCATGCGGCGGAAGATCTCCGGATCGATCTCGAGATCGGCGGCGGCGACGTTGTCGTCGACCTGTTCCGGACGCGTCGCCCCCACGATCACCGACGCGACGACATCGCGCTGAAGACACCACGCCAGCGCGAGCTGCGCAAGAGTGCAGCGCGCTTCGTCGGCGAGCGGGCGCAGACGCTGTACGGCGTCGAGCACGGGCTGGGTGAAATAGTCCTCCATCATGTCGGCCGACGACCCGGCGGCGCGCGTCCCCGCCGGCGGCTTCGCGGCGTCGGTGTACTTGCCGGTGAGAATCCCCATCGCGAGCGGCGACCACACGACGTTGCCCAGCCCGTACTCCGCGCACGTCGGAAACACGCGCGGCTCGACCCGCCGCCACAGCGCGCTGTACTGCGGCTGATTCGACACCGGCTCCGCCCAGCCGCGCGCGCGGGCGAGATGCACCGCCGCCGCGATCTGGTCGGCGTCCCACTCGCTCACGCCCCAGTACAGCGTCTTGCCGGCGCGCACCAGATCGTTCATCGCCTGCACCGTCTCGTCGAGCGGCGTGTGCACGTCGTAGCGATGGCACTGGTACAAGTCGACGTAGTCGACGTGAAGCCGCCGCAGCGACGCGTCCATCTGCTCGCGGATGTGCTTGCGCGAGAGACCGCGGTCGTTCGGCCCGTCGCCCATTGAAAAATACAGTTTGGTCGCCAAGACGATCTGCTCGCGCGGAAACTCGCGCACTTGACGCCCGACGACTTCTTCCGCGCGCCCCCGCGCGTACACGTTCGCCGTGTCGAAGAACGTCACGCCGCGCTCGAAGGCGCGCTTCATGCAGGCACGCGCCGCATCTTCCTCCACGCTGCCGCCGTAGGTCAGCCACGAGCCGAGCCCCACCGCCGAGACGCGCATTCCCCATCGTCCGAGTTTTCGATATCGCACGCCCTGTGCTACGGGATGGGCCTACCGCCACCTGGCGTGCCGGTCGGCGACGTGCGGGACGTTCGGCTGCTTCGATTTGTGGGAACGAACGCCGGGAAGCACGTGCGGACGAGGAGAGAACAACGATGACCGGCGGCGGAGATACCGACGAGTTCGAGGAGATCCCGACGGAACTCGACCTTGGTGCAGACGAGGATGACGACACGCCCGAGCTGCGGCTGAACCGGAACGACGCCATTCCGACGGCCGGGGCGGCGGATATCGGCGGCCGCGCCGGAGGCGACGACGATCGCTGACAAGGAATGGGCGGGCCGCGACGCGGTCGTGATCGTCAACCGCACGTCCCGCCAGACGACGCACGAACTCGGCAACCTGCACGCGGCGCTCGATGCGCACGGCATCACCGTCGGCGCGTTTCACGTCGCGACCGGACACGTCGAGGTGCGGCGCTTCGTCAAGCGCGCCGCCAAAAGCCAGGTCCCGACGATCGTCGTCGGCGGCGGCGACGGAACGATGGCGCATGCGGTCGACGTCCTCGCGCACCGCGAGAGCGTGCTGGGCGTCGTCCCGTTCGGCACCGGCAACAGCTTCGCGCAGTCGCTCGGGATCGCGACCCACGACGTCGATGCCGCCGTCCGCGTCATCGCCGGCGGCAAGGTCGAGAAGGTTGATCTCGGGCGCGTGAACGGCACGCACTTCGCGAACTTTGCGACGATCGGGCTCTCCTCGGAGATCGCCGGTGCGACGTCGACCGGTGCAAAGGGCCTCTTGGGCCCGATCGCGTACGCGATCGCCGCCGCGAAGCCGCTGCTCTCGCACCGCCCGTTTCGCGCGAAGATCGCGTGGCGCGGCGGCAAGCTCACGCTGCGCACGCAGGACATCATCATCGCCAACGGACGCTACTTCGGCTCGACGCCGGTGACGCCCGACGCGACGATCACCGACGGCCGGCTCAACCTGTTCACCACCGACGATCCGTCGCGGATCGGCGCGCTGCGCACCTATCTCGCGATCGGACGCGACACGCAGACGCGTCTGCCCGACGCCCACGTCATCACCGCCGAGGGATTCGTCGTCCGCGCACGCGCCCGTCAGCGCATCAGCATCGACGGGTCGCTGTTCGAGAAGACGCCTGCGCGGTTCCGCGTCGTGCCGCGCGCGCTGCGGGTCTACGTTCCGTGACGTTGCGCCTGCTCCTGATCGCGCTGGTTTCGTGCTGCGCGATGCTCGTCGTCGGCGCGCTCGTCTCGACGCGCCCGCCCGGTGCGCTCGACCAGGCCGCGGTCGCGCTGCGCGGCCACGGTGTCCCGCTCGCGCTGTTCTTCACTAGCCTCGGGCGCTGGTACGTCCTGCTGCCGATCGGCGTGCTCGCCGTCGGCCTCGCGATGACGCTGCGCGCGAACGTGATGCCGGTGCTCGTGGTGATCGCTGCGCAGGTCATCTCGCAGGCGCTCAACGCGTTGGTGAAACTCGGTTTCCATCGCGTCCGGCCCAACGGCTTCCTCGGGCCGCACGAGCCCGATCTCTCGTTTCCGAGCGGGCATGCCGTCACCGCGATCGTGTTCTTCGTCGGCCTGGCGATCCTCGCGTGGCACGCTCCGTTCCCGCGCGCCGTCGACGCGCTGCTCGCGATCGCGCTGAGCGCATGCGCGGCCGGCATCGCGTGGTCGCGCCTGGCGCTCGGCGCGCACTACGCGACCGACGTGCTCGGCGGCCTGCTGCTCGGGACGGCGACGCTGTGCGCCGCGTTCGCCGTCATCGTGCGCTATGCGGCGCCCGCGGCATCGCTGACTACGGCCGTTCGATGAGCTCGATCAGGCGCGGATAGACGAGGTCCGTCCGCGCCTCGGGGATCTCCGGTTCGATGATGTCGTGGATCTCCGGCAGCCCGTCGAGCGTCACCGGGACGACGTCGACGCCGAAGCGCACCAGCCGCGCGAAGCGCCGGCGCGCGAACGGGTTGTTCACGATCGGATCGCGCGCGTTGAGGACGACGAACGCGCGACGCGCATGGACGCGCGCGCCCGGGTCGACCAGCGCGGTCGAGATCGCGAGCGACTCGCCGAGCGTCCGGGTCGCGAACCGCGGATAGCCGTGGGGCGGCGGCTGCGCTTCCTTGCGGCGCGGATCCCACCACGCGAACCGGTTCGGGAGCGCGCGCAGCGCGCATCCCAGCGCATCGTTGGCGCCCCCGGCGAGTTCGCGAATCCCGCAGAACGGCGCGATCGCGATCGCCGTGTCGATCGCGGTGCGCGCAGCCAGCCATCCGGCGAGCACCGCCCCGACCGAGATTCCCGCCACGACGACGCGCCGTCCGCTCAGCGCCGCGATCGCGACGGCGTCGAGCGCCGCGGCCTGCATCTCGGGTGCGCGCAGCGCGGCGATCGCATCGGTCAGCCGGTCGCGAAAGCCGTGATACGGCATGCGCGGGACGATGACGGCATGACCGCGCGCGGCGAGCTGGTCGCCGAGCAGCGCGTACTGCGGCGGCGCGTTGGTGATTCCGTGCAGGAGCACGATCGCGGTCGGCACGACCTGGCCGGGCAGCCACGCGCGGGTGAGCGAACCCGGCGCGATCCGCGAGTCGGCGTGCTCGGCCTGCGCGATCGCGCCCAGCCGCGCCCACGCCTGCGTGATGCGATCGTCCATCGTCACACGCGCGGAACGCCGCGCAGCACGATGCCTTCCGCCCAGCGCAGCGGCAACGTGTTCCACGGGTCGCGGCGCACGATCGGTTCGACGAGAATGACCGCCAAGCCGGCGAGTTTCGCGCCGAGCACGTCGGTGAAGAGCTGGTCGCCGATAACGATCGCTTCGTGCGCCGCCAAGCCGAGGACGCGCAGGGCGCGCCGGAACCCGTGCGGCAGCGGCTTGCGCGCCTTCGCGATGCACGGCACGCCCAGATCGCGAGCGACGCCCGCCGCCCAGGGCGTTCCGTTGTTGGTGAGCACGACGACCCGCACGCCGGCCTCGTTCGCGCGTGCGACCCAGTCTGCATCCTCGGCCAGCGGCGCGGTCGAGCTAAAGCCGACGAGCGTGTTGTCGAGATCGACGATCGCGCCGCGGACGCCGCGATCGCGAAGTTCCGCCGGGTCGACGGCGCTGATGCGCGGCGCGTAGTACTGCGGCCGCATGAAGTCCAGCATCCGGCTCATCGGATCGCGTCGACCCGTTCGCTCGGCACGAAGACCGTCACGCCGTGCGGGACGATCGAGAACTCCGCCGGCAGATGCGTGACGTCCTCGCTGTCGGCGAACACGCGGTGCGCGCGCCCGTGAACCGACCGCACCGTGAAGCGCGAGCCGCGCACCGCGACGACGTCCGGCGTGTGCGCGAACCGGCGCACCAGCACCGCGCCGACGACGCGCAGCGCGCTCCACCAGCCGCGCACGTCGATCGAGTACAGCCACAACTTCCCGTCTTCGAGGCTCCCTTCGGGGTTCTCGACGACGCCGCCGAAGCGGTAACTGTTGGCGACGGTGAGCTGGACGGCGCGCAGGCGCCGCACCTCACCCCGCTCGTCGACGACCTCGAGATGCATCGGACGCAGCCAGCGCATCGCGCGCACCGTCGTCACCGGGATCGCAAGCATTCCGAGCGCACGTTTCACCTGCCCCGTCTGCAGGCGCGCGACGCGCGTCGAGAGCCCGACCGACGCTTCGTTGAAGTAGAACACCCCGTTGACGCAGCCGACGTCGAGCGGGATCGAGGCGCCCTCGTCGAGCAGCGCCGCGACCGCCTCGGGATCGTGGGGGACGCCGAGCGTGCGGGCGAGCTCGTTGAACGTTCCCAGCGGCAGAATCGCGAGCGGGAGCTTTGTTTCGACGAGCCCCGGGAGCGCGGTGAGCAGCGTCCCGTCGCCGCCCCCGACCAGCACCGCGTCGACCGCGTCGCGGTGTGCCACGATCGCGCGCGAGAGCTCGCCGCTCGCGCCGCTCAGCTCGACCGGGACGAGGGTATGTCCGCGCGCCCGCAGCGCGGCGGCCGAACGGTCGCGTTCCGGACGCCCGCTGCGGGCACGCGGGTTCACCGCGAAGAGAACGCGCTTGGCCATGCCCTCCGGTCGTTACCCCGGGAGCGCCTCGAACGCACCTCGGCGAAACGGAGCGCATGGCGCGTTCGTTCGAGATATCCTGGGTCGATGCGTTCACGACGGTGCCGCTGGAGGGCAACGCCTGCGCGGTGGTGCTCGACGCGCGCGGCCTCGACGACGCGGCGATGCAGCGTATCTCGCGCGAGATCAACCTCTCCGAGACGAGCTTCGTCTTTCCCGGCGCCGCCGACGCCGACGTTGCGGTGCGCTACTTCACCCCGATCGCCGAGATCCCGCTGGCCGGCCATCCGACGATCGCGACCGCGCACGCGCTCGCCGAAGCCGGGCGGATCGCCGCGGACTCCGACGTGCTTCGCGTGCGCATGCCCGCCGCGATCGTGCCGGTGACGATCGGCCACGGGACGCCGCCCGTCTACGCGATGTCGCAGCCTCCGCCGACGTTTCACGACACGTTCGCGCGCGCGCACGCGGCGGCGGCGCTCGGGCTCGACGACGACGACATTCTCGCCGGCACGACGCCGCAGACGGTGAGCACCGGGACCAAGCAGTTGATGATCGCGCTTGCGTCGCGCGACGCGCTCGACCGCTGCCGGCCCGATCGGCACGCGCTGTACGACCATCCCGGCCGCGACTGGTTCTCCGTCCACGTTTTCGCGCGCGCCGATGCGCGCGATCCCGCCGGCGTCGCGTTCGCGGCGCGGCACTTCGCGGATTTCGGCGACGTGATCGAAGACCCGTTCACCGGCTCGGCGACCGGCGGGATGGCGGGCTACTGCGCGCGCTACGGGATCGTGCGCGACTCCGCCTACGACGTGGTGCAGGGGATGCACGTGCGGCGGCCCGGCTGCGCGCACGTGCGCGTCACGGGGACGCCGCCCGATGCGATCGGACGCATCACCGTCGCAGGCTCCGCGGTCACGGTGATCCGCGGAACGCTAACGATCCCCGATGCGTGAACGTCGCCGTCACGTTCGGCGCGACGACTCGTTCAGCGCGACGGCCTCGCGAATGAGCGCGGCGAACGCCTTCTCGTCGATCCGCTCGCCTTCGCGCAGGTCGATGGCGCGCCGCACATTGCCGTCGAGGCTGGAGTTGAAGAGCCGCTTGGGATCCTCGAGCCGTGCGCCCTTAGCGAACGTCAGCTTGACGACGTTCTTGTAGGTTTCGCCGGTGCAGATGATGCCGGCGTGCGACCAGACGGACACGCCGCGCCATTTCCACTCTTCGACGACGTCGGGATCGGTGCGTTTGATGAGCGCGCGCATCGCCGCGAGCGTCTCGCCGCGCCAATCGCCCAGCTCTTCGATCCGCGCGTCGATGAGCTGCGACGGAGAGCCCGTGCGCTCCGCGTTGCCGGCCTTCTTCATCCCGGCGGCTGCCGCAAGCCGACGATCGCGCCGTTGGGGTCTTGCACGCTGGCGACCAGCAGTCCGTAGCCGACGTCCCTGATCTCTTGGACGATCGTGCCGCCTGCGTCGACGAGCGCGTGCACGCTCGCCGCGATGTCGCGCACCGTCCAGTAGGGGAGCGCGTCGGGTTCGCTCTTCGCCGCGTTGGGAACGAGCCCGATTTCGATCTCGCCGCTCCTGTAGCCCACGTAGCCCGGCATGTCCGCGTAGGGCTCCGCACCGATCAGTTCGCCGAAGAATCGCTTGGCCGCGGCGAGGTCGGTCACCGTATAGGTGATGAGGGAAACGTCCGTCAAGGTTCCTGCTCCTTCCATCTCTATCTCTATGACGGAACGAGCGCGGTGAAACGTGACGGGCGCCCCGGCGCGGGCGATGCATGACGGATGCGGAGCGGCTCGCGGAGCGTTTCGGGGCAGCGCGCCCCCGCTTGCGCCGCATCGCGCAGCGGATCCTCGGGTCGGCGGCGGACTCCGACGACGCGCTTCAGGAAAGCTGGCTGCGCATCGATCGCGCGGACGGCGCGCAGGTTGCGAACCTCGACGGCTGGTTCACGACCGTCGTCGCGCGCGTCTGCTTCGACGCGCTGAAACGGCGCGGTCGCCGGCGCGAGGACTTGAGCGCGGAGGATCCGCGAAGCGAGATCGCGTCGGCCGCGTCCGGCGAGCGTCCCGAGGAAGAGGCGGTGCTCGCCGACACGATCGGCATCGCCCTGAAGATCCTGCTCGACGCGCTCCCGCCGGCGGAGCGCGTCGCGTTCGTCCTGCACGACACGTTCGACGTGCCCTTCGACGACATCGCCGCGATCCTCGGACGGACGCCGGAGGCGGCGCGGCAGCTCGCAAGCCGCGGACGCCGCCGCGTGCGCGGCGCATCCGCCGGCCGTGACGCAATGACGCAGCGGCACGACGAACTCGTGCGCGCGTTTCTTCAGGCGTCGCGCTCGGGCGAGTTCTCCGCGCTGCTGGCGCTGCTCGATCCGGGAGCGACGCTGCGTGCGGACGCGGCGGTGACGGCGATGGGCGGGGCGGCCTACTGGCAGAGCGATCGTCTGGAGGCCGGCATCGAAGGCGCGGAGGCCGTCGCTCGGACGTTCCTCGGACGTGCGCGTGCCGCGTTGCCCGCCTTCATCGACGGCGAACCCGGGGCGGTGTGGATGCACGACGGCGAGCTGCGCGTTGCGTTCCGCTTTCGCATCGCCGGCGACCGCATCGCCGAGATCGTTCTCGTCGCCGATCGCGACGCACTCGCGCGCTCGGTCGTCGAACGCTAACTCGCTTCGAGGACGCGGCCCCGCTCGATCGTGCACGCGCGGCGCACGAAGTGCGGAACGTCGTCGTCGTGATGCGAGATCAGCATGACCGTCGTTCCGCCCCGGACCAGCCGGTCGAGCTGCGCGCCGAGCGTCGCGCGGAACTCCGCGTCGAGTCCGCCCCAGATCTCATCGAGGATCAGCAGGTCCGGCTGGTGGACGAGGCCGCGAGCGATCAGCACTTTGCGGCGTTCGCCGAACGACAGTCCGAGAAACCGCCGTCCGGCGAGATGCTGGAGGCGCAGCGCCCGCATCACGTCGTGGACCGCGCTGCGCTGCGCCGCGTCGGGCTCGTGCAGGACGCCGATGCTCGCGACGAAGCCGGAGGCGATGACGCGCTCGACGATCGGATTCACGTCGTACGCGATCTGCAGTGCGTCGGAAACGTGCGCGATCCGCCGTTTGAGTTCCCACACGTCGAACGGACCGGATTTGCCGAAACGCCGCACGTCGGCGCCGAGCGCCGCCGGAACGGTCCCCGCGACGAGCCCCGCAAAGGTGCTCTTGCCGGCGCCGTTGCGGCCTCGCACCACGCAGTGTTCGCCGCGGTGCAGCGTCCACGCGACGTCGCGCAGGATCCGGCGCTCGCCGCGATAGACGTCGGCATCGCGGATCGCGACGAGTTCGTCGCGGCCGCGCGCCGGGGCTGCGCTTTGCGGCGACGCCGCGGTGCGCGCGAGTCGAGGCGGCGGGCCGGCGCCGGCCGACACGATGCGGCCGCCGTCGAGAACGGCATGCATCGTCGTGGTGGCCGGCACGTCGTCGGCTCGATGCGTCGCGGCGATCACGTGCGTCGCCGACGCGGCCCGCTGCAGCACGTCGAGCAGCCGCGCGCGCATCCGCCGGTCGAGTCCGTTCGCGCACTCGTCGAGCACCAGCACGCGCGGCTCGCGCACCAGCGCGCGCGCGACCAGCAGGACGCGCAGTTCGCCGAACGAGAGCGCGCCGATCGGACGCTCGAGCAGCGTCACGATGTCGAGCCGCCGCGCCAGTGCCTCGACGCGCTCGGCTTCCGCACGCTCCACACCGCGCGGCAGGTAGATCGCGTCGTGCAGGCCGCTCGCGATCAGCGTGCGGCCGTCGAACGGCAGGGCCAGCCGCACGTACCGTTCGTGCAGCTCGGGCGAGACGTAGCCGATGCGCGGCGCGGCGCGCGCGACCGGCTCGGCGACCCCGTCGAGCGCGTAGGTGCGCATCCCGCCGTCGCGGTCGATCCAGCAGTCGCCGCGGATCACGCGCAGGAGCGTGCTTTTTCCCGAACCGTTCGCGCCGACGATCGCCCATTGTTCGCCGCGCTCCAGACGCCACGAGACGTCGTGCAGCACGTGCCGCCCGTCGAGGTGAACGTTGACGCGATCGAGGGCGACGAGCGGCGGCGGGGCGGAGCGGTCCATCGGCGTCCGCGAAGGGTTCGGCATGCGCAGCCTCCTCGTCCCCTATCATCACCCCGATCCGCTCCCTGCGCTCGCGCGAGCGTACGCGGCCGACGATGCGATCGTGGTCGCGAAGGGCGCGCCGGGCGCGATGCTGGCGCATCTGTATCGCACCGCGGCGGAACGCGTTGCGGCGCGTGACGAACCGCTCGTCGTGCTCAGCGGCGACTGCACGACATCACTGGCGACGGTGGCGGGGCTGCAGCGCCGCGGGATCGCGCCCGGTGTGATCTGGTTCGACGCGCACGGCGATTTTCACACCGCGCGCACGACGCGCAGCGGCTATCTCGGCGGGATGGCCCTCGCGATGCTGACCGGACGCGGCGGAGCGGCACTGACCGGCGCGATCGGCCTCGCGCCGGTCGACGACACGCGCTGCGTGCTGGCCGGCGCGCGCGACGTCGAGCCGGGCGAACGCGAAGCGCTGGCCGCATCGGCGGTGCGGCAAGTCGCGGTCGAGACGCTCGGAGATGCCGATCTCCCGCAGTCGCCGTGGTACGTGCACCTCGACCTCGACGTCGTCGATCCCGGCGAGATGCCGCCGCTGCGCTTTCCCGCGCCGGGCGGACCGTCGCTCGAGGCGGTCGCGCAGGCGCTGCGCGCGCTCGCGGCGCGCGGCACGATCGCCGCGCTGGGCGTCGCGTGCACGCTGACGCCGGCGGCGTTCGATCTCCCCGACGCGCTCGCGCCCGTTCGCGCGCTCGTCGACGCCGCGGCGTGACCGGGTTTCCCGGCGGAAACGATCGCAGCCCTGCGCCGGCGCGGGCGGTTGTCGGGAGCATCATGTCCGTTCACGTCTCCGGAGCGCAGCGCTCCCTCGCCCGCGTCATCCCGTCCGTCGAAGTGCTCGAGGGCGGCGGCTTCCAAGTGCGCCGGCCGCTGCCGACGCGCGGCGTCGAGCAGGTCGATCCGTTTCTGCTCATCGACGAGCTCGGCCCGACCGAGATCGCGCCCGGCAAGGCGGTCGGCGCGCCGGAGCATCCGCACAAGGGCTTCGAGATCATCACCTACATCCTCGCCGGCGACAACGAGCATCGCGACTCGCACGGCAACCGCGGCCGCTTGCGCAGCGGCGACGTGCAGTACATGGTCGCCGGCAGCGGCCTCCAGCACGAGGAACTGCCGAGCGAGGAGTTCCAGCGCACCGGCGGCCGCAATCACGGCTTTCAGATCTGGGCGAATCTGAAACGCGCCGACAAGGCGATGGCGCCGCGCTACAAGGACGTCCGCGCGAGCGACGTTCCGGTGGTGCATCCGTCCGCAGGCGTCGAAGCGCGCGTCATCGCGGGCGATCTGTTCGGGGCGAGCGGGCCGGTCCGCACCGTGACGCCGTGGACGTACGTGCACGCGATCCTCGCGCCGGGGACGCAGATCGTGCAGCCCGTCCCGCGCGGCTGGACGGCGACGATCTACGTCTTCGACGGTGTCGGCGCGATCGGAACGCGCGAGCTTCGCTTGGGAGACTATGCGGTATTCGCCGACAACGGCGAAACGATCGGGATCGCGAACGCCGGGAGCACACCGCTGCAGGCGCTGCTGCTGTGCGCCGAGCCGACGCACGAACCGATGGCGCGTTATGGTCCGTTCGTGATGAACACGATCGACGAGATTCGCGACGCCTTCGAAGACTATCGCGCGGGCCGTTTCGGCACGATCAAGCCGGAACTCGCACGCTGACGCAGGCCGCGGCTGCACGGCGCGCGTAGACGACTCGCCCGATGCCGCAGACGCCCAAGCCGGACAAGGTCACCGCTATCTACGAACTCCGCGAGGCGGCGGAAGAGAAAGCGCGCGCCGAGGCGGCGCTCGAGCAAGCGCCGTCGCCCGAAGCGCGCGACGCGCTGCTCGACGCGCACCTGTACCTCGAGGAGAAGACGCAGGACGCGCTCGAGGCGTGTCACGAGTGCGGGCACGTGCACGCCGACGGCGAGTCGCACGGAATCGTCACCGGCACCGACGACAACGTCGTGCACGTCGATTTCCGCCCGCCGGCGGACGCCGAAGGCGCTTAGGCGCGCTCGGCGCGCCCGTCGGCCCGCGGCAGGCGTTTCCCGAGCAGCAGGCGCCGGCCGCCGTCGACGTAGGCGACGTCGTCTATGAGCGCGTGAATCAGGAAAATGCCGTAGCCGCGCGGCGCGGCCGGGGCCGGACGAATCATGCGCGCACGCGCCGACGCCGGAAAACCCGGCCCCGCGTCGGCGATCTCGATGTGCAGCACGTCGTCGCTCAGCCACGCGCAAACGTCGATCGCGCGCCCTCGACTGCCGTGCTCCGCCGCATTGGCCAGCGCTTCACCGACGGCGGTCTCGATGTCGTCGAGACGGTCCCCGCTGAATCCGCAGAGCCGCGCATAGCTTCGCAAGGCACGCCGCGCCGCACCAACCGACGCATAATCACCGGCGATCCGGGTACGGAAATCGCCCATATGCACGACTTCTCTCCGGAATCGCATCCGCACTAACGCGTCCGCGAAAGTTTTTTTGCCGCCGCCGTCACCCACCGGGCGCCGTCGTAAGCGCCTCCGCGAGTTCGCGATCGGCCGCGGCGACGATCCGGTGCAGCGCCGCGGCGTCGGGCGCCAGCACCGGGACCCGGCCGCCGTCCTCGAGGACGCAGCCGCCGGCCGCGACGATGACCGCCATCGCGCCGGCAAGATCGTGCGCGTGCGCGACCGCGCGATCCAGCGCGACGAATGCGGCCGCCGAGCCGTCGGCGACCCGGCAGAGGTCGATCGCCGTGCTTCCGGAGGCGCGTATCCGCGTAACGCCGGGGATCGCGATGCGCGCCGGCGGCGCGCCCGACGAGGGGCTCGGGACGACCGCGATCGGCGATCGGCGCGTGTGCGCGGGCCGGCCGTCGACGTACGCCGCGCCGCCGGCGGCCCACCAACGGCGGCCCGAGGTGAGGTCGGCGACGTAGCCGGCGATCGCGACGCCGTCGCGCACCAAACCCGCCGCCATCGCGTACGGCGGGTAGCCGGCGCGGTAGTTGCGGCTGCCGTCGAGCGGATCGAGCGCGATCCAGCAGTCGCCGGGGCCGGGCGGCGCGCCGATCAAGCCGCGTTCTTCGCTGACGATCGCGCACGGCAGCGCCGCGAAGGCGCGCAGGGCGGCGTCTTCCGCGGCGGCGTCGGCGGCTTCGGTCGGCGCGCCGTCGGCACCCTGACCGACGGAGGCTTCGTCGCGGAGTCCCGCGATTGCCGCCGCGACGGCGTTCGCCGCGCGCGCCGCCGCGTCGAGAAAACGCTGCAGGAGCGCGGCATCGTCATCGGAGGAGAGCGTGCGCGCGAAGCGCACCGCCGGCGCGCGTTCGTCGAACCCGCTGCGGCGATAGAACGCGTACGCATCGTCGCGCCAGGCCGAGCTTTCGAGCACGATCGCGTCGCAGCCGAGCAGGCGCGCTTCGCGCTCGACCGCGGCGAGCAGCGCCGCGCCGACGCCGCCGCGCCGCGCCTGCGGCGCGACGGCGAGCGCGCCGAGCCACGCTTCGAAGCGGTCCGCCACCATCGAGACGCGCGCCTGCACTTCGGCGAAGCCGACGATCGCGCCGTCGCGTTCGGCGACGACGACGCGCGTGTCGGCGCGGCCCAGTGCCGCGCCGAGCCGCCGCATCGGATCGTCGCGGCGCGCGACGTCGTCGTGGCCGCCCATCGCGAGCGTGAGCCGGAGGATTGCGTCGCGGTCGGTCCAGCGCGCCGGTCGGACGATGAGTTCAGGCGCGGCCACGAAAGCGCGCGTCGACCGCCAGCACGTCGTCGATCTCCATCTGCGCACCGTTCGGAACCTTCGCCGCATCGTCCCAGCGGCGCAGCGCGACGGCGTCCTGCGCCCACGGCATGCGCTCGAAGGCGTCCCCGCGGGATCGAGCGCACCGCCTTGCGCGTCGAGGCACGCGCGCGACGCGTCGCTGAGCACATCGCGATAGCCGGGCTCCAGCGCGACCAGATAGCGCTTCGCCCGCACGTGCGCGGCGACGATGCGCCCCGCGCGCGGCGAGATCGCCTCCGCGACGAACGCCCCGCCGACGTATTCGTGCAGCGAGGTGCGGGCGCGCCGCGCGATCGAGGGCAGCCGCCCGACGTCGTGCAGCGCCGCGGCGAGGATCAGTTCGTCGTCGGCGCCGGCCGCGCGCGCGAAATGGGCGGTCTGCAGCGCGTGCGTCAACTCGTCGACGGCCTCGTCGCCGTATCTGCGGTGCGCGGCTTCATCGAGGATGCGCGCAGGAGGCTCGCGTCGTGGTCGATCAACTCCTGCGCGTTCCCCTCGGGCGACAGTGTGTCGACTCCATGGAGCAACCCTCACGGTGAAGGTTCGCTTATCGTGAGTTGAACGCGATCTCAAAACTCGCCGCAGGCCTCACTGTGCGCGCTGCGCCAGCACACGCGCGCGCGATTCGAGCGCGAGCGCGGCATCCGCGATCGCCGCCGGGCCGTAACTGGCCGACGTTTCGAGCAGGCTCACCGCTTCGTCCATCTCCGAGAGCCCGTCGCTGAAACGCGGCTGCCCGGCGAACAGGGTCGGCCGCGCGAACGCCTGATACGCGGTACGCGCGCGAACCCACAACTGCTGGACGCGGTCGACGCGTGCGTTCGCGGCCTTCCATGCCGCGTCGTACAACGGACCCGCGGGATCGCCCGGGATCCCCGACTGCAGCGCATGCGCGGTGCGCGTCAGTTCAGCGAGCGCGTCGCGATCGTCGGCGGTGATCGCGGGGAGCGCGGCACGGCGCTGCTGCGCTGCGAGCGCGTCGTCGGCGCGTGCGGCCAAACCGCGTGCACGCTGTTCGAGGACGATCGCGGCATCTTCGAGCGCCGGCGATCCGTACGCCGACGACGACGCGAGCAAACCGACCGCGGCGTCCATGTCCGTGTACGCGTCGCCGTGCGATGCGCCGGCGACCGGCGCGGGCTGGGCGTAGGGCCGGTACGCCGCGCGCAGCCCGCTCCACAGTTGCCGGACGCGCGCGACGCGGGCGGCTTCGCCCGGGTAGCCGTAGCGCAGCTCGTGCGCGAGGCCGGCGAGTTCGGCGAGCCCGGCACGATCAGCCGCCGTGAGCGGCGGCGCCGCCGCGCCGGACGCCCGGGCGGCGGCGGGAGCGAGAAGGACTGCCGCGATCGCCGCGGCTGCAAGGACGGTACGCATTCGGCTTTTCGGACCGCCGGCGGCGTCCGAAAAATCCCGGCCGCAAAAACGACCGAAGCGGGAAATCGAACACCTGTTCGGGTATGCTCGGGGTCCCAATGGCCCTCCCGGAATACGCCGAGCTCCACTGCTGGTCGAACTTCAGCTTCCTCGAAGGGGCGTCGCACCCCGAGGAGCTGGTCGCGCACGGGACGGCGCTGGGACTGCGGGGGGTCGCGCTGACCGACCGCGACGGCCTCTACGGCGCGGTCCGCTTCGCGAAAGCCGCCGCCGGTACGCGCCTGGCGGCGCTGTGCGGCGCGGAGCTGACGCTCGAGACCGACGACGCCGATCCGATCCGCCCCAGCCGCCCGGCGCGGCCCTCGAAGGAGGTCCCCACCGACAGCCCGCGGCTCGTCCTGATCGCCGCCGACAAAGCCGGCTACGCCAACCTCGCGCGGCTGATCTCGACGGCCCAGTTGCGCGGGCGCAAGCGCGACGCGCGGCTGCGGCTCGAGGATCTCGACGGCCGAACCGCCGGACTGGTCGCGCTCTCCGGCGGCCGCAACGGCGTGATCGAGAAAGCGCTGCTGCGGCGCGACGGCGACGCCGCGACGGCGCTGGGCGCGCGGCTGCGCGATCTCTTCCCCGGCCGGTTCTATCTCGAATTGCAGCACCACGTGCGTCCCGAAGACCCCGCGCTGATCCGCGCGCTGGTGCGGCTGGGGCTCCGGCTCGACGTTCCGTACGTAGCGACCAACGGCGTCGCGTACGCGAACCGCGACGACGGCCTGCTCTCCGACGTGCTGGCGTGCGTGAAGTTCGGCGCGTCGCTGCAGACCGCGGGGACGCTCCTGCGTCCCAATCACGAATACCATCTCAAGACACCGGCGCAGATGGCGCGGCTGTTCGACGAGTTTCCGCTCGCGCTGCGCAACACGATCACGATCGTCGAACGCTGCGAGTTCCGCCTGCAGAAACTCGCCGGCGAATTTCCGCTCTTCCCGATCCCCGAGAACGAGACGTCGCCGCAGTCGTACCTGCGCACGCTGGTCTATCGCGGCGCGCGCGGGCGCTACGCGTGGCCGCTCGATCCGAAGGTGGAGCGCCAGCTCGAGTACGAGCTGGGGATCATCGCGCGGATGGATCTGGCCGGCTACTTTCTAGTGGTGTGGGACATCGCGCGCGCCGCG
Organism: Vulcanimicrobium alpinum; assembly: GCF_027923555.1. Lineage (GTDB taxonomy): Bacteria > Vulcanimicrobiota > Vulcanimicrobiia > Vulcanimicrobiales > Vulcanimicrobiaceae > Vulcanimicrobium > Vulcanimicrobium alpinum. Next base: position 88,618 of record NZ_AP025523.1, on the reverse strand, counting down.
AAGGAACTCGGCGTCCTCGCGCAGGGCCGCGGCTCGGCGGCGAACTCCGCGGTGTGCTATGCGCTGGAGATCACCGCGGTCGATCCGATCGCGGGCGAACTGCTCTTCGAACGTTTTCTCTCCGAAGAGCGCGGCGAGGTCCCCGACATCGACATCGACTTCGCGCATCAGGATCGCGAGAAGGTGATCCAGTACGTCTACGAACGGTACGACCGCGAGCACGCGGCGATGGCGGCCGAAGTGATCACCTACCGAACGCGCTCGGCGATCCGCGACGTCGGCAAAGCGCTCGGCCTGGGGCTCGGCCAGATCGATCAGATCGTGCGCGAGTACGACGCGCGCGAATCGCTCTCGGGCGCGCTCGGCGCCGAACACGTCGACTACGCGCCGCTCCCGAGCTCGGTCGCGAAACGGCGCGACTTCGACGCCGGCTCCAACGTCGTGCCCTCGCGCGGCGACGACGTTCCGGCGGCGACGCCGGGCCGCACGGTCACGCCCGGCTTTCAGGATGCGGATGAAGCGGCCACGGCGCCCTCACCGCAGCGCGCGCCGGCGAACCGCACCGACCCGCAGCACGCTCACGGCTCGAAGGTGAAGGCGCATCCCTCGCACCTCTACGGATTCGCGGCGAAAGACTTCGGCCCCGATCCCGACGCGCAGTTGCGCGGTCCGGTCGGCGGCGAGTTGGGCACGCTGATGATGGTGCTGTGCCGGCGGATGGACGGCTTTCCGCGCCACATGGGGATTCACAGCGGCGGGATGGTCGTCACCCGCTCGCCGCTGGTGGAAGTTGCACCGGTCGAGTGGGCGACGATGCGCGACCGCACGATCGTGCAATGGGACAAGGACGATCTCTCCGATCTCGGCTTGATCAAGATCGACTTGCTGGGCTTGGGCATGCTCTCGCTGCTGCGCGACGCGTTCGCACTCTACCGGCGGCGCTATCCGCAGCGCGCGCCGATCTCGCTCGAGGCGATCCCCGCCGACGACGCGCCGACGTACCGGATGCTGCAGCGCGCCGATTCGATCGGCGTCTTCCAAGTCGAGTCGCGCGCGCAGCAGTCGATGCTGCCGCGCTTGAAGCCGCAGCGGTTCTACGACCTGGTGATGCAGGTGGCGATCATCCGGCCCGGACCGATCCAGGGCGACATGATCCATCCGTTCCTGCGCCGGCGCAACGGTCAGGAGCCGGTGACGTATCCGCATCCGAAACTCAAGCCGATCCTCGAACGGACGCTCGGCGTGCCGCTGTTCCAAGAGCAGGGGATGCGCATGGCGATGGAAGCGGCGGGTTTCTCCGCGGGCGAGGCGGATCAATTACGCCGCGCAATGGGCCACAAGCGTTCGCGCGAGCGGATGGCGCAGATCTATCCGCGTCTGGTCGAGGGGATGGTCGCCAACGGGATCGACCGCGCCGCCGCCGATCAGCTCTTCCACATGCTCGAGGGGTTCGCCGACTACGGCTTTCCCGAGTCGCACGCCGCGTCGTTCGCCCTGCTCGCGTACGCGTCGGCGTACGTGAAGTGTCACGAGCCGGCGATCTTCTGCGCCGCGATCCTCAACGTCCAGCCGATGGGGTTCTACTCGACCGAAGTGCTGGTCAACGACGCGCGCCGGCACGACGTCGTCGTGAAGCCGGTCGCGGTGAACGAGAGCGAGTGGTGGAGCTTCGTCGACGACGACGGCGCGCTGCGGCTGGGGTTTCACCTCGTGCGCGGGATGGGCGACGCGCAGCGCGAGCGGCTCGAACGCGCGCTCGGCGGCGACGGCGAGTTCGTCGATCTGATCGACTTCGCGCGCCGCACCGGGCTCGAACGCGACGCGATGGAGAACCTCGCCGCGGCGGGCGCATTCGCGCCGTGGTTCGCGACCCGCCGCGAGGCGATGTGGGCGCTGCGCGGCCTCGACGAGCGCGAAGCGCGCGGCGAACTCGGACGTTCGATGGAGATCGAGGACGAACCGCGGGCCGCGTTTTCCGCGCTCACCGCCGTCGAGACGACCACGCTCGACATCCACGCCACAGGCGTGAGCGACGTCCAGCCGATCGCGCACGTGCGGTCGTTCCTCGACACGCAGAACGTCCTAGCCGCAAGCCGCCTCCCGTCGATGCCGAAGAACCTGGTCTGCAAGATCGGCGGGCTCGTCATCACCCGCCAGCGCCCGGGCACCGCCAAAGGCTTCGTCTTCCTCACCATCGAGGACGAGACGGGCCTGGCCAACGTGATCGTCCGTCCCGACGTCTACGAGCGCTACCGCCGCACGATCCGCAGCTCGCAGTGCCTGATCGTCGAAGGCACGCTCCAAAAAGAACAAGGCTGCATCGACGTCATCATGAAGCGCTGCTGGACCCTCGACGCCTACGGCACAACGGAGAAGGTCCGCGCGCGGAATTTCCACTGAATTGCGTTTCGGCAAGGTTTCCCACCAAACTGCTTGCGAACAATCAAAGCCATGAAGGCATGGGTTGTAAGGGCTGGACGTAATGGCGAAAACGAAGACCTTGCTTCTACTAAAAGACTTGGTGTCAATAGGTTGGTCTGAGCTGGGCGCCCTCAACCAGTACGCAAATCGCGAAGAACTACGAAGCGCCCTCTCCGCTGCGCATTCCGATGCTCCCGCAACCGCAGCGCCCGTGCGCGACGGATACGTACTCGCGGACGACTCGCCCGCGCTGCACGCGCGGGCCGAGGCGCTGTGCTCGGAGCTGATGCCCTAGCAGCACGACGCACGCCTGACCGCAGGGCAGGCAGAGAGGAACGGCGGAGGAGCAACGACCGTTCTCACGTGGGCAAAGGGGAATCTATGAAGCGCACTCTCGCCGCAATCGCCGCGGCCCTGATTACTACGGCAGTCGCGTCGGCTCAATCGTATCCAGGCGATGCGGGCCTCGGCACGCAGCGCGGCATCGAACAGGTCAACGGATCCGGCCAAGTCGGCACCGTAACGCTGTTCCGCCGCGGCGCGAACACGCGCGTCGTGGTCGCAATGCACGGAACGCCGCCGGGACGCATCCAGTCGACGCGGCTCTATCGCGGCGCGGCCTGCGACTCGCTCTCCGCGTCACCGGCGTACGTCCTGGCCGACATGCACGCCGGTACCTCTCAGACGACGCTGCACGCCGACGAAGGCAAGCTGCTCTCCGGGAACTATAACGTCGTCGTGTTCTCCAACAACAAAGCCGGCTCCGCAACGACGGCGTGCGGTCATCTCTACTGAGCAGGAGCATCGCGTGAAGATCGATCCGACCGACCCGCTTCCTCCGACCAAGCCCGAGGTCTCACGGCGCGGTTTCGTCGCGCTCGGCGCCGGCGCGGCGGCGGGGATCGCGAATGCCGCCGCCGCCGGAGCGCAAACGGACGGCTTCGGCAAACCGCATCCGCCGATCGTCGCCGAGGACGATCCGGCGATCGCCGTGTCGCGGCCGACCCTGCAGCCGAAGGCCGGAACGCCGATCGGATCGTACGCGGCGATGCCGCGCAGCATCACGCGGCTGACCCCGGGCGTCGTCGTCATCCAGGCGGCGTCCGGCGTCGATCCGCAGCTTCGCGACGTCGTCCGCCGGCTCGCGAAAGCCGGCTTCATCGCGATCGCGCCGTCGCTGTTCGACCGCGTGAAGCCCCCGGACCCGAGCGGCATCGACTTCAGCGTCGCCGCGCCGATCATGGCGCAGATGAGCGCACAGGGCTTCGTCCCCACCGACGTCATCGCGGCACACGATTGGCTGCAGACGCAAGCCAAGGACGCGTCGCTCGGGATCATCGGCTTCTGCATGGGGGGCGGGATCGTCTTGCAGTCGATCATTGACTCGCACGCCTTCTCCGCCGCATCGATGTTCTACGGCAACGTCCGCCCCGGCACCGATCCGAAAGCGCCGACCACGGCGTCGGCGTTCGACTTCACGAGCCGCATCACGACGCCGCTGCTCGGAAGCTTCGGCGCGCGCGACACCTCGATCAAGCCGGCCGACGTCACCGCAATGTTCGCGCGGCTCACCGCACCGCACGCGGTGAAGATCTACGACGAAGCGGGCCACGCGTTCTTCGATGACACGCGCGACCGCTACATCCCCAGCGCGGCCGCCGACGCCTGGGCGCGCACGCTCGACTGGTTCCGCAAGTATCTCACCTGAGGTCTACAAGCCCAGATACGCCTTCTTGATCGCGTCGCTGGCGAGCAGTTCGTCGCGCGTCCCGCTCGTCATCACGCGGCCGGCCTCGATCACGTAACCGCGGTCGGCGATCTCCAGCGCCTGGCGGACGTTCTGCTCGACGAGCAGCACCGTCGTCCCCGTCGCTTTGATCCGCTCGATCGTGGCGAAGACCTCGCTGACGATCAGCGGCGCGAGGCCCAGCGACGGTTCGTCGAGCATGAGGATCGTCGGCTTGCTCATCAGCCCGCGGGCGATCGCGACCATCTGCTGTTCGCCGCCGGAGAGCGTCCCCGCCATTTGGGTGCGGCGTTCGGCGACGCGCGGGAAGAGCGTGTAGACCATCTCAAGCGACGCGCGCGCGTCGCGGCGCGCGCGCCCCGGATAGGCCCCGAGCAGAACGTTGTCCTCGACGCTCATCTCGGGCCAGAGCTTGCGGCCTTCGGGGACGTGCGCGACGCCGAGTTCGACGACGCGCGGCGAACGGGCGCGCTCGAGGTGCTCGCCGTCGAGCACGATCGCACCGGAGAGCGCGAGGACGGTGCGCGAGATCGCGCGCAGCAGCGTCGTCTTTCCCGCGCCGTTCGCACCCAGGAGGGTGACGATCTCGCCGCGCTCGACGCGCATCGAGATCCCCCACAGCACCTGCACGTCGCCGTACGCGACCGCGAGCTCGTCGATCTGCAGCATCTTACCGGTCCAGGTCCGGTCCGTCGTCGCCGATCGGCATTCCGGGCGGCACCGTAGCCGGCTCGTGCCGCTCGCCGCGCTGCCACCTGCGCGCGAAGAAGCGATCGAGATCGGCGGCGATGAGGCGTGCATGCGCGCGCGTCTCGGCGTCGCCGCGCACAGCGTGCAGCCGTTCGCGTACCGCGCGTAGCCGCTGCACGACGATCGCGCGCACTTGGGCGTCGGCCGCCGTCGTGCCAAGATCGCTCAGCCGATCGATCATCGCGCTCTGCACGGTGCGCGCGATCGCGCGACGATACGGGTCGCCGCTCGCCGGAGCGAAGACCGCCGCATCGATCTGCGCGAGCACCTCGTCGAGCCCGGGCAGCGCCGGATCGAGCGCGTGCTGTTCGAGCAGACGCGTCGCGCGTTCGGGATCGAAGAGCAGGCGGAACGTCATCTCCGCCGCGACGCCGGCCGGCGCGAGCGCGTCGAACGTCAGCCCGGTCTCGCGCGGGAAGAGTTCGCGCGTCGCATCGTACCCGAACGGCCGCGGCGGAAGGCGCGCGAGCACGGTGCGCGGCACGGCGAGCGCGTCGGGACTCAGCGTCGCGAGGACGCCGCGCAGTGCGCGCCGCTGATCGGCGGCCGCGACCGGCCGCTGCGGCTGCTGTCCGTCGCCGCGCAGCGCGTACGCATACCACGCGCCGCCGACCGCCTTCGCCGCGGCCTCGAGCTGATAGCGATGCAGCAGATACATCGGCACCAGCGCCTCTTCCATCGTCGCCAACGGCTCGCGGCTGCGCACGACGTGCTCGCCGAAGCGCGCGAGGACGGCGCGCCGGATCGCCATCATCCGCGCAAGTTCGGCCGTCGCGTCGGCGCCGTTGTCCCACAGGTGCGCCTGCGGGTGCACGCTCCCCGGCGGCCGCGCATCCTGATCAGTCAGCAGAACGAGCCCGCGTGCGCGCGCGTTCGCGAGGATGCGATCGAGCGCCGGCGCTTCGTCGCGGCCCGCCGGGAGCGGCGTGTAGCCGTACGCGATCGCGACGTCGTCCCACGGCCCGATCCCGCGCGCGTACGCGTTCGAGAGATCGATGCGCCCGTCGCGCCCGAGGCCGACGATCGGGTGCGGATAATCCATCACCGACGCGCGTCCTTCGGCACTCCCGAGAAAGTTGTGCACGAGCCCGAGCGTGTGGCCGACTTCGTGCGCGGCGAGCTGGCGTAGCCGCGCGAGGACCATTCGCTCCGCCTCGGCGGCGCGTTCGTCGCCGCGCGCGTACGGCTGCAGCAGCCCTTCGGCGATCAGATAATCCTGGCGGCCGCGCAGCGAGCCCAGCGTCACGTGGCCTTGGATGATTTCGCCGGTGCGCGGGTCGGCGACGACGTTCCCGAAACTCCAGCCGCGCGTCGCGCGGTGGACCCATTCGATCACGTTGTAGCGCACGTCGTCGGGATCGGCGCCGGGCGGCAGCAGTTCGACGCGGAACGCGTTGCGAAATCCGGCGGCGGTGAACGCGGCGCTCCACCAGCGCGCGCCCTCGAGCAGGGCCGAGCGGATCGGTTCGGGCGCGCCGCGGTCGACGTAATAGACGAGCGGCCGCACCGGATCGCTCAGCGCGGCCGCCGGATCCGCTTTCTCGAGCCGGTGGCGGACGATCAGGCGCTGCATCACCGGCGCGCCGAGCGGCGCCGAGTCGTCCGTGTAGGCGACGTGGAAGTAGCCGGCCCGCGGATCGAAGAGCCGCGGCACGTAACCGGGATCCGGAAGCTGCACGAAGACTTGCCGCTCGTGCACGGTGAGCGCCTGCGGCGCCGGCGTCACGTCGCGCACGTACTGACCCGGCTCGCTGCCGGCGAAGGTGAGCGTCGCTTCGAGCCGCGTGTTGCGCGGAAACGCTTTGAGCTCGTCGGCATCGAGCGCGCTGCGCGCGGGATCGAGCCGAAACGCGCCCTGCTTCGCCGCAGCGAGCGCATCGAGGACGCCGTGCGCGTCGGAGAGCGCGAAGTCGGTCGCGTCGATCAGCACGCGTCCGTCGCCCTCGGCGACGATCGTGAAGCCGGCGAGGACCGACTGCGCGAACGACTCTTCGACCGCCCGGCGTTCGTCGGGATCGCCGCTGCTCGAGCGGAACGCGAGGTTGGGCTGGACGAGCAGCACGCGCGGCCCGCGCCGCTCGAAGCGCACGATCCGCGTCTCGCCGAGGCTGCCGCGATCAAGCCCGACATCGTTGCTCCCCATCCCCCACGGCAGATACGTCTGGTAGATCAGTTCGCTGCCGGGATGCGCGATCTCGAGATAGACTTTACCGCCGCGCGCGTCGTAGTAGAGCGGCAGGAAGCCGTCCTTGCGCGTCATCGCGGCGGTCTTCTCCGCGATCGATGGGAACGCGGCTTGCTGCGCGCTCGCGGGCGGCGCGGTGCCGCACAGGAGCGACGCGAGCGTGCACGCCGCGATCGTCCGGCGCACGCGCACCGTCAGCGGCCGTTCACCCATGATGCGGGCCCAGGTATGCCGTGACGACGCGCTCGTCGGCGAGCACCGCTTCGGGCGCGCCTTCGACGACCTTACGTCCCTGCACCAGCGCGACGATGCGCGAACACAGCCCGCGCACCGCGCGCAGGTTGTGCTCGACGATGACGATCGTCGTCCCGCGTTCGTTGATCGCGCGGATCAGTTCGAGCGTGCGGTCCGTCTCGGTCGGATTCAATCCCGCCAGCACCTCGTCGAGCAGCAGCACCTCGGGACGCGTCGCGAGCGCGCGCGCCACCTCGAGCCATTTCTGGCCGCCCAGCGTGAGCGCGCGCGCCGGCGACGCGGCGCGGTCGGCCAGATCGCACACCGTGAGCGCTTCCATCGCGGCTTCGCGCGCGCGATGCACACCGCGCGGCCGCGGACGGTGCCCGAAGAATGCGCCGACCATCACGTTTTCGAGCACGCTCATCTCGCGGAACGGGCGCACGATCTGGTGCGTCGCGGCAACGCCGGCGACGACGACGTCGTGCGCGGGGCGGTTGGTGATGTCGCGCCCGCGAAACGCGACCCGGCCGGCGGTCGGCTTCATGATCCCGGCGATCAGCCGGAAGAGCGTCGATTTCCCCGCGCCGTTGGGACCGATGAGCCCGAGGATCTCACCGCGCTGCACGGCGACGTGGACTTCGCTGACCGCGACGAGTCCGCCGAAGCGTTTGGTCAGCGCGGTCCCCTCGAGCACGACGTCGCTCATCGCTGCACCGCCGGCGCCGCTTTCGCGCGCGCGGCGCGGCGCACGCGGTCGACGATCCCCAAGATCCCGCGCGGTTCGAACACGACGATCGCGATCAGCAGCAAGCCGAACGCGAGCAGGTCGGCGTTGGCGAGCGTCGCCGCGAGCTGCTCGCGGATGAACGTGTACACCACCGCACCGATGAGCGGTCCTGTGACGGTGCCCAGACCGCCGACGATCGGCATGATCACCAGCCCGATCGATGTCGAGAACCCGAACACCGAATCCGGACTGATGAAGAGGTAGTGCAGCGCGTACACGCTCCCCGCAACGCCGATGATGCACGCCGAGAGAAACAGCGCCTGCGTCTTCACCAGCGTCGTCGCGACGCCGAGCGTCTCGGCAGCATCGGGATCCTGCCGCACCGCGGCGAGCGCGAAGCCGAACCGCGAGCGTTTGATCCACGCCGCGAGCGCGACCGTCAGCGCGCACAGCGCGAGCGCAGCGAAATACTGCAGCGTCAGCGGCGGCGCGGCGCTCAAGGTGAGCCCGGACGCGCCGCCGGTCAGCGACGTCCAGTTCAGCGCGACGAGCCGCGTCGCTTCGCCGATCCCGATCGTCGCGATCGAGAAATACGGGCCGCGCAGACGGAACGCCGGGATCCCGATCACCAGCGAGTAGAGCCCCGCGAGCAGCGAGGCCGCGGGGACCGCGAGCCACAGCGAGACACCGATTTGCGTGAGGATCGCCGTCGTATACGCGCCGATTCCCAAGAACGCCGCATGCCCGAACGAGACTTGGCCGGCGAATCCGCCGAGCAGGTTCCACGCCGTCGCCATCGCGCCGTACAGGAAGATCAGAAAGAGCACGTCGAGGACGTACTCCGATTGCCCCGCGACGAACGGGACGGCGACCGCCGCCGCGAGCGCGACGGCGACGAGCGCGACGGCGCGTCTATCCACGGCGCAGTGCCCGCAGCGTCCCGGCGATCCCCTTCGGCAGGGCGATCAGCACGACGACGAGGACGACGAACGAGATCAGGTTCTGCAGCGACGCCGGCATGTAGCGCACGCCGAACGCTTCGGCGAGCGAGAGCGCGATCGCGCCGAACGCGACGCCGACGATCGAGTCGAGGCCGCCGAGCACGACGATGCAGAACGATTTGAGCGAGAGCGTGCGCCCGAAATCGGGCGTGAACGAGAAGAGCAGCGAAAGCAGCGAACCGCCGAATCCCGCCAGCGCGATCCCGATCCCGAACGCGATCCCCATCACGCGGTCGACGTCAATCCCGACCAGCCGCGCGGCGTCGCGGTCCTGCGCGGTTGCGCGGATCGCGCGGCCGAGATAGGTCCGCGTCAGGAACAGCTGCAGCGCGACCAGCGCGAGCACGCCCATCGCGAAGACGAACAGCCGCGGAACCGCCAGCGGCATCCCGGCGACGTTGACAGTCGCCTCGACGAACGGCATCTCGATCGAGCGCGTGTCGCCCGTCCAGATGACGTACGCCAGGTTCTGCAGCACGAGCCACACGCCGAAGAGCAGCAGCAGCGAGATGATCGGCTCGGCGCCGAGGACCCGCCGCACCAGCGTCCGCTCCAGCCCCCAGCCGAACAGGAAGAACGCCGGGACGATCGCGAGCGGCGCGAGGAGCGGGTGGATCCCGAACGATGTGAAGAGCCACCAGGTAACGTAGGCGCCGAGCATCAGGAACCCCGCGTTGGCGAGGTTGATGATCTTGAGCACGCCGTAGATCAGCGCCAGCCCGTACGACATGGCGGCGTAGAGCCCCGCGACCAGCAGGGCCGAGATCAGCGTCGCGACGGTGTCCAGCGCGGACCTCCCGGAGAGCGGGGCGGAATGGTGGCCGCCGCTACGAAACGGCGGCGCCGCGGTGCGCTATCGTGACGGCGGAGGCAACGATGATCGAGCTGGACGCGATCCTTTTCGATACGTTCGGCACGCTCGTCGATTGGCGCACCAGCCTGATCGCCGATCTCTCGCGCTTCGGGGGCGAACGCGGGATCGCGGTCGACTGGGCCGCCTTCGTCGACGCGTGGCGCGGCGCGTACGCGCCCTCGATGGATCGCGTCCGGCGCAGGGACGAGCCGTGGAAAACGCTGGACGCGCTGCATCGCGACTCGTTCGACGACCTCGCCCGGAAGTTCGGCTTCAACGCCTCCCTCGACGAGAACGACCGCGGCTGGTGCGTCGACCGCTGGCATCGCCTGCGGCCGTGGCCCGATACGGTCGCGGGGCTGGCGCGGCTGCGCGTCCGCTGGATCGTCGGCACGCTCTCGAACGGCAACGTCCGTCTGCTCGCCGATCTCGCGCGCAGCGCGGCGCTGCCGATGGACGTCCTCTTCTCGGCCGAACTCTTCCGCCATTACAAACGCGACTCCGAAGTCTACTTGGGCGCGATCGAACTGCTCGCGACGACGCCCGACCGCGTGATGCTCTGCGCCGCGCACAACGACGACCTCGCGGCGGCGAAATCGCACGGGATGCGGACCGCGTTCGTCGCGCGCCCCACCGAGTACGGGCCGAATCAGTCGACCGACCTCACCGCGGGCGATCGCGTCGACATCGCGGTCCGCGACCTGCGCGAGCTCGCGGACCGCATGGACGCGTAGCCTCAGGGGTTCGGGACCGGCAGCACCGCATCGCCGGTCTTCTCGGCGTGCGGATACACGATGACGGTCCGCCCGTCGGGGAGGTTCTGGGTGACGACGAACGGTGCGTTGATCTGCCCGTCGGCTTCGAATTTGATGTGCCCGCCGGGGAGCACCGTGTCGCGAATGTCGATGTGACGCAGGGTCTCGACGACCTTCGCCTTGTCGACCGAGCCCGTCTCCGTCATCGCGATGAACAGCGTGCGCGCGGTTTCGTACGGCAGCGCCGCGTACCACTCGGCGTTGAGCTTCGGATACGCCTTCGCCCATTTGTCGTCGAACGCTTTGACGGCGGCGTTGGGGATCAGCTGGTTCCACCACGACGCAGCAACGATGTAGTCGGCGTTCTTGCCGAGCGCCTCGCGCGCCGACTTCTCGGGCCCGCGCGCGCCGTAGGTCACGTACGCGTGGTGCAGTCCGGCCTGCGCGTACTGGCGCTGCATCGTGATGTAGTCGTCGAGATGCGCGTCCGACATGAACGCCTGCGCGTTGGCGGTCTTGACCTTTTGCAGCAGCGGCGTGAAATCTTTGCCGTGCAGGTCGAACGCCTCGTTCATCACGATCTGGAAATTCTGCGGCTTGGCCTTCGCGCGCGCTTGCAGGCCGGCCGCGAAGTCGCGGCCGTGCGAGGTGTTCTCGTAGACGACCGCCATCTTGAGCGGTTTGGGCAGTTTCTTCTGCGCCTGCATCTCTTCGATGAAGTCGCACTCGGAATAGGCGAGGTTCTCGATCGACGCGAGCAGCGAGAAGATCGTCTTGAACCCGCGCTTGTAGATCGCCGACGCCGCGCCGCCGCCGCCGACGTACGGGATTTGATGCTGCTGCGGCACCACCGTCTGCGCTTGTACGAGATCGGTCGAGTAACCGCCGAGCATCGCGTCGACGCGATCCTGCACCGCGAGGCGCTCGTAGAGGTTGCGCGACGTCGCCGGATCGGTCTTGTCGTCGTAGATGACGAGTTTGACCGGGACCTTGCGGCCGTATTGACGCAATTGCAGGCCGCCGCGGTCGTTGACTTCCTTCACCGCCAGTTCGTAGGCGGCTTTGAAGTACGTTCCGACGCGGCTCTCTTCGCCGGTCAGCGGGAGGACCGCGCCGACGACCACGTCGCTCGGGCCGGCCTCGGCGCGCGCAGGCAGCGGCGTCGAGGCGGCAACGAGCCCCGCCGTGACGGCGGCACAAGCCAAAGTGAAGAAGGAACGTTTCATAGCGCGGTCCCCGGGGCGGCAGTGTTCTGCGGACGATACCCTCCGGAACCGGGGGAGTCCCGCCCGCGGGCGAAACCTCGTGCGATGGTTCGCTCGATCCTCGATGCGCTGGATCGCCACGCGGCGGAGCGCCCCGGTGCGCGCGCCCTCGACGACTTCACCTATGCCGACCTGCGCGCGGCGTCGCTGCAGGTCGCGGCCCGCTTGCGCGCCGCCGGCGTCGCGGCAGGCGACCGCGTCGCGATCTACGCCGAGAACCGGCCGGGGTTCGCGCTGGCATATCTGGGCGGACTGCGCGCGGGCGCGATCGTGGTGCCGGTCAACGTCCTCTACCGGACCTCCGATCTCGAGCACGTCCTCGACGACGCCGCCGCCGCCGCCGTGTGCGTCTCCGAGGCGAGCGCGCCGTTCGCCGCGCGCGCGGGCCGCACGCTGATCGACCTGCACGAGATCGAGCGCATCGCGCGCGACGCGAACGCTCCCGAACTCGCCGACCCGCCGGAGCCCGCTGCCGACGCGGTTGCGATCCTCATCTACACGAGCGGGACGACCGGACGCTCGAAAGGCGCGATGCTCACGCACGGCAACCTCGCCGCGATCGGCGAGCAGGTCGTCGAGGCCTGGCGCTGGACCGCCGCCGACACGCTGCTGCTCACCCTTCCGCTCTTTCACGTGCACGGGTTGGGCGCGGGGCTCAACGGGACGCTCGTCGCCGGCGGCCGCGCGATCCTGCGCGAGCGGTTCGACGCGCCGACGGTCCTCGCGATCCTCGCCGGCGGCGAGGTCTCGATGTTCTTCGGCGTCCCCACGATGTACGTGCGCCTGCTCGCATCCGCGGCGCCCGCTGCGCGGTTCGACGCGATGCGGCTGTTCGTCTCGGGTTCGGCCGCGCTTCCGGCGCCGGTGTTCGAGGAGTTCGAGCGCCGCTTCGGGATCGCGATCCTCGAGCGGTACGGCTCGACCGAGTTCGGCTTCGCGTTGAGCAACCGCTATGACGGTCCGCGCTATGCAGGGACGGTCGGGTTTCCGCTCCCGCACGTCGACGTGCGGCTCGCCGATCCGCAGGGGAACGACGTCGCGGCGGGCGAGGCCGGCGAGATCCTCGTGCACGGTCCCAACGTCTGCGCGGGGTACTGGAACAACCCCGAGGCGAGCGCGGCGGCGTTCGTTCGCGACGCGCAGGACCGCCGCTGGTACAAGAGCGGCGATCTCGCGACGTATGATCCCCAGCGCGGCTACACGATCAACGGCCGGCTCAAGGAACTGGTGATCAGCGGCGGCTTCAACGTCTATCCGATCGAGGTCGAAACCGAACTGCTCCGGCTCCCCGGCGTGCTCGCGGCGGCGGTCGTCGGCGCGCCCGATCCGGCGCGCGGCGAGATCCCCGTCGCGTTTCTCGAAGTCGACGGCGCGTTCGACGCCGACGCGTCGCTGGCGACACTGCGCGAACGCCTCGCCAGCTTCAAGGTTCCCAAGGCGCTCTATCCGGTCGAGGCGCTCCCGCGCAACGCGATGGGGAAAGTGGAAAAACCGAAACTGCGGACCCTTCTCGAACGCTGACGTGAGCGTCACGATCGTGCACGCGGCCGACGTGCACCTGGAGACGGTCTTCACCGGCGTGCGCGGCGGGACGCGCCGACGCGCCGCGCTCGCCGATGCGTTCACGCGCGTCGTCGACCTCGCGCTCGAACGGCGCGCCGACGCGCTGACGATCGGCGGCGATCTCTACGAAGCCGAGCGCGCCGGCCCGCAAACCGCGCGCTTCATCTGCGCGCAGTTCGCGCGTTTCGGCGGTCCGGTGCTCGTCGCGCCGGGAAACCACGATCCGTATTCGCCGCGCGCGCTGTACGCGCGCGACGACCTGCCGGCCAACGTCCACGTCTTCGCCGAGCCGGCGTGGTCGGCGTATCCGCTCGCGCCGGATCTCACGGTGTACGGGTTCGGCCACGCGCCGGCCGAGCCGGGACGTCCGTTCGCGGGCGCGCGCTTCGAACGCAGCGGCGCGCGCATCGCGCTGGTGCACGGCAGCGACGAAGAGCGCTGTCCGCCCGGGAAGCGCGCGACCGCACCGTTCACGGTCGCCGAGATTCGCGACGCCGGCGCGACCTGCGCGCTCGCCGGACATTACCACGGCGGTGCCGTCGTCGACGACGGCGGCGTCCCCCGGCTCGCGTATCCCGGATCGCCCGAGCCGATCAAGTTCGGCGAGCGCGGCGCGCACGGCGCGCTCGTCGTCACCGTCGACGGCGCCCGGGTCGCGATCGAAGCGGTCGAACTGGCGCGCACCGCCCTGCGCGACGTCGAGGTGACGCTCGCGGACGCAGAGAGCGAGCACGCCATCCTCGCCGCGCTCGAAGCGCGGCTCGCGGGCTTGGGCCGGGACGACTGCGTGCGGGTGCGGCTGCGCGGAACGCTCGCGGCCGGGACGCGTCTGGACCGCGACCTGCTGACCGCACGCGTCGCCGGCGCGCTCGGCGGATTCGAACTCATCGACGAGACGATCGCCGCCGACTACGCGGCGCTCGCGCACCAGCCCAACGTGCGCGGCCGCGCGATCGCGGACTTGCTCGCGCGCGCCGATGCCGGCGACGCCGACGCGCGCGCGGCGCTGCGCTGCGTCGTCGCGGCGTTCGACGGCGCGGAGATCGGCCCGTGAAACTTCTCGCGCTACGGATCGATGGGTTCGGGCGGCTCGCCGGACACGAGGTCACGTTCGCCCCCGGGCTCAATGTGGTGAGCGGTCCCAACGAAGCCGGCAAGTCGACGCTCGCGGCGGCGATCATCGCGTCGCTCTACGGTCTGCAGCGCGGCGAGAAAGAACGTTGGCGGCCGTGGCGCGGCGAGCCGTTCGCTGCCGTGCTGCGCTACGAGACCGCCGACGGTGCGCGCTGGGAAGTTCATCGCGCGTTCGATCGCGACACGAAGGGCGTGCGCATCTACGACGCCGACGGCAACGACGCGGCGGCGCGCGTCGGCTCCGGCAGATCGCTCGTCCCCGGCGACGCGCACCTGCGTATTCCGCTCGAGGTCTTCATGCAGACGGCGTGCGTGCGCCAGCGCGCGATCGCGCTCGACGGCGACGCGGCGGGCGCGGTCTCGACCGCACTCGCGCAGGCGCTCGACGGCGGGCCGAAAGAAGACGCCGCGATCGGCGCGATCGCGCGGCTCGATCTCGCCGTGCGCAAGCACGTCGGGACGCAGCGCGCGCACAAGAACGCGCCGCTGCGCGCGCTTCGCGACGAAGAAGAGCGGCGCCGCGGCGAAGCCGCCGACGCCCGCGCTGCGCTCGAGAGCCTGGCGGAACTGCGCGACCGCATCGCGGCGGCACGCGCGGAGCGCGACGACGCGCTCGCCGCGGCGGCGCAATGCGAACGCGACGTGCGTGCGCTGCGCGCCGCGCACCTGCGCGCGCGCAGCGCCGCACTGCGCGAGCATCACGACGAACTCGCCGGGCTCCAGCAAGCGCGCGCCGCGTACGACGACGTCGCGGACTTCGACGTCGAGCGCCTGCACGCGCTCGATGACGCGTATTATTCGTGGCGTTCCGCGGAGAGCGTCGCGGAGGCGGCCGAACGCGATCTGATCGCCGAACGGCCCCAACCCGGAGAACTCGAGGAGCTCGAGGCGCGGCGCGCCGACGCGGGAACGTTCGACGACGATGCGTTCGAGGCGCTGCGGCTGACGGGAATCCAAGCCGACGCCGCGCGCGCGAAGGCCGCAGCGGCGGCGAGCGACGCGGCGGCGGCGCGCCGCGCGGGCGACGGCGGCGGACCGGCCGCCGGCGCGGTCGTCGCGGCGGCGCTTGCGGCGTTCGCCGTCGATGTCGGTGTCGCGATCGCGCACTGGTGGGTGTGGACCGCGGTGATCGCCGCGTTCGTCGCCGTGCTCGGCTTCGCCGCGGTTGCGAACGCGCGCAGCCGCGCGCGGCGGCGCCGCTCCGCCGACGCACTGCAGCGGCTCGCCGACGACGCGCTGGCGGAAGAAGCGCGCACCGCGGCGGCGCTCGCGCGCGTCCTCGAGCCGCTGCGGATCACCCGCGTCGACGAGCTCGCACGCCGCCGCGTGCGTTATCTGCTGCTGGCCGGGCGCGAGACGGCGCGGCGCAAGGCCGAAGTGCGCGCCGCGACCGCGCGCAGCGCCGCCGACGGCGAGGCTGCGCGCTTCGACGCGATCGCAGGCGCGCTGGCCCCCGACGGCGGCGGGACGCGCGACGAACGCCGCGAGCACGCGACACGCCGCGCGGCGCGCCGGCGCAAGCGCGACGGGCTCGACGCCAGCCTGGCGATGCTCGCCGTCCGCCGCGACGACATCCTGCAGGGCGACGACGAGTTCGCGCTGCAGGCGGAGTACGAGGCGCTCGTCGCCTCCGGCGTCGACCCGGCACCGCGCGACGATCAGCTCGCGATGCGCCGGCTCGAACGTCAGCGTACCGAAGCGGAAGCGCTCGCGCACGAAGCCGACCTGCGGGTTCACGCGCTGATGGGACAACTCCAGCACGCCGAACGCGCCGTCCGCGACGTTGCCGAACTCGACGAAGAACTCGCCGCCGTGCAGGCGCGGATCGCCGAACTCGAAGCGTTCCGGCGTGCGGTCGAACTCGCGCGCGCGACGATCGAGACGCGCAAGGACGAAGCGCACCGGCTCTTCGCACGCCGGCTCGAGCAGTACAGCGCCGAAGCGGTCGGCGCGATCACCGGCGCGCGCTACGGCGAGATCCGGCTCGATCCGGCGACGCTCGCGATCCGCGTGCGCGTGCCGGAGACCGGCGCGATCGAAGACCTGGCGCACCTCTCGGCCGGCACGACCGATCAGATCGCGCTGGTGGTGCGGCTCGCCACGGCGCGGATGTTCGCCGAAGGACTCGAAACGCCGCCGCTGCTCCTCGACGATCCGTTCGCGTTCTGGGACGCGGAACGGATCGCACGCTGCCTCCCGCTGCTCGTGCACGCCGCGCACGACGCGCAGATCGTGCTCTTCACCGCCAGCGACGAACTCGCGCGCGAAGCCGAACGCGCCGGCGCCCACCGCGTCGACCTCGCCGCCCGCGCCCTCGCAGCCCCGTCAGGCTGAGCCTGTCGAAGCCCCGCGGCGACGGCGCTCAGCGCACAACGCGTTCGACAGCGATCAAGACGCGCTTCTCCGTCGCGAGGCGGACGAAGGTGATCTCGACGTGGACCGTTCCGTGCGGGAAGGGGAACAGGTAGGCGAACGACTCGCTGATGCGCTCCTTGTCACGGCCCGCGAAAAACGTGTGGAAGCGGCCTTCGAATTCCTGGACCGCGGTGCACGGCGCGACGTCGTGAAAGAAGTTGCGGCCGATCACCTGCTCGCGCGCGCGGTGCGCCATCCGCGACTCGTAGTCGTTGTAGGCGACGATCGTGCCGTCGCCCTCGACGACGATCGCGCCCAACGGAAGCCCGTCGAACTGCTCGTACGGCAGGTCGGCGAGCCGCAGCAGGCGTTCGTCGCCGCCCGTCATCGCTCCGCGGTCGCGTGCAGGCTCTTCACCGCGTCGAGCGTCTTCGCGACGTGCTGCGAGGGATCGAGATTCGTGTAGGCGAGCGCGACGGTGCCGTCCTGCCCGATCACGTACGACGTGCGGTTGGCAAAGCCGAAGCCGAGCGCCGCATCGTAGGCCTTGGCGACCTTGAGCCCAGGGTCGGAAGCGACGAGAAACGCCGACCGGCACTCCTGCGCGGAGAATTTTTTCTGTGTCTCGAGATCGTCGCCGCTGACGCCAATGACGGTGGCGCCGAGCTTCCGGTAGTCGGCGATGTGCTCGGAGAACAGATGCGCCTCGACGGTGCAGCCCGACGTGAACGACTTGGGGAAGAAGTACAGCACGACCGGGCCCTTCGCCAGCGCGGCTTTCAAGTCGACGGTCTCCACCGTCCCGCCCTTGGCGGCTTGCAGCGTGAAATCGGGTGCCGCGGCACCGTGCTGAAGATGGGCCGAGGCGCGGCGGATGCCGACCGCGGCGACCGCCAAGACGACCAGGACGACCGCGATTGCGACCGACATGCGAAGCATGAAACTCAAACCTCCGACCAGAGAGACGCCGAGAAAGCCGCTTCCGTTCTGTGCTCCGGGCCCCTCTCCGGAGCGTCACGTTTTTCATCCGCCGCGCCGAACACCGGGAGACGGACCCGCAGGTATCGGCCTGCACCCGCCCAATACGAACGTAACTTGACCCCGGAGTGGCTGTTGACCACATGATCAAACTCCGCGGCGTTTCGCTCGTGTACCCCAACGGCACCCGAGCGCTCGACGACGTCGATCTCGAAATCGAGAAAGGCAGCTTCGTCTTTCTGGTGGGCCATTCGGGCACCGGGAAATCGTCGTTGCTCAAACTGATGTACCGCGAAGAGGTTCCGACCTCGGGTGAGGTCGTCGTCGACGGCATCCGCGTCGACACGCTGCGCCGCGGCAGGGTGCCCAGACTGCGCCGCAACATCGGTGTGGTGTTTCAGGACTTCAAACTTCTCTCGCACAAGACGGTGTGGGAGAACGTCGCGTTCGCCCTGCAAGTCACCGGCACGCGCACGCGCGACGTGATGCGGATGGTGCCGCGGTCGCTCGACCTCGTCGGCCTCTCGCACAAGAGCCGGATGTTCCCCTCGGAACTCTCCGGCGGCGAACAGCAGCGCGCCGCGATCGCGCGAGCGCTGGTCGGAAATCCGAAGCTGCTGCTGTGCGACGAGCCGACCGGGAACCTCGATCCGTCGAACACGACCGAGATCATGGAGCTGCTCCAGCGGATCAACCTCAAGGGCACGACGGTCGTCGTCGCCACCCACAACCAACCGGTCGTCGACCGGATGCGCCGCCGCGTCGTGCGGCTGGAACACGGGCGCATCCTGCACGACGACGAGCGAGGATACTATTTCCGTGGACTGGGGCAGACTGCGGTTCTTCCTGGGTGAGGTTCTCGCGAACTTCACCCGCAACGCGGGGATGCAGTTCACGGCGA
Organism: Vulcanimicrobium alpinum; assembly: GCF_027923555.1. Taxonomy (GTDB): domain Bacteria; phylum Vulcanimicrobiota; class Vulcanimicrobiia; order Vulcanimicrobiales; family Vulcanimicrobiaceae; genus Vulcanimicrobium; species Vulcanimicrobium alpinum. Next base: position 69,746 of record NZ_AP025523.1, on the reverse strand, counting down.
TCGGGACCGTCGCGGTCACGATCGTCCTGCTGGGCTCGTTCCTGTACGTGCGCGAAACGATCCAGACGTTCGGCACCGGCGTCCTCTCGCAGATTGAGATCGCCGTCTATTTGAAAGACGACGTCGACGACGCGAAGGCCAGGGCGCTGGCGACGAAGTTCGCGCGCGACCGCCGGATCGCGCGCGCGACGTACGTCCCCAAAGCGCAGGGCATCAAACGCATGCAGCAGGTGCTCGGACGCGATTTCGACACCTCGCTGCTGACCTCGAACCCGCTCCCGAACACCTATCACGTGCAGGCGAAGGACGCCGATCTCGTCCCGGCGGTCGCCGCGTGGATCGCGAAAGACCCGCGCGTCGCGAAGACCGACTACGCCGCCGACACGGTGCAGAAACTGCTGAAGACGGCGGCGGTGCTCGGCCGCGCCGGGATCGCGCTGATCGCGCTGCTCTCGCTCTCCGCGGCGATCGTTATCGCCAACACGATCCGCCTCACGGTGTTCGCGCGGCGCCGCGAGATCGCGATCATGCAATTGGTCGGCGCGACGAACATGTACATCCGCATGCCGTTCATCGCGGAGGGCATCCTCGCCGGCGTCCTGGGCGCGGGGCTCGCGATCGGCGTCCTCGCGGTCGCGGAACGTCAAGTCGTCCCCAAACTCGCGCAGACCCTCGCGTTCGTCACCTTCCACGTCAACGAGACCGCGCTGTGCCTGGAACTGCTGGCGGTCGGCGCGGCGGTGGGGCTGCTGGCCTCGTGGTTCTCGGTCGGACGGCACCTGCGCACGTGAACCTGCGCTTTGCGTCAGGCGAACGCCGCGCGCCCTGCGAGGGGACGATCCTCATCGTCGACGACGACACGCGGCTGCGCGAGATCCTGCGCGCCAACTTCGAGGTCGTCGGCTACGACGTCGTCGACGTGCACGACGCGGCGAGCGCATTGGCGGTGCTCGACTCGCAGCGGCCCGATGCGATCGTCGTCGACGTCCTGCCCGCCGCCGGCAACGGTTCCGAGCTCGTCCGCACGATCCGCCGGCATCCGCAGGGTGCCAACGTCCCGGTGATCGTCCTCTCCGCGAGGATGCATCCGGACGACGCGATCCGCGGGCTCGACGCCGGCGCCGACGACGTCGTCGTCAAGCCGTTCGCCCCCGAAGAGATGATGGCGCGCGTGCGCGGCAAGATCCGCCGGGCCGCCGAAGACGCCGCGCTCCAGCCGCTTACGAAGCTTCCCGCCAACGGACCGATCGAGGCCGAGATCCGCAGCCGGCTCGCCGCCCGCACGCCCTGGTCGGTGCTGTACATCGACCTCGACGGCTTCAAAGCGTTCAACGACGCGTTCGGCTTCGCCAGCGGCGATCAGGTGATCGTGCTGACGGCGACGACGATCGCGGAGGCGGTGCGCAAGCACGGCGCCGCGGACGACTTCGTCGGTCACGTCGGCGGCGACGACTTCGTCGTGATCGTCGCGCCGGCGCGCGCGCGGGAGGTCGGCGAATCGATCGTCGCGGCGTTCGACCGCGAGATCCGCACCGTCCAGCGCGACACGCGCGTCCCGTGCTGCACGGTCTCGATCGCGATCGTGAACGGTTCGCGTTTCCCCTCGACGTACGAGCAGATCGGCGAACGCGCCGCCGCGGTAAAGAAAGAAGCCAAACGCCGGCGCGGCTCGGTCGTCGTGAGCGAAGCGGAGCTCCGCTGAGGATGCGCCGCGCGGTCGCCCTCGCGCTCGCCGTCGCGCTGGTGCCGTGCGCGGTCCGCGCGCACAGCCACGTCGACGAGAAGATCCAAGCGCAGAAGGCGAAAATCCATGCGGTGCACGTCCAGCTTCATCAGAAGCGGGCGCAGCTCGACGACGCACGGTCGCGCGTCACCGCGATCGCCGGCCAGCTCGCCGCGACCAACCGCAACATCGCCTCGGTCAACGCCCATCTCGGCGATCTCGAGACGCAGATGCGGTCGACGCAGCGCAAGCTGGCGTGGAACACGATCCAGCTCGACGCCGCGCGCAAGACCCTGCATCGCCACCAGGACGCGCTCTCGCGGCGCCTGGTCGACGCGTACGAACACGGCGACCTCGGCTATCTCGACGTCCTGCTCAGCGCGCGCTCCTTCGCCGATTTCGTCGAACGCTGGAACGACATCCGGTTCCTGGTGAAGGCGAACGAGGCGACGATCCGCGCGCGCCGCGCCGACGAAAAACAGGTCGCGACGCTGCAGGGTTCGCTGCTCGGCGCGCGGGCCGAACTGCAGTCTCAGGAAAGCCAGGTGCACCAGCAGCGGCTCGCGCTCGACAGTCTGGCGCAGCAGCGGACGCTGCTGCTCGCGGCCGCCGATCAGCAGCGCGCGCAGGTGCAGAACGAGGTCCAGCAGCTCGACTCGATGTCGGAGGAAGAGGAAGCGCAGCTCAACGCGCTCGTCCTCGAGAAGCAGCGCGAGCTGGAAGCCGAGCGGGAAGCGCGGCGCCGCGCGGCGCGGCTCGCCGGCCAGGAAGTCCCGCCCGAACCGGGCGCACCCGGCCAACTGATGTGGCCGCTGTCGGGGCCGATCACCTCGCCGTTCGGCTACCGCATGCACCCGGTGTTCCACCGCATGATCCTCCATGCCGGGATCGACATCGGCGTCCCCACCGGGACGACGATCGCGGCGGCCGCCGGCGGTCACGTGATCGTCGCGAGCTATCAGGGCAACTGCGGGAACATGGTCGCGATCGACCACGGCGGCGGGCTCTCGACGCTCTACTGCCACATGTCGCAGATCTTCGTGGGCGTCGGACAGGACGTCCAGCGCGGGCAAGCGATCGGCGCCGCCGGGGCGACCGGCGACGCGACCGGCCCGCACCTCCACTTCCAGGTCGACCTGCACGGCCAGCCCGTCGACCCGATGAGCTACCTGCGCTGACCCCGTCACCCTGACGGGGGCTGGATCACAGGTCCCTCGGAGGGAACGGCGGCACCGTTAAGCCTCCATGATCGGCTGGAACAAAGCGCGTGCGAGGCGGGTTCTACGGATATACTGCAAGTCCACGCCCACTCGCGCCACAAGGACCGCCGTTTGACCGCCCGCATTCGACTGTTGTCTGCCGCCCTGGTCGTTCTCGCCGCCGCGCTCGGCGGCGCCGCGTACGCGGGGCGCGCCGGCGCGTCCGCCGATCCCCTCGGCACCGCCGCCGCACCGACCGTCGTGATCGGTGACCGCAAGGTCATCGGCCTCGATCTCTCCACGCTGCTCGGTCGCGGCGACCCCCAGCACCAGATGATCGTGCTGGCATACGAGCAGGTCGAGCACGCGTACTACAAGCCCGTCGCCGACAACTTGCTGGTCACCGGCGAGCACACGGCGCTGGTCAAGTTTCTGCAGTCGAAAAAAGTCGCGAGCCCGCAGGTGCCGCAGAGCACCGCGACCGGCGAGCGCTCGCGCGATCTCGCGATCCTCGAGAACACGCTGGCCAGCGTGCAGCAGCGCTACGCGTCCGTCGCGCCGCGCGACACCTACACGCAAGTCGCGCTGACCGGGATGCTCAACGGCCTCGGCGATCCGTACACGACATACCTGTCGCCGCAAGAGATCAGCGGCCTCGACGAGCAGCTCCACGGCGGCGATTTCGGCGGGATCGGCGTCTACATCGTGCAGGACGCGAAGACCGGAGCGGTGCTGGTCGACCCGATCGACGGCAACCCCGCGATCAAAGCCGGTATCCGCGCGGGCGACGCGATCCTCGCCGTCGACGGCAAGTCGACGTCGGGACAGAAGCTCGACACCGTCGAGCGCGAGATCCGCGGCCCCAACGGATCGACGGTCGCGCTCACGATCAAGCGGCACGCTACCAGCGCGACGACCACCGTGCACGTGATGCGTGCGCAGATCCGCGTGCCGTCGATCCGTGCGAAGGTCGAAGACGGGATCGAGTACGTCCGCCTCTCCGACTTCGGCTCGAACTCGGCGCAGGAAGTGCGCCAGGCGTTTCTCGACGGCAAGCGCCGCAACGTGCGCGGCTATATCCTCGACCTGCGCTACAACGGCGGCGGTCTGCTCGATGCGGCCGTCGACATCTCGAGCCTGTTCATCCCGCAGGGGACGATCGTCGCGACGATCGACCGCGCGGGAAACCGCGACGTGCGCAGCGCGACGGGCAACGCCATCGGCGCGAAGCCGCTGGTGGTGCTGGTGAACCGCTACACGGCGAGCGCGTCGGAGATCACGGCCGGTGCGGTGCAGGACTACGGCGTCGGGACGCTCGTCGGCGAGAAGACGTTCGGTAAGGGCGTCGTTCAGAGTCTCTACAACCTCCCCGACAAGGGCGCGCTGAAGATCACGACCGCGCGCTACGTCACCCCGAAGGGACGCGACATCCATCACAAGGGCATCCAGCCCGACGTCACGGTGACCCAGCGCGTCGACCTGCCGATCATCGACACCCCGGCCGACAAACAGCTGACCGCCGCAAAACAGATCATCGCAAAGGACGCCTCCTCATGAACCGCCTCGTACCCTTGGCCCTCGCCGCGCTGCTGGGACTCGCGACCGCACCGGTCCCCGCGGCGACACCCGCCGCCGTGGCGATGACGCAAGGGCAGACGCAAGAACTCATCGAGAGCTACGCGCGCCTCTCATCGGACTTCTACAAGAAGGTCGACGCGCAGGCCGCGCTCGACGGCGCGCGCACGTCGATGATCGAGTACCTCAAGAAGAAACACGTCGCGAACCCGACGCTGCCGCAGGCACGCGCCGGCGGCGACGATGCGAGGACGGCGGAAGCGCTGCAGCGCGAGGTTTCGACCGCCGTCGCCGCCTATGCGCCCAAACTCGAACCGGCCGATTCACTCTCCGGTTCGACGCAGATCACCTACGCCGCGATCACCGGCGTGCTCTCGTCAGTGAAGGATCGCTACACGGTCTTCCTGACGCCGAAAGAGTACGCGGCGCTCAACGAGGGGCTCGACGGCACGTCGTTCGGCGGCGTCGGGATCTCGTATTCGATCGACGACAAGACGAAGTTCCTGCACATCGAGAACGTCATCCTCGACGGTCCGTCCGACAAGGCCGGCGTGCTGCCGGAAGATGCGATCACCGCGATCGACGGCAAGCCGGTCCCCGCACTTCTCGAAGGCGCGACGACGGTCGAACTGCAGCAGAAGCGCGTGACGCAGGCGCTGCGCGGCGATCCGGGGACGCGCGTGCGTCTGACGATTCAGCGCGCCGGCAAAGATCTCGAGCCGGTGACGATCACGCGCGACACGATCCACCAGCCCAGCGTCGCCTCGAAGATGCTGCCGGGCGCCGTCGGCTACGTCGATCTCTCGGTCTTCGGGCAGACGACCGGCGCCGAGCTTTCGACCGCGCTCAAGCGCCTCGACGCGCAAGGCGCGAAGGCGTACGTCCTCGATCTTCGCTACAACGGCGGCGGCTATCTCAACGCCGCGGTCGACGTCGCGTCGAAGTTCATCTCGAACGGCCCGATCGTCAGCGTGCAGTCGCGCGCCGGGACCGACACGGAGTACGACGCGGAGAACACCGCGATCGCGCCGCGGCCGCTCGCGGTGCTCGTCAACCAGTACACCGCCTCGGCATCGGAGATCACCGCCGGTGCGATTCAGGACGCCGGCGTCGGGACGCTCGTCGGGGTGAAGACGTTCGGGAAAGGCGTCGTGCAGACGATCTTCCCGATGCGCGACGGCTCGGCGGTGAAGATCACGACCGCGCGCTACTTCACGCCGAAGGGCCGTGACATCAACAGCGTCGGGATCGAGCCCGAGATCCGCAGCGAGCTTCCGAAGGAACTCAAAGGGATCCGGATGGGCGATCCCAAGACCGACCCGCAGCTCATGGCGGCGCTGACGTACGTCAACGGCCGGATCGCACAAACGGACGGCGCGGCGCGGCCCGCCGCCGCGACCGCGCACTAAGCGTCGACGACGCGATCCGCGAGCGCGGCGACCGCCGGCTCGCGGATCCGCGTCTTCCGCAACTCGGCGAGCTCGCGGGCCTCGAGATGGTTGGCGATCGAGATATCATCGACCGCACTACTGCGGGATGACGTGCAGGAGCCGAACGCCGCGATGACTTTCGCGGGATCGAGCGCGACGCGTCCGGCTGACGCGAACTGCATGTTTGCCGCATGGCGCGCGGTCAGCGCCCCCGCTCGCGGCGCGCGCCAGAGAAACGACGGCTGCAGCAGATCGCGAAGTGTGGGTCGATCCGCCGGCTGCGCGCAGACGACGAGCGGACGATACCAAGCGAGGAATCCGAACGCGTGGCCGCGTTCGGCCACGACGAAGGCTCCCCAGCCGTCCTGCTTCCATTCCAGCACCCACGCCCACGGCTTGCCGGCGGCGTACGGGTTGATCGGCGAGCCGTCACTGGTCGGATCTACGATCGAATCGCCGGCGTCGAGGACGAACGCCTGCGGCGCTCGCAGCACGCCTCGCCGCGCCGCGGCGTCGACGGGCGCAGCGGTGCGCGTGCGCAGTTCCTCGAGTGCGGCACGCCGTTTGGCGCGGCTCTTCTCGTCCATCCCGCGTGCGGCCATCGCTGCGAGGTCGCTGCCGTCGTCGATGATCGCGAGCGCCGGTCTCGCGCGGACGCGCAGTCGATCCCGCGCTTGGCGAACTGATCGGCGCCGACGAGCCAGAACGCCGTATGATCGGGATCCGCCGGATCGTCGGCCGCTTGCGGTTCGGCATCGCGCACGTGTCAGAGCAGTTCGTCCGCCGCGAACGGCAGGCGCGCGACGGCCCGCACCGTGCTTCGCAGATCCTGCGCGAAATCGCTCGCGTACAGCCCGATTCCCCACGCGCCCATGCGCCTCGATTCGCAGCGGTACGGCGCCCCAACGTTTTTGCGCGCGACCCGCGCGGCGCTCGGCTCAGCGTTCCGCGGGCACGACGTCGATCTCGGCGAACGTCGCGAACGGCGTCATTGCAACGCCCTGGTCGCGGCAGTAGCGCTCAAGTGCGCGGCCGGCTTTCGCGAAGCGCACGTCGGCGGCGAGGGCCGCGTCGAAATCGCTGATCCCGTCGCCGATGTAGACGGTCTGCAGCCCCGCGTCGCGTGCATCGCGGACGCGCGCGGCCTTGTCGTGACCGTTCGCCGAATCGTCGAGGAACGTCAGCTTCCAGCCGTCCGCGTCGAAGACGACGTCGTTCGCGAACACCGGAACGTCGACGCTCGCGCGCTCGAGCGCGGGGCCGATGATCTGCCGCAGCCCCGACGAGACGACGCTGACCGACGCGCCGTGCGCGTGCGCGCGCCGCACGAACGGCGCGAACGTCGGATCGACCGGCGCGTGCCGCTCCAGAAACGCGAGCGCCTCGGTGCGCGAGAGCCGCACGAGTGCGGCTTCGCGTTCCAAGGCTTCGCGCAGCGTGATGCGGCCGGCGCGCAGATCGCGCTCGAATCCGTGCCATGCGTCGTCGCCCGCGAAGGTACGCACCAGCAGATCGAACGTGTCGACGCCGGTGATCGTGCCGTCGTAGTCGACGAAGATCGCGAGGTTCAGCGTTTCTTCCGGGTCGTCGTCGCTTTCTTCGCCGCAGGCGCCTTGCGCGTGCCGCTCGCGGCCTTCTTCGCGGCGGTCGCCTTCTTCGCCGGAGCCGCCTTCACGGCGCCGGCTTTCTCGGCAGTCGCCTTCTTCGCCGTCGTTTTTTTCGCGGCGGCCTTCTTGGCGGGCGCCTTCGCCGCGCCGGCGGCTGTCGCCGTCGTCTTGCGCGTACGCGGCTTGGTCGCCGGCGCAGCGGTTTCGACGGCGGGTGCGGCGGCCTCGGCGGCCTTCGTCCGCGACGTGCGGCGCCGCGGCGTCGCCTGGGCGACGGCAGCCTCGGCGGCCGGTGCGGGGAGCGCGGGGACCGGTGCGGCCGTCTCCAGTCTCCCGCCGCGGGCCGGTGTGTCGGCGAGCGGGCGGCGGCGCCGGGTTGGGCGGGCGGCCTTCACCGCTTCGGCCGGCTCGGGAGGCGCGGTAATGACGGCCGGCGGCGGCTCGAGTGCGATCTCGCCGCGCTCGCGGTTCCAGGGCGCGATCGCGCGAGACGGCACCGGCGGTGCGGTCTCGCCCGTCGGATGCGCGGCCCCGCCGGCGTCGACGCGGAAGATATGCCGGTCGGGGACGGCGCCGGGCTCGCCGCTCGCGGCGGCCACGGCCTGCCCCTCGGCGCCCGCGCCTCCGCGCCCGCGGCGACGGCGGCGACGGCGGCGACGTTTCCGCTCCCCGTTCTCGCCGGGGACGCCCGCCGCAACCGCAACGGCGTCGGCTCCGGAGCGCTCCTCGAGTTCCTCGTCGTCATCGAGATCGGCGTCGACCGCGACCGCGCCGGCCTGGCTGCGGATCGGCGCGGCCGCCGAGGCGGCAACGTCAGCGGCTCCGCCGCGCCCGCGGCGACGGCGGCGACGGCGACGGCGGCCCTCTTCGGACTCCGTCGCATCGCCGTTGGGCGCCGGCATGACGCCGGCGGCGGCGGCCGGGGTCTGCGGCGGCGCCAGCGGTGCGGACGAGAGCGCGGCGACGCGGTCGCCGGAGAGCTTCTCGCCGGGGAGGATCGCGGCGCGCGGACCGGAGAGCGACTCGCCCCGGAGCAGCGCGACCTTGCCGTCCGCGGCCTTCTGCGCGGTCGTCTTCGGGGCGGCGTTCTTGGCGACGACCTCATCGGTCGTCGAGATCCCGATGGCGGTCCGTCCGCCCAAGCCTTTCTCGGCTTCTTCTGCGAGCTCGCGCAGTTCGTCGGCCTGCTCGGCGGCGGTCAGCTCGCGACCGCGGCGGCCCTTCCCGCCCCGGCGGCGGCGCTTCTTCCCGCCTTCGCCGATCGCGACGGCGGCTTCGACCGGCGTGCGCGCTTCGGCGAGGATGTCGCTGCCGTCGACGTCGATGATCCGGATGCGGATCGTCTTGCCCGCGGCGTTGACCGCGTTCTCGACCTCGACGATCCGTCCGGCGACGATCGCCGCCGCCGAGGTCGCGTTCGGGAGCCGCGTCGAGAGCAGCTCGACCTCGTACTCGTCGCCGACGCGGATCTGACCGAACGGCGGGAGGTTGTCGTCGCCCCAGACGATGCGCGGGCGTTCGGGATGGACGGCAGGATCGACGAACACGTCGATCTGCGCGCCCAGCTGTTCGGCGAGCTTGAGACGCTCGTCCGCGTACCAGTACTCCGCCTGCGCGGCGACGATCGGCGCCGCCGCGATGTGCACGTGTTTTGCCGCACCGTTGCGGTGCGCGGAGATCTCGCGGAACGCGCCGATCGTCACGGACTCCGGCGACATCACGCTACCGAGCCCCTCGCACGTCGGGCACTTCCCGCGCAGCTGCTGGCCGAGATCTTTGCCGACGCGCTTGCGCGTGAACTCGAGCAGGCCCAGCGGCGAGAACGACTGGATCGTCGAGCGCGTGCGGTCCTTGCGCAGGCCTTCCTGCAGCGTCGCGATGACGCGGTTGCGGTCGTTCTCCGACGACATGTCGATGAAGTCGCAGACGATGATCCCGCCGATGTCGCGCAAGCGGACTTGGCGCGCGACCTCGGCGGCCGCTTCGACGTTGGTGCGCACGATCGTGTCGTCGAGGTTCTTGCCGCCGGTGAACTTCCCGGAGTTGACGTCGATGACGGTCAGCGCTTCGGTCGATTCGATCACGATCGAGCCGCCCGACGGCAGTTTGACCGTCGGCCGCATCAGCCGCGCGATCTCATCGTCGATCTTGAAGTCGGCGAAGAGCCGTTTACCGTGCTCGTAGTATTGAATGCGTTCGACATACTGCGGTCCGAGCAGGCGCATGAAGTCGCGCACGTTCTCGGTTTCCGTCTCGTCGTCGAGCCACACGTGGCCGACCTCCGGCGTGATGAAGTCACGCGCGGTTTTGTAGACGAGGTTCATGTCCTTGTGCAGCAGCGCCGGCGCGGCGACGCGTTTGTACTGTTCGAGGATCCCGTGCCACATCCGGATGAGCACGCCGAGATCGGCGATCAGTTCGGCGTTGGAGACGTTGGCGGCCGCGGTGCGCACGACGGTCGCCATCCCTTCGGGACGGATCGCCTTCATGATCGCCTTGAGCCGGTTGCGTTCGTCGGCGGACTCGATCTTGCGCGAGACGCCGCTGAACTTGCCGGTCGGCATCAGGATCAGGTAGCGTCCGGGGAGCGAGATGTTGGTCGAGACGCGCGCGCCCTTGAGTCCGCGCGGCTCCTTGACGATCTGCACCAGGACGTCGTCGCCGCGGCTGACCTTCTCGGTGATGGTGTAGCCGCTGCGGCCTTCCATCACCTCGACGTCACCGATGTTGAGCGGCGTCTTGTTGATGTCGTCGACGTAGAGGAACGCGTTGCGCCCCAGTCCGATGTCGACGAAGCTGGCACCCATCCCGGGCAGGACGTTGACGACCTTGCCTTTGTAGATGGAGCCGATGACGCGTTCGTCGCGCTCGACGTAGATCTCCGCGAGACGACCGTCCTCGAGGATCGCGACGCGGTTCTCCCACGGATCGCTCGAGATCAGGATATCGGTCGACAAAGTACGTGGCCTCTCTCGGGCGACGGCGGCCGTTCATCCGCGCACACATCGCGACGACGTGCGACCTCGGGTTCGCTTACCTTGAGCGAGAAGCCGAGCAGCGTGTCATCGAGCGGGCACCACGGGCGGACGCATTCGCCCCTATCGGTATCGTTGAAAAACTAGCGAAGGCACTCGGTACGATCCAACGTCGCCGCTCTCGGCGAACGCGATCGCTCGTCGCGTGCTCTCGGGGTTTCTGTTCCGGCACCCGCGGGGATGGTCCTTTGCTCCGGCGGCGCCTTGCGGCCGCTCACTCGTCGGTGATGTCGTCGGCAGAGCCGGGATAGCTCGCCAGTTCGTCCTGTGCGAGCTTCAGGCGGCGGCGCACGATCTCGATCCGGTTGTGCGCGCCGACCTCGGCCCCGAAGGCGCGGCCCCGCAGCACGACCCGTGTCGCGAGGTCTTCGACGTCGCGGCTCGCCGCCTCGAGCTGCTCCAGCGGCGTGTCGTCGCTCATGGGCACGCTCCTTTCGTTCAGGCGCGGCGCACGGTGCTGTCGCCGAAGACCAGCTTGTCCTTCTGCAGCACGATGTTGAGCAGCATTCCGACCGCGATGTAGTCGGTCATCAGCGCGCTGCCGCCATACGACATGAACGGCAGCGGAATTCCGGTGATGGGCATGATCCCGATCGTCATCCCGACGTTGACGACAATGTGAAAGGCGAGCATCGCGACGAGCCCGACGGAGAGCAGGACGCCGAACCGGTCCTTCGCCGCGAACACCGAGCGCATCGCGAAGCCGATTGTTGCGGCGTACAGCGCGAGGAGCAGGGCGGCACCGACGAATCCCGTCTCTTCGCCGACCGCGGTGAAGATGAAATCGCGCGAGTTTTCCGGTACGAACGCGAGCTGCGTCTGCGTGCCGTGGAAGAGACCCTTGCCGAACCACTCGCCGCTGCCCACCGCGATCTTCGACTGGTTGAGGTTGTAGCCGACGCCTTGCGGATCGACCTTCGGATCGAGGAACACGGTAAGGCGCGCGCGCTGGAACGGCTTGAGGATCTTCTCGCTGGTGAGAACGTACGCTGCGGCCGCCGCGACGCCGCCGACGTACAGCCCGAAATCGAAGAGGTTGGGGAGCCCGAAGTAGAGCTCGGCGGTGAAGATCGCCCCGATCACCAGCGTCGTCCCCAGATCGGGCTGCTTAAGGATGAGCACCGCGGGCACCGCAACGGCGACGAGCGGCAGCCACAGCTCCTGGATCTTGCGATAACTGCCCCGGCACAGCAGTGCGGCGATCGTGATCGCGAGAACGAGCTTCGCCGGCTCCGACGGCTGGAACGTGAACGATCCGATCTTGATCCAGCGCGCCGCGCCGAGCGCCTCGTGTCCCTTGAACGTGATGAACGCCAGCAGCCCCAGCGTCACCACGTACATCGGCAGCGCCCAGCGCCGCCACACGCGATAGTCGACGAACGCGACGCCGATCATCAGCACGATGCCGACCGCAGCGTAGAGCATTTGACTGCGCCATTCGCTCGCCGCGCTGCGGTCATGCAGCGTCGCCGAGCGAATGAAGACGATCCCGTACACCGTGGTGAGGATCGGAAGGATCGCGAGCGGCCAGTTGAACCGCGTGTACCAAGGACGTTCCAACGCGCTGCATCAGTTCGACGGCCGCGCGAAAACTCCGCACGCGCCGGCGCACTTCCGCGGCGCCGGTTCCGTTACGTCGGCTGCGGTCGCGGCAAGCCCGGCGGCTGATTCTGCGCGGCGTGCGCGGCTTTGCGTCGCCGCCGGCGCGTCGAGCCGCTCCCGTTCCCTGACGATTTCGACGAAGGCCCTCCGGCGGGCTTCGGTGCCGAGCCGTTTGCCGCTGAAGCGGACGATTTCGTGACGGCCGGCGCGGGCGTTTCGTGCGACGCCGTCTCGGGCGGCGCCGCCGGCGCTGCAGGTTCGCTGATCACCGCGGCAAGGGCCGCAATTCCGTCGCGCTGCGTCACGGCTTCCGCCACCGTCGCATTCGCCGTCGCCGGTTCCGGCGCCGCGGCGACCGCGGCGGCGCCGCCGACAGGCCCCAGCGACGGCGCGGGCGGCGGCTCCGGTGCCGCCGGGCGCGGCGGCTGCGGGGCCGGCGGCGTGCGCTTCTGCATCCCGAGGATCGGGATGTTCGCGAGCATCGCGACCGCCTTGTCCTGCTGCTCGAAGGAGACGTCGCAATTGGCGACGTCGACCTCGACGTAGCGCGAGATTACCTCGATCAGATCGTGCTTGAGCGCCTCGACGACATCGGGCGCGAGCGAGATGTGATCGGAGAGCAGGACGAGGCGCAGGCGTTCTTTCGCCGTCGCGCTCGAGGGTTTTTGGCCGAACAGCCGGTTGAAGAAATCAAACACTAGGAGCGGCTCCCGAAGAGCTTTTCGAAAAACGTTTTCTCGCGCGGAATCTCGGGCGCGGTGGTGAGCGTTCCGGCGATGCGCTGAGCGATCGCGCGATACGCGCTCCCCACCGGCGAGGCCGGATCGAGCGCGACCGGTTCGCCCTTGTTCGTCGAGACGATGACGTCGGGCGCGTCGGCGACGACGCCGAGCAGCGGCAGATGCAGGATCTCGTTCACGTCGTCGACCGAGAGCATCTTTCCCTTGCGAACGAGCGCCGGGCGCAGGCGGTTGACGATCAGCGAGACCTTGCGGCTGTCGCCGAGCAGACCGACGACGCGGTCGGCGTCGCGCACCGCGGCGACCTCCGGCGTGCAGACGACGATCGCTTCGTCGGCGCCGGCGATCGCGTTGACGAAGCCTTTCTCGATCCCGGCCGGACAGTCGACGAGCACGTAGTCGAAGCGCTCGCGCAGCGTATCGATCAGCGCGCGGAACCCATCGGTGTCGACGTCGTCCTTCTCGCGCGTCTGCGCGGCGGCGAGCAGCCGCAACGCCGGGACGCGCTTGTCGGTGACCAGGGCGTCGTCGAGCGTCGCGTTCTGCTCGAGCACGTCGAGCACGTGGTGGCGAACGCGCGCTTCGAGCCCCAGCACGATGTCGAGATTGCGCAGCCCGACGTCGGCGTCGACCAGCACGACGGCGGCACCGGCGGCAGCGAGAGCGGCGCCGACGTTGGCGGTCGTCGTCGTTTTTCCGACGCCGCCTTTCCCGCTGGTGACGACGATCGCGCGGCCCCGCTTCTTGGGGACCGGCGCGTCGGCGGGTTCGGGGATCACGTCGTTGAGCATGCGCGCTCATCCCGCCTTTCCGAAGAGGCGTTCGAAGAAACCCGGCGGCTGCAGGTCGGTGAAGGGCACCAGCTCGCCTTCGAGACGGCGCGCGACCTTGCCGTAGATCGCGCCCAGGCGCGAGTCAGGGTTGAGCACGAGCGGCTCGCCGCGATTTGCGGTATCGACGACTTCCTCGTCGTCGGGGACGATGCCGAGCAGTTCGGCGGAGAGGATATCGGTGACGTCGTCGACGGAGAGCATGTCGCCGCTGCGCACCATCTCGGGACGGATGCGGTTGACGATCAGGCGCAGCGGGAGACCGCGCTCGTTGAGCTTCCCGATGACGCGGTCGGCATCGCGGATCGCCGACACTTCGGGCGTCGTGACGACGATCGCCTCGGTGGCGCCGGCGATCGCGTTGCGGAAGCCGTGCTCGATCCCGGCCGGGCAGTCGATCAGCACGTAGTCGAACATCTCGCCGAGCTGGGTGACGACGTCGGCGAACTGCAGTTCGGTGATCGCGGTCTTGTCGCGCGTCTGCGCCGCCGGCAGGATCGAAAGGTTTTCGAGCCGCTTGTCCTTGATCAGCGCCTGCCGCAGCTGACAGCGGCCTTCGACGACCTCGACCAGATCGAAGACGATCCGCTTCTCGACGCCCAGCACGAGGTCGAGGTTGCGCAGCCCGATGTCCGCGTCGACCAGCACGACCTGCTTGCCGCGCATCGCCAGCGCGGCTCCCAGATTCGCCGTCGTCGTCGTCTTCCCGACTCCGCCCTTACCGGACGTCAACACGATGCGCCGTGCGCTCATACGATGGTCTCCTTTCGCAGGTCGGCTTCCGCGAACGGGACGACGACGATGCGTTCGTCGACGATCGAGGCGTGTTCGGGGCCGCGTTTGACGCGGTCGCTGCCGCTGGTTGCGATGACGGTGGCGATGCGCAATTGCGTCGGTGCGAGCTCGAGCGCGATCACGCGCGCGCCGCGGTCGCCCTGCGCGCCCGCGTGCGCGACGCCGCGCAGCGCGCCGAAGACGACGATGTCGCCCGACGCGACGAGCTCCGCACCCGGATTCACGTCGCCGATGACGACCAGGTTGCCGAGGTTGTGGAGTGCCTGGCCGCCGCGCAGGGTGCCGCGGTGGTAGAGCGTCGAGATGCCGACCGGAACCGGCCGGGGCGGCTGCGGGATCGCGACGCCGGCCGACGCGACCGCCGTCGCCGGTCCCGCGCTCGCCGGCGGGCTCTGGCGCCGGCGCACCATGTCGGCGCGCGCGCCCGCGAAGTCGGCGATGAGCGAGCGGGCTTCGTCGGAGAGGCGCACTTCGCGCTGATGCCGCTGGCGCGGCAGGGCCGCGACTTCTGTTGCCTGTGCCGTCCCCAGGTAGGCCAAGTCGAGTTCGGCGACCGCGCCCGCGATCGATTCGAGTCCGGTCACGCCGTCGAGGACGATCCCGTACTCGGCGAGGACGTCGCGAAACGCGGCGATCTCGAACGCCGCCGGCTCGAGCGCGCCGAGGTTTGCGACGGCGCGGCTGCCGCGGTAGAAGTCGGGCCGCTCGGCAAACTGTGCGCGCAGTTCCTCGCTCGCCGCGGCGAGCGCGCGATCGACGGCGATCTCCAAATTGCGGCCGCGGCCGCGCACGGAGCTCATCGGCTTCTTCCCGGCATCATGATCCGCGGCGCTTCCCACGCCGGGCGGAACCGGCCCTGCGCCTTCCACACCGATTGCACAAGAAGGTGCGCTTGTCCACAAGCATTCCTCAGAAACGTCTGCTATCGGTGGAGAGTCCGGGGGATCGCACGTCGAACGTGAAGTCCCCGGCGCAGACCGGAGCCGCCTTCGAGGACGCCCCTATGCTCTTCCGCCGCTGTGCCGTCATCGCGCTCATGCTAGCGATGGTGAGTGCCAGCATCCCGGCACCCGCGCTCGCCTTGCCGACCTCGACCGAGGTCCAGATCGGCAAGCAGTACGACAAGCAGATCACCGACGCGAAC
The DNA here is from genome assembly GCF_027923555.1 of Vulcanimicrobium alpinum. GTDB lineage: Bacteria > Vulcanimicrobiota > Vulcanimicrobiia > Vulcanimicrobiales > Vulcanimicrobiaceae > Vulcanimicrobium > Vulcanimicrobium alpinum. The sequence goes on along the minus strand of NZ_AP025523.1, from coordinate 54,066 downwards.
GTGATCGTCACCGATCCGTTGCTCAATCAATGGGTCGGCGAGATCTCGAACAAGATCTGGTCGCAGACCGCGCGCAAAGACATTCCGTACTCGATCAAGATCATCGATCAGTCGGACATCAACGCGTTCTCGACGCTGGGCGGCTACATCTACATCAACGAGGGCACGATCGACTTCGTGCAGTCCGACGACGAACTCGCGCACGTGATCGGTCACGAAACCGGGCACATCGAACGGCGCCACGCCGTCACCGCGAACAACAAGGCGTCGATTCTCAACGTGCTCTTCGGGATCGGTTCGCTGTTCTCGCCGATCCTGTACCGCTTCGGGCAGCTGATCCAGGCCGGCGCGCTGGCGCGCATCTCGCGCGACGACGAAAACGAGGCCGACAAGTACGGGCTGATGCTGATGACGCGCGCCGGCTACGATCCCGATGCCGCGCTCACGTTCATGGCGCACCTCGGAGCGACCGAAAAAGACGCCCGCGGCGCGCTCGACAAATATCTCGCCGATCACCCCGGAACGCAGAAGCGCATCGCCAACCTCAAAGGCGATCCCGAACTCAACCCGGCGCTGCGAACCGACGAACAGCGCCAGGCGCAGGCGATCCACGACCTCGACACCGCGCGCTACGCGATCGCCGCGCGCAAGTTCGCCGACATCCTCGGACGCAAGCCCGACGATTCGACGGCGCGCTTCGATCTGGGCGAAGCGCAGCTCGCGCTCGGCCAAGTCTCGAAAGGCGAACAGAACCTCGCCGCGGCCGCCGAGAAGGTCTCGCCGCAGGCCAAGACGCTCGCGGACGTGCGGATCAAAGGCCTGCGCGACGCCGAACGACGGCTGAACCTCCTGCACCCGGATCTGCGGCCGCTGCGCGATCAGTTCGCCACGGCGCAGGCCAACGAGACACAGGCCGGCGCGGCGATCGCGACCCGCCGCCAAGAAGGGCTCAACCAGCTCAAAGCGATCAACTCGCGGATCGAGAACATCGTCTACGGAATCCCCGATTTCTCGCGCGTCCAGCCTCGCAAGGACTCGCGCCTGGAGACGCTGCTGCACAACGTCACGCTGATGTCGAAGTCGCTCGACGTCGCGACCGGAAAAAGTTCGGAGACGATCGGCGGCGTCGGCTCGCTCGAACGCAACAAAGAAGGCGGCCTGCTCAAAGAAAACAGCGACCTCCTCGCCGAGCTCGGCGCGCCGCTGAAGCTCGACGCGCCGCCGCCGCAAGCGCTCGCGACGTTCCCGTCGTACCAGCGCCTCTTCACCTCGATCGGCGCCGCCGACGCCGACATGGTGCGCGGCGTCGACGCCGCACGGGCCGCGCTCGCGCTGCTCGACGTCGGCGCGGGCGATCTCGACACGTTCGTGCGCGAACTGCAGCACGTCTCGCTCGACGGTTCCGGCGACATCGCGCTCTCGGACTATCACCGCATCGAGCCGACGATGACCAAGGCGGTCGATTCGCTCAACAAGGCCGCGGTCGGCGCGACCCAGGCCTCGCAGCTCTACAACATGGCGCGCGCGCGGCAGCTGCAGACGCGCATCGACATGCTCGGCCTGCAAGAGTCGCCCGACCGGTATGCGACCTTCCAGCACGCGCTCAACGTCCGCTTCCACACCAAGGGCGTCGACTACGATCAGCTCGCGCGGGGCGATCTCACCCCCGGCGAGGTCGCCGCCGCCGTGATCGTCGGCGCCGACACCAACGCCGCGCCGCAGGCAATCATCGCCGAGTCGAAGAGCACCGGGAAGCCGATCGTCGACCTCGCCAACGCGCGCGGGATGTACGCGCAGTCGCTCGAGATCTTCCTCGGCTTGGTCTACCTCGACTACATGGACGATCCGGTCAAGGAAGCGCTCGGCCGGACGTAACCCCGGTGGGCTTCCACGGGTAGGAGCGCAATGTGAATCCCGCCTCTGCCGCCGCGGTCTTCGAACGCCTGCGCGGGTCGCTCAACATCGGGGCGGTCCACGCGGGCGCCCGCCGTCCGTTCAAGTTCTTTCTGTACGGCGACCCGGCGCTCGTGAGCGACCTGCGGGGCGTACTCCTCGCCGGATACGAAGGCGACACCATCCCGCCTGAGGCGGCGGCGGCGCTCGAGACGCTCGACACCGAGCGGAACGTCGACGCGTTCGATGCACGTGCGATCCTGGTCTGCGCACGGCCCGGCGACCGCGAGGCGATGCGGCTCGACCGGCTCGCGGCGCTCAAGCTGCCGATTCTGTACGTCGTCGTCGATCCCGCGGCGACCGCGACCTCGGGCCCGGTGCAAGCGCCGGCGTCGGCGACGGTCGAAGAGTACGTCGTCGACCGCATGGACTACGACGCGCTGCGCGGACGCGTGCTCCCGCATCTCATCGACTGCTGCCGCGGGATCGAAGTCGCCGTCGGACGGCAACTCCCCGCGCTGCGCGACACCGTCTCCGCAAAGCTCACCCGAGACGCGTCGCTCAACTCGCTCAAAGTCGCGGGCGCGAGCGCCGTCGTCGATCACGTCCCCGTGCTGGGCGTCGTGCTCGGCGCGTTCGCATCGGCCGGCGACATGATGGCGATCACCGGGATTCAGATGACGCTCATGCTCAACATCGGCGCGACCTACGGCCGCGATCCGGATTTCAACCAGTTGTGGGAACTGCTGCCGGTGGTCGGCGGCGGTTTCGGCTGGCGCGCGCTCGCTCGCGAGCTTTCGGGCTTCATCCCCGTCGGCGGGATCATCATCAAGGCCGCGATCGCGTATGCGGGGACCGCGGTCGTCGGCGAAGGCGTCTCGTACTACTATCGCCACGGCCGCCAGATGGGCGTCGAAGACGCGTCGCGCGTGTACGACGACGCGAAGAGCGCGGCGACGGCGTTCGCACGCGATCTGTTCGCGCGCGTCCGGCGCAACGGCAAGGATTGACGGCCGCGCGCGCCTCGTGGTGGGGTCCCGGGACATGATCTCGCTCGCCGTCCGCGCATGTGCCTCCTGTCTCCGCATCGATCCCGATACGGCGTAGATTCGCGCGCGCTCGACAACGACGTGCTGGAAGCCTCGCCGAACGGCGGGGCTTTTTTTTGTTGCTCTTCGTCACCGGGCCGCCGTGCCGGTTCATGAAAGGCTCGTGTGAATATCACCGCCCGCGGCGCGATCGAAAGCGCCGAACGCGCCATCCGCCGAACGCTGCGCGAGCATGCTCCGACCGCACTCGCCTGTTCGTTCGGGGCCCGTCCGGGATGGTGCTGCTCGATATGACGATGCGCGTCGATCCGCACGTGCCGGTGTTCTATCTCGACACGGGTTTGCTGTTCGACGAGGTGCGCGCGCTGACCGCACGCGCTCGCGAACGCTACGGGATCGACCCGATCGCGATGACACCCGCGCAATCGCTTGACGAGCAGGCGGAGCGCTACGGCGCGGCACTGTGGGAGCGCGACCCCGATCTCTGCTGCGCGTTGCGCAAGGTCGAGCCGTACCGCGCCTTCATGCGCGGCTACGCCGCGTGGCTGACCGGGATCCGGCGGACGCAGTCGGCGGTGCGGCGCGAGGTGGCGCCGATGAGCGTCGATGACGATGGTATCACCAAGGTGAGTCCGCTCTTCGATTGGACCGACGACGACATCGAGCAGTACGTCGCGGCATACGACGTCCCGGTGAACGCGCTGCACGCCCAGGGGTACCCGGGCGTCGGCTGCGTCCCGTGCACGCGGGCGGTCGCGCCCGGGGAAGACGCGCGCGCCCGGCGGTGGGTCGCGAAGACGGAGTGCGGCCTGCACGTCCGCACCGCGGCGGCCCGCTGATGGATCCGCGCGTGACGCTGGCCGGGTTTGCGGTCGGGATCGTCTCGGGGATGTCGGGGATCGGCGGGAGCTCGCTCCTCGCGCCGCTGCTGATCCTGGTCGTGGGGGTCCCGCCGACGGTCGCTGTCGGGACCGACCTGGTGTACAGCGTGCCGATGAAGCTGATCGCGGCGTTCGGGCACCTACGTCAGGGGACGGTCGATCGCGAGGTGGTGCGGCGCCTGAGCATCGGCGGCGTGCCGGGGACGCTGGCGGGGCTGCTGGCGTTCTGGCTGTTCCGCGCGCACGCCGGCGTCGCGCAGGTCGACCGGTTCGAGCGGCATGCGATCGGGATCGTGATCCTCGCGGCAGCGGCGTCGGCGCTGGTGCTGATGGCGGTGCGGCGGCTGCGTTTCGGCGACCGCAGCGTGAACGGGGACGATGCGGGGCGGCGCTTCGACAAGCTCGGCGCGACGGGGATCGGCGTGACGGGGATCGGCGCGGTCGTGGGGTTTCTGGTGGCGCTGACGTCGATCGGGTCGGGGTCGATGACGTTGCCGCTGCTGCTGCTGGCGCTGCCGGCGCTGGGGCTGCGGTCGCTGATCGGCTCGGAGATCGTGTTCGGTGCGGTGATCGTGCCGATCGCGGCGGTCGGACACACCGCCTTCGCGACGGTCGATTGGCGGCTCGCGCTCGCGCTCGCCGCCGGCGCCGTGCCGGGTGCGCTCGTCGGCGTGCGGCTGTGCGGCGTGCTCAACGTCGGCCTCTTGCGGCCCGCCGTGATGTGCGCGCTCGCCTACGCGGGAATGAAACTGCTATGACGAACGAAACCGCCGATCTCGATCAGCTCGAGCACGCGGCGATCGCGATCATCCGCGAAGCGTACGCGACGCTGCGGCCTCTGGCGATGCTGTGGTCGATGGGGAAAGATTCGACCGCGCTCCTGTGGCTGGTGCGCAAGGCGCTCTACGGCGAGGTCCCGTTTCCGCTCGTCCAGCTCGATACCGAACTCGAGCTCGACGAAGTCTACGCGTTTCGCGACCGGCTCGCGCGCGAGTGGGCGCTTGATCTGCGCGTCGAGCTGTGCCCGCCTGAAGCCGAGATGGATCCGACGCTCCCGCCGGCGACGCGCGCCGCGGCGCGCAAAACCGAAGGCCTGAAGAACTACCTGCAGCGCGAGAACGCGCAGGGTATCATCGTGGGGATCCGCCGCGACGAACAGGCGACGCGCGCGAAGGAACGCATCTTCAGCCCGCGTTCGGTCGGCGGCACCTGGGACGTGCGCGCGCAGCCGCCGGAACTGTGGGGCTACTACGCGACCGACGTTCCGCACGGCGCGCACGTGCGCGTCCACCCGCTGCTGCACTGGACCGAACTCGACGTGTGGCGCTACACGCAGCGCGAGACCATCCCCTACGTCGACCTCTATCTCGCGCGCGGCGGGATGCGCTACCGTTCGCTCGGCGAGCGGAACATCACCGTCCCGATCCGCAGCGATGCCGCGTCGCTCGACGAGATCATCGCCGAGCTGGCCGCGACGCGCGAGCCCGAACGCGCCGGCCGCGTGATGGACAACGAAAGCGAAGACTCCTTCGAGCGGCTCCGCGCCGCGGGGTACATGTAGTGCAGACGGAATCGCCGCCGCTTGCGGCGGCAACCGCGACCCAGGTCGCGCGGATCGTCGTCGCCGGTCACGTCGACCACGGCAAATCGACCCTGATCGGGCGGCTGATGTATGATCTCGGCCTGCTGCACCAGTCGAAGATCGACGACGTCGTCGCGGCGAGTTCGCGGCGCGGCGTCGCCCCCGAATGGTCGTACGTGCTCGACTCGCTGCAGGAAGAGCGCGATCAGGCGGTCACGATCGACACGACGCGCATCTGGTTCACGCACCGGCAGCGCCGCTATACGATCATCGACGCGCCCGGCCACCGGCAGTTTCTCGCCAACATGCTCAGCGGGGCGTCCGAAGCCGACGCGGCGATTCTGGTCGTCGATGCGGCCGCCGGGATCGGCGAGCAGACGCTGCGCCACGCGTACCTGCTGGCGTTTCTCGGCATCCGACATGTGATCGTGGCGCTCAACAAGATCGATCTGCTCGACGATGCGCGCGTGCGCTACGGCGAGTTGAGCGCACAACTGCGCGACGCACTGCGCCGCACGCCGCCGGTCGCCGTGATCCCGGTGAGCGCGAGCCGCGGCGACAACGTCGCCGCCCGCGCCGCGACCACGCCGTGGTACGACGGGCCGACGATCGTCGATGCGCTCGAGGCCGTGCGCCGCGTCGCGCCGCCGGTACAGCGGCCGCTGCGAATCGCGGTGCAGGACGTCTACCGCCGCGACGGCGCGCGGATCGTCGCCGGGACCGTCGCCGGCGGTACCGTCGCCTCCGGCGATCCGCTCGTGCTGCTCCCCGCCGACGTCCCGGTCGTCGCGCACCGCCTGGTCCGCTGGCCGGACGGCGACGTCGCCGGCGCCGCCGCGGGGGAGACGATCGGCGTCGTGCTCGACGGCGAACGCTTCGCCGGCCGCGGCGACGTGCTCGCACCGCCGCTCGATCGCCCGCAGGTCGCGCAGCGCCTCGTTCTGGAGATGTTCTGGGTCGACGTGCGCGGGCCGCTGCAGAACGAACGCCTCCGTCTCAAGCGCGGGACGCAGGACGTGCCGGTCGTCGTCGACGGGACGCCGTCGGCGTACGACATCGAGGAGGCGCGCACGCTCGGCGCCGCCGGCGACGCCCAGCACAACATCGTGACCCTGCAGGTGCGCGCGACGTCGCCCGTCGTTTTCGACCGCCGCGCCGACGACCCGCACGGAGCGCGCTGCGTGCTCCTGCGCGGCAGCCGCGTCGCCGCGATCGGGTTCACCATCGACGCCGCCGACGCGAGCGGCGACGGCGGCGGGCCGGTGACGCTCGTCGAACGCGAACGCCGCTCGGGCCGGCGCGCCGCGATCGTGTGGCTGACCGGCCTCTCCGGCGCCGGCAAATCGACGCTCGCGCGCGCGGCCGAACGCGAATTGTTCGAACGCGGCATCGCGGTGAGCGTCGTCGACGGCGATCTCCTCCGCTCGACGCTGAACACCGATCTCGCCTTCTCCGATGAGGATCGCGCCGAGAGCGTGCGGCGCGCCGCGGCAGTCGCCGGAATCCTCGCCGAGACGGGGCACGTCGTCATCGTCTCGCTGATCTCGCCGTTCGTATCGGATCGCGCGCGGGCGCGCGACGCGGCGCGTCATCCGTTCTACGAGGTGTACGTGAACGCTCCGCTGGCGACGTGCGAAGCGCGCGACCCCAAAGGGCTCTACCGGCGCGCGCGCGAGGGTGCGATCCGCTCCTTCACCGGGATCGATTCACCGTACGAGCCGCCGGCATCGCCCGATCTCGAACTGCGCACCGATACGCTGAGCGTTCCGGAAGCGGCGGCGGAACTCGTCGCGTTCGTCGACGGCGTCACCGCACCGTCACGCTGAGCAGGTGACGAGGCTAGCGCGACGCGAGAAACTCGAGCAGCGACTCGTCGTCGAGGTTCGCGTACGAGGCGGCGAGCGTCGGGCGGACGCGGTCCGCGATCTGCGTCGCCAGGCGCATGCGCGCGTGCGGCTCGAGCGACGCGCGGCGCGCCAGGAAGCGTTCGACGAGCACGCGGTCGGCGTCGGCGAGGCCGGTGTCGCTGCGCACGGGACGCGCGAGATAGGCATCGAGATCGGCGGCCGTTTCACCGCGATCGCGCACCACGATCGTCCCCGCGGCGAAGTCGCCCAGCCGTTTGTTCTCCTTCGAAAGCAGCGCGCTGACCGCGGAGATTGCGTAGAACCCTAGGCCCAATTCGATCAGCCTGACGAGGTTGCGGATCACCGCCGCGCCGGGATCGATCGGGAAGCCGCCGTCGCGCACGACGCGCAGGCCCAGCGCGCGCTTCCCCGGCGTCCGCCCCGACCACCAGATCTCGAAGATGATGAACCACCCGATGAACAGCGCGAAGAGGCCGAAGACGCCGGCGGCGATCAGCCACGCTTCGAGATACGGCGAGCGCGGCAGCACGCGCGCGATTCCGGAGGAGAGAAACCCGAACAGCAGCGCGAGCGCGGTCAGGATGAGGATCTGCGCGAGCCCGTCGACCATGACGGCCAGAAACCGGCTTCCCAGGCCGGCGAGTTCGTACCGGATGGCGACGGCTTCGCCCGTGCGGACGTCCACAGTGCGCAGCATGCGCCGGTATTGGCGGACGGAACGCGTTCTACCCGGGGCGAAACCATGGCCGATGCGGGAGCGGCGATTCGTTGCGGCACGGCGCGCGACGTGGGATCGGCTAGCGGCGCTGGTCGCAAAGGCGTCAGGGCGCGGCGTGCGCGCGCTCTCGCCGCAGGAGCTCGACGAGCTGGCGCTGACCTATCGCGCCGCGACCAGCGATCTTGCGATCGCGCGCACGCGCGGCGAAGACCCGGCGATCCTCGACCATCTCAACCTGCTCACCGCGCGCGCCCACGCCGTCGTCTACGTCGCCACCGCGCGTTCGGGGTGGGGACGAATCCGCGAGTTCGTCGTGCGCGGTTTCCCCGCCGAAGTGCATCGCTCGTGGCGCCCGATCGGCTTCTGCGTCGCGCTGACGATCGTCTCGGCGCTGGTCGCGTTCGGTTCGGTGTGGAGCGATCCGGCGAACGCGCACGCGCTGCTGCCGGGGATGGAACTGCCGCCGGTGACCAAGGCGCTGCACGACAGCAACTTCGGGTTCGACCGCGCGTTCTCGCCCGCGGTCGCCTCGGAGATCATCACCAACAACGTGCGCGTCGCGGCGATCGCGTTCGCGGGCGGCATCACCGCGGGGATCCTCACCGGCTGGATCATCCTCACCAACGGATTGATGGTCGGCGTGCTCGGCGCGCTGTATCAGAAGGCCGGCTTCGGCCCGGATTTCTGGGCGACGATCGCACCGCACGGCGTGATCGAGCTGACCGCGATCCAGATCGCCGGCGGCGCCGGGCTGCTGCTGGCGGCGGGCTACCTGCGACCGGGCCGCCTGCGGCGCGGTGAAGCGCTCGTCAACGCCGCGCGCCGCGCCGCGACGCTCGTCATCGGCGTCGCGATGCTGCTGTGCGTGGCGGGGACGATCGAAGGGTTCATCTCGCCGCAGCGGCTGTCGATCCCGCTGCGCGGCGCGATCGGCGCGGCGACGGCGATCGCGCTGTTCGTCTACCTGTACGCCGGCGGGCGGCGGCGCTCAGAGCAGGCCGCGGGTCTTGACGCCGACGTACGCGTCGAGCAGCGCGACGGTGAGCTCGGCGGCGGGGACGTCGACGACCAGCATGCCGCGATCGCGTAGCGTCGCGATCGCGTGCGCGCGCTCGTCGGCGAGCGTCGCCGCCACCGCCGCGCGGTAGGCGTCGTCGGCGTCGCGCGGCCGCGCGCGCAGCGCGGCGGCGATCGCCGCGTCGTTCATCAGCACGACGAGCACGAGATGACGCGGCTGCAGGAGCTGCGCCGCGGCGAGCACGGCTTGCGATGCCGCCGGATCGAACAGATCGGTGAACAGCACGACGAGGCTGCGCCGGCGCAGCGAGCGGCGGAGATCGAGAAACGCGCGCTCGTAATCGGATTCTTCGAACTGCGGCTCGAGGTCGGAGAGCACATCGGTGAGCTGCGCCGCGTGCGCCGCGCCGCTCGCGGGGAGGACGCGCGCGATCGGCCGCGCGGCGAAGGCGTACACGCCGACACGGTCGGCCGCGAGCCGCGCGATCGCCGCGATCGCGAGCGCGGCCGAGACGGCGTAGTCGAGCTTGCAGCGGTCGCCCAGCCGCGGCGACATGAGCCGGCCGGCGTCGATCGCGACGACGATCTGCTGCGCGCGCTCGACGTCGTGCGTCGCGACCATCGCCTTGCCGCGCCGCGCCGACGCCTTCCAATCGATCGCGCGAAAGCTGTCGTCGGGACCGTACTCGCGCAGGCTCGCGAACTCGCCGCCCTGGCCGCGGCGCCGCAGCCGGCGCAGACCGGTTTCCAGCAGCTTCGTGCGCGCGACCAGGTCGCCGCTGCGGTCGAGCGCGGAGAGGTCGGGCATCACGCGCAGGTTCGCCGGCGCGGCGAACGCGCGGCGCCGTTCGACGATGCCGAGCGTCGTGCGGAGACGCACGTGGAACGAACGCAGCGCCGTGCGGCCGCGTTCGCGCGCCACGACGCCGACCCGCAGCGCCGTGCGCGAGCGCGGCGCGACGATCGCGCGCGCTTCGGCGAGATCGATCGCCAGGCGCGGCGCCGGCGCCTCCACCAGCGCGATCGCAAGCGCCGCGTCGCCGCGGTTGACCACCTGATACGCAAACGCGTCGCGCCGCCCGAGCGCGAGGCGCGGCGGCGGATCGCGCTCGATCGTCAGCTGCCCGCGCAGACGCAGCGCGTCGACGAACGCGAGGGCGCCGAACGCGGCGAGCGCGATCGCGCCGGCGAGCGGCCACGGCTCGCGAAGCGCGAGCACGAACGCGAGGTGCGCCGCCGCGAGCAGCGCCGCGACGCCCCGCGGCGCGATCCAAAGCACGCTACTTCTCGGGCGCGGGGACCGCGGCGAGGACGCGCGCGATGACGTCGTCGGCGCTGGTTCCGTCCAGCTCCGCCTCGGGGCGGACGATGATGCGATGCGCGAGGACGATCGCCGCGACGTCCTTCACGTCGTCGGGGGTCGCGAACGTCCGTCCGTCGATTAGCGCCGCGGCCTGCGTTGCGGCGAGCAGCGCGAGCGCAGCGCGCGGGCTCGCGCCGAGCGCGACGTCGGCGGCGGCGCGCGTCGCGGCGACGATATCGTAGAGATAGCCCTGCAACGACTCGGCGACGTGGGTCGAGCGCGCCGCGCGCTGCGCGGCGAGGAGTTCGTCGCGCGAGACGACGGCGACGACGCCGGCGCCCGCAAGGTCGTGCGCGTCGAACCCGTTCGCCGCGCGCGCGATCAGCGCGCGCTCCTCGGCGGGCGCGGGATACCCCGTGCGCACGCGCACCAGAAAGCGGTCGAGCTGCGCTTCGGGGAGCGGATACGTCCCCTCGAACTCGACCGGGTTCTGCGTCGCGCAGACGATGAACGGCGCGGGAAGCTCGTGGGTGGTGCCGTCGATCGTCACCCGACGCTCCTCCATCGCCTCGAGGAGCGCGGCTTGCGTCTTCGGCGGCGTCCGGTTGATCTCGTCGGCGAGCAGGACATTAGTGAACACCGGGCCGCGGCGCAGCGAGAACGTCGCGCTGCGCTGATCGAAGACGGTCGTGCCGACGACGTCCGACGGCATCAAGTCGGGGGTGAACTGGATGCGCGCGTAGTCGATGCCGAGCAGCCGCGCGAGGACGCGGACGGTCAGCGTTTTCGCCGTTCCGGGGACGCCTTCGATCAGCGCGTGGCCGCCGGCCAGCAGCGCGGCGAGCAGTGCGAAGCTTGCGCGTTCACCGCCGACGACGACGCGCGAGAGCCCCTCGCGCAAACGTTCGGCCGGAGTCGTCTGAGGCGTTGCGTCCTGCACGGATGGTCTCCTCACGGGTGGTGCGGGCGAGAGCGGCGACGGCGACGAGCGTCGCGTCGTCGGGGACGGCGGAGCGCGCGGCCCGGGCGACGCGTTCGCCGAGCGCGCGGCTTTCCGCCGTGCGCGGGGCACGGTCGAGGTTGCGCCGCGCATCGCCGACGAGCGCGTCGCGCGCGTGCTCGCGCGCCCGTGCGCGCCCGTACAGCGCGGCGACCGCATCGACGAATTCCGCCGAGGTCGGTTCGCGCGGCGCGCGTGCGCGCACCGGCGGACCCAGCGGAAAGAATCCGTACAGCAGCCAGAAGACGCCCGCGAGGGCGGCGATCCCCAGCGCGAGGAGCTGCGGCGCAGTGAGCGCGCGATACCAGGCGCGCTCGTCGACGGCGCCGCGCACCGCCTCGTCGAACGCGACGATCCCGCCGGGATGACGCGGCTGCGCGACCAGGTAGGCCAGCCGCGCGGCGTCGCCCGCGGCGAGCCGGCGGTTCTCGAACGCGGCGCGCGCGGTCACGCTCACCACGTCGCCGCGTCCTTCGCGGTAGCGCACCGCCAAGAGACCGGCACGGTCGGCAAGCAGGGTCTCGATCCGGTGGTGCTTGCGTGCGACGATCCGGAACGGATCGCGCGACACGAGCGAAACGACCGCGGCGCTCCACGGACCGCGCAGGGCCGACGTGCCGTTCACCGGCACGCCGGCGATCGGTTCGTCGTTCGCGTCGTTGCGCCGCGTCGGCGGCGTGATGCCGACGTCGATCAAGCGGCCGCCGCCGCGAATCCACGCGCGCAGCGCCGCCCGTTCGGCGGCGTTCCAAAAAACGGGCGCGCCGTCGTCGGGGAACGCGACGATCAGCGTGTCGATCCCGCTCTCCGGCAGGGCGTCGTGATGCGCGTGAAAGCGCTGTGGCTTCAACCCTTCGCGCGCGAGCAGATCGTACCAGGCGCGATAGCCGCCGAACGCATAGTCGTCGCTCGCGTGCGTCGCGTACGCCGGCGGCTGAGGACCGCGCGCGGTGAGCAGCGAGATCGCGATGACGGCGGCGATCGCCGCAACCGCCACGGCGAGATCGGGCTTCACGCGATCACCTGGTCGTACGACGCGTCCATGCGCTCGACGAGCGCCGCGTCGGCGCCGCGATCGCCGAAGAGCGCGACGACCGCGTCGCGCGCGAACGCATCGAATGCCGGGCGGGAGACGACCCGCCGCCACTCACCGGGCGTACGCGCCGCATCGTAGCGGACGGCGCCGCGTTCGTCGAGCGCGCGCAGCGCGGAGGCCCAGAGGAGCGCCGCCGCGTCGCGGCAGCGTCCCGCCGCCGCCGCCGCGCGCGCCTGCACGCGCAGGGCCCGCGCATCGCCTTCGGCCGCCAGCGCCTGCGAGACGTCGCCCTGCGTCGCGCGCGCGCGCAGCCGCGCCACCGCCGGGCGCGCGAAGTACGCGACGACCGCGATGAGAAACGCGACCGCGGCGACCAGGACGACGATCCCGATCAGGCCGCTCACCGCCGGGTTCCCCAGCATGTGATTCAGCGGATCGGTCAGGTTGTTCCACCACGCGCGCAGCGCGTCGAAGGCGAGCTCGATCCACGATTTCGGCGCCGGACCCTGCTGCGCCGTGCGGTAGCGCGCACCGGCGACGATCTCGCGCGCGAGCGTGCGCGGATCGCCGTGCGGCCAGGGCGGAATCATCGCGTGCGCTGCGCGATCATACCGCCGGCGACTGCGTGAGCGAGAGCAGATCGATCCCTTCGCGGCGGACGCGCACGTCGACGGCGTAGACGATCACGAAGGCGATGACGAGCCCGTCGAGCAGCACCTGGCCGAGGCCGAGCACCACGTAGTACAGCGCGCCGATGTGGGTGAGCGCGGTCAGCAGGCCGCCGACGGCGACCAGCGGGATCGTACCGCCTTCGGTGACGGCGAGCGCGACCAGCCCGCCGACGACGGTGCGCCACAACGTCGCGCGCGCGAACACGCTGCGCAGGGAGGTCGAGATCGCGGTAACCGGGTTGGGCTCATTGGTGGCGACGGCGACCGTCGCGAGCTGGTACGCCATGAAGACGAACGCACCGGCGATCACCACGACCCCGAGCACGACGATCGCCGCGATCACGCCGAGAATCGCGGCGGCGACGATCAGTTTCAGCGCGATGAGCGCACCGACGACGACGAACGCCAAAATGTACGCGATGAAGAGCGGGACGAACATGGTCCCGCCGATGATCGCGAACGCCAGGCCGACGAGCAATTGCGCGAACCAGCGCCGAAGGCCGACGGCGTACGCTTCCTGCAGCGTCATCGTGCGGCCGGCATACGCGGCGGCGGCGTACGCCGCCGCCGCCGTCCACATCAGCAGCCGCGTCGCGAACGACGCCAGCAGGACGAACGCGAGCGATCCGCCCGAGGCCGAGTCGCGTTGGAGCGCCTGCGCGGCGGTGCGCGCAGCCGAGGTGCCGGGGCCCGCGCCGAACAGCGCGCCGATGTCGGTAAAGACGCGACCCTGACCCGGGGCGAGGACGGCACTGAGGATCATGAGCGGTGCGATCGCAACCGCGAGCACCGCGACCATGGGGACGAAGCGGCTGACGAACAGCGTCACCGCGCAATCCAGAATCTCCCCGGCACCCAACGGGCGTAGCTCGCCGCTCTGCACGCCGCGAAAGCGTTCGCGCGGCCGCGACGCGAATCCCCGGACGCATGCAGGCCGGCACGCTCGCCGCCATCTGGCGTTATCCCGTCAAAGCGCTTCGCGCCGAACCGCTCGCCGCAGCGGCGATCCTCGCCGACGGCCTCGAGGGCGATCGCACGGCGGCGCTCGTCGTGCAGACGCCCGATCATACCCGCGCCGGCAAGCCGTTTCGCGGCAAGGAGTCGCCCCGGCTGCATCTCACCGCCGACCCGCAGACGGCGATCGCCGAGGCCGCCGGCGCACGCGTCGGGATCGCGCTCGACCGCACGCAGCCGCGCTGGTTCGACGCGCGGCCCGTCTCGGTGCTGTTCGATCTGTGGGTGCGCGACGTCGAGGCGCTGGTCGGCGACGCGCTCGATCCGCTGCGCTGGCGTCCGAACCTCTTCGTCACCGCGGCGCCGTCGTTCGCGCTGCGCGAACCGCAGCTCGTCGGCGCGGCACTGCAATGCGGCGCCGTCGCGCTACGCGTCGTCGACACGATCGACCGCTGCGTCACCCCGAACTACGACGTCGTCACCGGAGAAAGCGATGCGCGCGTGCTGCGTGAGGTCGCGCAGCAGCGCGGCAACGTCGTCGGCGTCTACTGCGAGGTCGTGACGCCCGGAACCGTGCGGGCCGGCGACGCCGTCACGCTGGGCTGAGCGATCAGAGCGTGCGGCGGCCTTCGATCGCGCGCGCCAGCGTGTTCTCGTCGGCGTAGTCGAGGTCGCCGCCGATCGGCAGGCCGTAGGCGAGCCGGGTGACGTTGACGCCGCTGGGCGCCAGCAGACGCGAGAGGTACAGCGCCGTCGCCTCGCCCTCGGCGTTCGGGTTCGTCGCGACGACGATCTCCGCGGGCCGCTCCGCCGCGACGCGGTCGACGAGCTCGCGCACGCGCAGTTGCGACGGGCCGATCCCGTCCATCGGCGAGATCAGCCCGCCGAGCACGTGATAGCGGCCGTTGAACGCCGACGTGCGTTCGATCGCGAAGACGTCCTTCGCTTCGGCGACGACGCAGATCAGCGTGCCGTCGCGGCGCGGGTCGGCGCAGATCTCGCACGGATCGTCTTCGGTGATCGAGAAGCAGCGCGAACACAAACGCACGCGCGCCTTGAGCGCGACGATCGCGTCGGCGAGCGCGTCGGCGTCGGCACGCGGCCGGTTGAGCAGGTGAAACACCAGCCGCGCCGCGGTTTTCGGGCCGATCGTCGGAAGTTTGCTGAACTCGTTGATCAGCGCTTGAACGGGGCCCGCGATCGTTGTGGCGATGGCGTCACATCCCGGGGATCTTGAGGCCGCCGGTGAGCGCGCCCATCTTCTGCGAGCTGAGCGCCTGCACTTTGCCCAGCGCGTCGTTGAGCGCGACGACGAGCAGGTCTTCGAGCGTCTCGACGTCGTCGGGGTCGACGGCGTCCGGCTTGATCGTCACCTTCTTCACCTGGAACTCGCCGGTGATCCCGACGGTGACCAGGCCGCCCGATGCGCTGCCCTCCACCACCGTGTTCGCGAGCTCTTCTTGGATGCGCGCCATCTCTTGCTGCATTTTGCGCATCTGCTGCATCATCTGGGCCTGATTCATCGGGTTCGTTCCGTCCTCGCGAACATCGGGGCGTTTAGGGAAGTTTCTCGAGCGCGTAGCGCATCAAGTCGTCGTGCTCGGCTTCGTCGTCGCCGCCGGAATCGCCGGTGGCGGACGGCGGCGACGCCTGGTTCAGCGCGACCCGCACCTCGAGCGCGCGGCCGGTGACGTCCGCGATCGCCTTCTTCACCGTGGGGAGGTCGCGCTTGAGCATGTCGGCGGCGATCGCGTCGGGCGCGTTGAGGGTGAGGGTGTCGCCGTCGAGCGCGGCGACGGCAGCCCGCGAGAGCCCGGCGCGCAGACTGCTCTTCTCGCCCTCGGCGCGCGTGCGGATGCTCTGCCAGAGCGTGCGCAGCTTCTGCAGGGAGAGGTCCATCGCCGGGACCGCCGGTTGCGGCACGGCCTGCTCGGGCGCGGGCGGGTGCGGCACCGCGGCGGGCGGCTGCGGCACCGCGGCGGCCGCGGGTGGGGACGGCGGATTGGCGACGGTCGTGCGCACGGGGGCCGGCTCCGCCCGCGGCGGCGGGGCGGGGGCGCGCTCGGCGGCCGAGTGCGGCAGGCCGGGCGCGCCGGATTCGAGGGCAGCGACGCGGGCGGCGAGTGCGTCGAGCGTCGGGTCTTCGCCCTGGAGAATGAAGCGCAGAAGCGCGCTTTCGATCTCGAGCCGCGCGTTGCCCGACGAGCGGGCGGCGGCGAGCGCCTCTCCGAGCAGGCGCAACGCGCGAACCAGGCGGGCCTGCGGCGTGGCGGCGGCGCGGCTGCGGGCAGCCGCAGCATCGTCCTCGGCCAGATCGCGGGCGAGCAGTTCGGGGTTGACCCGCGCGACCAGCAGGTGGCGGAACTCGGCGATCGTGCTGCGGATCAGTCCGGCCATGTCGGCGCCGCCGTCGGAGGCGTCGTCGACGATCCGCAGCGCCGCCGCGGCGTCGCCGTCGAGCGCGGCGTCGCGCAGGGCCCGCGCGAACTCGCGGCCGGTCTGCCCGAACGCGGCGTCGACCACCTCCGCGTCGACGGGGCCTCCGGCGAACGCCGCGACCTGCTCGAGCATCGTCAGCGCGTCGCGCAAGCCGCCGTCGGCGCGGTATGCGATCGCTCCCAGCGCGGCGTCGGCGATCGCGATCCCCTCGGCATCCGCGATCTCGCGCATCCGCGCGATCATCGTCGGGATCGCGATGCGCCGGAACGCATAGCGCTGACAGCGCGAGAGGATCGTCGGCGGCAGCGCTTCGGGCGCCGTCGTCGCAAGCACGAAGACCGCCCACTCCGGCGGCTCCTCCAGCGTTTTGAGAAACGCGTTTGCGCCTTCTTTGGTGAGCATGTGCGCTTCGTCGATGATGTAGACTTTGCTGCGCATCGTCGACGGCGCGAACTTCACCGCGTCGCGCAGCGCGCGGATCTCGTCGATCCCGCGGTTCGACGCCGCGTCGATCTCGAGCACGTCAAGCGCGGTGCCGTCGAGGATCGCGCGGCAGTTCTCGCACGTGTTGTCCGGGTGCGCCGTCGGCCCGTTCACGCACTCGATGCAGCGCGCAAGGATCTTCGCGGCCGAGGTCTTCCCCGAGCCGCGCGGGCCCGAGAAGAGGTAGGCGTGGGCGAGGCGGCCGGTCTCGAGCGCGGTGGTGAGGGTCTTGACCACGGCGTCCTGCCCGACCAGGTCGGCGAACGTCCGCGGCCGCCAAGTCCGGTACAGCGACACCCCCTGCCGATTCGGGACGTTCTGGACGGGTCCCGTCCGATTCGGAGGGCCGGCGGCAGCAACCAAACGCTCCCGCCGGAGCGTTTTAGGAGGTGCCGCGACGGGTACGCGGAGGGTGCGGCTTTTTCAGGCCGCGCGTCCGCTGTGTCTACAGCGCGACGTTCGTGTCGTCGGTTTTTGGCGAACCGGCACGAGGGAGACGGGGATGATCGACCTGCGCGCTGCGTTGCGCGAGAAGTTCGGTTACGAGCACTTCAACCCGGGACAGGAAGAAGTGATCTCGCGCGTCATGGACGGCGAAGACACGCTTGCGATCCTGGCGACGGGCGCCGGCAAATCGCTGTGTTACCAGCTCCCCGCACTGCTGCTCGACGGTACGACGATCGTCGTCTCGCCGCTGATCGCGTTGATGAAAGACCAGCTCGACATGCTGGCCGAACGAGGCGTGACGTCGACCGTCGCGCTCAACTCGACGCTTTCCGAAGATCAGGAGATCGCATCGATCGCGCGGATCGCGTCGGGCGCGATGAAGATCGTGTTCGTGACGCCGGAGAAACTCGAGGACGACGCGTTCGTCGCGATCCTGCGCACGCTGCAGATTCAACTCTTCGTCGTCGACGAAGCGCACTGCATCTCGCAGTGGGGTCACGATTTCCGCCCGGCGTACCTCAACCTCGGCAAGGTGATCACGCAGCTCGGCGATCCGACGGTGCTGGCGCTGACCGCGACCGCGACACCGGCGGTGCGCGAAGACATCCTGATCCAGCTCGGCATCCCGGCCGTCAAGCCGATCGTCAAAGGGTTCGACCGCCCCAACCTGCGCTACGTGGTGCGGCGCGCGGAGAACGAAGCCGGCAAGCTGAAGATGCTCAAGGATCTCTTCCTCAAGGGCGAGCTCGACGGCACCGGGATCGTCTACACGGCGACGATCAAGAACGCGCTCGAAGTGCAGAAATACCTGCACGACGAGCTCGGCCTGCCGGCCGCGGTCTATCACTCGAAACTGCAGAAGCACGATCGCACCGCGGTGCACGAACTCTTCATGCAGGAAGCGATCCGCGCGGTCGTCGCGACGAACGCGTTCGGGTTGGGGATCGACAAGCCGAACATCCGGTTCGTCGTGCACTACGATCTGCCGGGTTCGGTCGAAGCTTACACGCAGGAGGCCGGACGCGCCGGACGCGACGGCGATCTCTCGAAGTGCGTGCTCATCTATCGCATGAGCGATACGCGCGTGCAGAACTACTTCCTCACCGGCAAGTATCCCGATATCGAGGAAGTGCAGAAGGTCTTCGGCACGCTCGAGATCTTCGGCGAGCAGGAGGGCGGCGTCAGCCTCACCGACCTGCGCAAGATCACCCAACTCCCGTTGACGAAGCTCAAAGTGGTGCTGGCCCTGCTCAAGAAGGCGGGGTTCATCGAGAACGGGATGCGCTCGAAATACGTGATGACCGACGCCGCGCGCGAACAGCGCGAGATGGTGCTCAACCTCGCGAACTACGAAACGAAGAAGAAGTACGACCAGTCGAAGCTCGCGATGATGCTGCAGTACGCCGAGACGACCGGCTGCCGCCGCCGCTTCATCCTGAACTACTTCGGCGAGGACTTCGATCTGGAGACCTGCGGGCAATGCGACAACTGCCTGCAAGGGCATCGCGTGCAGAGCTCGTCGGGCTACCGCATCGCCGATGTGGTGTACCACGCGAAATTCGGGCAAGGCACGGTCGAGCGCGCCGAGAAAGACTTGGTCACCGTTCTGTTCCCGAACGTCGGGTACAAGACGCTCCTCGCGTCGGCCGTCTCGCGGGACGCTGACGGCGCGAAGAAGATCGCGTAACCCCGTCCCCTCGCCAAAGGAGTCGCTTGCGACGCGTCATCGCGCCGTTTACTAGCCTTGCGTTCGTGTGTGCGCTCGCGTTCGCCGCGGCCGCGCAAGTGAATCCGCCGGTCCCGGCTCCGTCGGGGCCGGTGAATCCGCCGGGCGCGATCCCGACTCCGACGCCCCCGGCGACGACGGCACCCGCTCCGCGCGCGAGCGGCGCGGCCACGCCGTGGCCCGTCCCCGCCGGACCCGAGGAGACCGCCTCTCCCGTGCCGGCGCAGGCAACGCCCGCGCCGATCGCCACGCCGACCCCGCCGCCGATCATCGTCGATCCGCCGCAGGTCGGCGTCGAGCCGAACAAGACGGCGACCGCGCGCATCAACGGCGTGCTCGGGACGCTCAGCGTCACCGTCGCCGACGGAACGATCGCGACGGCGCAAGTCGATCAGGCGCAGCGCGTCCTCTTCGTCACCGGTATGAAGCTGGGGACGACCACGGTCACCGTTACCGACAGCCGCGGCGTCTCGCGCGACGTTCCGGTGCGCGTCGCGTACGCGGCCGGGAGTGCGGCCGACACGACGACGGTCCGCGTGACCGGCAACCCGGCGTCGGTGCTCTATCTGCGCGATGCGATCGCCGCCGCCGTCGAAGGCGCCGCCACCCTGCGCCCGGGCGCGTCGGTCGCGGTGACGCCCGAGCTCGTCCCGGTCAAACGCGACTTGGGAGTAGACGACCGCACCGAGATCGACGTGCCGGTGACGATCGCCGGTGACGGGTACTTCACCGTCAACGGCTCGACGCACGTGGTGCTCGAGAACGTCGCGCTGCCGCCGATCGAACCGGCGCGCCTGATGGTGAGCGACTATCCCGAACGCCTGAGCGCGAACGGCGTGCTCTTCAACGCGACGCTCGACCGCACGCAGGCACAGCGCTTTCTCTACTACCATTTCAACCCGTCGACCGAACCCGCGCGGCGGATCCTGCTCAAGGCGCGCAACGGCGGCAACGCGCCCGCGACGGTGCAGATGATCGACGGCGCCGCCGGGCCCGGCGGCAACGAGATGGAGATCGGCCATCTCTCGACCAAACGCTTTCTGGTGCGGCAGGCGCGGAACGAGGGCGTCGTGCGGACGCTGGCGCCCGGCGAGACGGTGAACCTCGTGAACCATCCGCTCCCGCCCGGCACGATCGTGAGCGCGGTGATGCAGCTGCGGCTGGTCAGCGGCGACCCGCTCGATCTCGCGCTCGTCGCGCAGGACGCGAAGTCGCCGTCGGATCTCTCGTTCGATACGACGCAGCTGCTCGTCGGC
This sequence comes from Vulcanimicrobium alpinum, assembly GCF_027923555.1. Classification (GTDB taxonomy): domain Bacteria; phylum Vulcanimicrobiota; class Vulcanimicrobiia; order Vulcanimicrobiales; family Vulcanimicrobiaceae; genus Vulcanimicrobium; species Vulcanimicrobium alpinum. The sequence goes on along the minus strand of NZ_AP025523.1, from coordinate 33,743 downwards.
GGCGCACCGCACGCCCGCGGCACGTATCCCGTGCCGACGTTCTACTTCGACCGCACCTACGACGTCGCGGGCGACGATCTCGAGATCCCGATCGGTCAATTGCCGCTCCCGAACTTGCGCAGCGGCGAAGCGCTGAGCGGCGATTACGGCGTGCAGCAGACGATGAACGTCGTCATCGTCAACATGACGCGCGGACCGCACGCGGTCGCGCTCTACGCGAATCCGCGCGGCGGACGGGCGACGGGGACGTTTCTGATCGACGGGACCGTCGTGCAGGCGCACGCGCTGCCCGCGTTCTCGAAGTTCAAACTCTGGCAGGAGCGGATCAATCCCGGCACCTACCGCCGAATCCGCATCGTCACGATGCCCGAAGGCGGATCGTCGTATCCGCTGCGCTTGATCTTCGCACCCGACGACGGCTCGCCGGCACCCGGAGCCCCCGGCTCGCTGATCTACTGACCCGCGCGCTGAGCGCTCAGGCGGTGCGGGCGTAGATCGCCCGCATCGCGCGCGCGGCGGTCGTCCAGCTGAAACGGGTGCGGTGCGCGGCGCGCATTTGCGCCGCGTCGCGCTCGCGCGCTTCGGCAGCGGCGAGCACGGCGCGGATCTCGGCGGCCCACGCGGCGGGGTCGGCCGGCGGCAGCAGCGGCACCGACGCTCCCGCGACTTCGATGAGCGACGAGGTGTTCGCGGCGAGCGCCGGGAGCCCGGCGCAGAGCGCCTCCGCGAGCGCGTATCCGAAGCCCTCGTAGACTGACGGGACGAGCGCGCACGCGGCGCGGGCGTAGAGCTCGTCGAGTTCGGCGCGGTCGACGTAGCCGCGCAGCACGAGTCGATCCGTCACGCCGAGTTCCGCGGCACGTGCGCGGACGCGCTCCGCGTACCGCGTCTGCGGTCCGACCGAGACGATGCGCAGGTCCGGCACCGCGGCGAGCGCTTCGACCAGGACCAGCAGGTTCTTGCGCGCTTCGACGGTCCCGACGACGAGCGCGAAGGGTGCGTCGCGGTCGGGGTCGCGCACGATGCGCGCGAAGCGCTCGTCGACGCCGGGATAGACGACGTCGACGCGCGCATCGCCGTCGACGAGCTCGCGGTATTCGCTCGCGCTGAAGTTCGAGTCGCAGACGACGGCGCACGCGCCGCGGTATGCGCGCCGCTGCAGCGTCCCGAAGTAGGCGCGCGCGTACGCGCGCGTATGCGACTGCACGCGGAACCAGGCGAGGTCGTGCACGGTGACGAGCGCCGGCATCGTGCGCACGAGCGGCATCGTGCCGGCCGTCGCGTGGAGCAGCGTTGCGCCGCTGCGCGCGGCGGCGAGCGGGAGCAGGACTTGATCCCACATGACGCGCCGGTCGAACCGCCACGGGTCGATCCGGGGCGCGTGCAGCGCGCGGATCTCCACGCCTTCCGCGCGCAGCGCCCGTGCGAGATCGCGCTGGTAGGTGCCGATTCCGGTCGCGGTTCCGACGGCGAGCTGGGTGTCGAGTCCGACGATCACGTCGTGCAGCGGCGCAACGCCGCGCCGACGTTCGGGTCGTCGACGGGATCGCGCCCCGGCGCGTGCGCGAGCGCGCGCGCGCGGGCGAGCGCATCGCGCGCGGCGGCGCACTCCCCGCGCGCGGCGGCCGTCCATGCGAGGCCGGCGTACGCGTCGGCGCTGTCGGGGACGACGTCGGCGGCGCGGCGGTACCACCGCTGCGCTGCGCCGCGGTCGCCGTTCGCGAGTGCCTGATAGCCCGCTGCGAGCAGATACGTCTCTTCGTTCGGTGCCGACGCCAGCGCGCGTTCGTACGACGCCTGCGCGTCGCGCCACAGCGACGCGCGCCGCGCGGCGTCGCGGTAGCCGAGCAGGGCCTGCAGTTCACCCAGCCGCCACCACGCCTGCCCCGTCACCTCGGCGGCGCCGGCGTCGCCGGCAAGCCCTTCCACCAGCGCGCGCTGCGCGCTATACGCCGCCTCGGGATCGCGCTGCGCAAGCGCGTCGATCAGCGTCTGGGCGCGCACGGCGTCGCCGGCGCGCACGTACGCCGCGATCGCTCCGCCGGCGTCCCCCCGCGCCTGCGCGAGCTCGCCGCGCAGATCGTCGGTCGCGGCGCCCGGCGGCAGCGCGGCGACGAGCGCCGCGGCGTCGTCCAGATCGCCGGCGTAGATCGCCGCCGCGGCGCGCGCGCGCGCGTCGCCGGCGAAGCGGCGCAGCAGGCGCGGCGACGCGGCGTGGAGCGCGGCCGGGAGCGACGGCGCCGCGGCGAGGTCGCCCCAGGCAGCGCTCGACGCGAACTGGATAGCGCCCAGCACGATGACGGTCGCGACGCCGACCAGCGCCAAGACGAAACGCGGCACGTCGCTCCCTACAACGACGAGAGCCCAGGACCTCGCGGTCCCGGGCTCTTCTGCTTCACGTGCGGGCCGCCGCAGCGGCGCCGCCGTCAGAACCGGATCGTGAAGTTGAGATCTTCGCGATTTTGGTTGAAGTTGTACGTCGGCAGGACGTTGTCCGTGTACTTCTGGTTGCGGAACAGCGCCGAGACCGAGCTCGTCGTCTTGGGGATGTTGTACGTCAGCGTCGCCTGGTACTGGTCCTTGCGCTGCGCGATGTTCTGACCGAACGTCGTCCCATAGGAACCGTGGTACGTCTGCGTCGAGTAGGCGCCCGCGAGGACGAGGTCCTTCGTGAGCGGCAACGAGGCACCGGCGTTGTACGTCGTGTGGCGTTCGTTGATGTAGTTCGGGTAGAACAGCACCGGAGTCGCACCGCTCGCGTAGTACGTCGTCGCCGCCGCGCCGGCCGCCGCGTCCGGTCCGCCCGCGTTCGGGTTGAACGGCACGTAGGCATATGCGGTCTTGTCGTTGCGCGAGAGCAGTTCGGTCTCGGCGCTCAGGTTGACCGAGGCCTTCGTTCCGAACACCGGGACGCCGAAGGTCACGCCGCCGTTGAACTTATCCAGCGTGAGCTTCTGCCCCGAGGCGAAGCCCGGACCGTAGGCCAGCTGGCCGAATCCGTTGGGCGTCAGTTCGGAGAGATGCTGGCCGAGCACGTTCACGCTGAACGGCAGATCGCCGACCTTCAGCGGGACGGTCGCGTTGAGCGTGAAGCCCTGAGAGTTCGGCGCGAACGCGCTGAAATACTGAGGGCCGCTGGCGACGAACGGGTTGAACACCGGGTAGATGTACGTGAGCCCCGCATTCGTGCGCGTTGTCGTTCCGACGGCGCGGTCGAATGTGGTGTTGATCGCCAGGTTGTTCGCGAACCCGAAGAACTGCGGGAAGAAGTTCCCGCGCCAGAACTGGAACGTCGAGGGCGAGTTGCCGAAGTAACGCAGCGGACCGCCGTCGAGGAAGTTCGGGCCGACGGCCTGGTACTGCAGCGTCGCCGTCGCTTGATAGAGCTTCAGGCGCAGGCCGACCACGCCGGCGCTGTCGGTGACCGCAGGCGTGTTGTAGAAGTCCGGCGTGTATTTGCTGTACGCGCCCTCCGCGAACAGCACCGGGTGCTGCGTCTTGTCGCCGCCCAGCGTGATGAACCACAGCGGCAGCTGCGCGTCGAGACCGAACACCGTGTCGCTCACCACGCCCAGACCGTTCCCCGCGGCGTTGCCGTTGGGAGCCGACTGGTAGAAGTTGAACCCTTGCGAGTTCGAGAGGTCGGCGAAGTCGAAGATGCGGCTGACCGAGACGCCGACTTCAGCGCCCGGGAGGCCTTTGATCTTCTGGTTGATGCGCGCGTTGGCGTGGTAGCGCTGGTACTGGTCGTTGTTGTTGTACGTCAGCCCGACGTAGGCGATCTGCACGACCGTCCCCGCGGGGAGCGGGGTCGTGAAGACGACCTGGTTGGTCTGATCGATGTAGTACCACGCGTTCGCGGCGATCGGACACGCACCGCCGGCCGGCGTCAGCGCGGCCGAGGAGCACGGGGTCCCGTTGACCGCCGAGATGTAGACGGTGCCGATCTGCGCCTTGCGCGAGAGGTACACCGAGCTGATGTTCCCGCCGTTCGCGGTGAACGTGTCGATGCGCAGCGCGCCGGTCGGCGAGCCGGGCGCGCCGGGCTGGAAGTAACTCGTCTGCGGACGGGTCACGGTGAAGAAATAATTGTTTTGGGCGAACTCGCCGTTGGGATCGGCGACGTTGGTCTGCGTGTTGATCAGCGACTGATCCATGCGCGTCCACGAGAACTGGAATTCGGTGAGGCCGCTCAGGACGCCGCCGATCTCGAAGCCCTTCTCGTACGGCTGGACCGGGTTCTCGTAGCCGGGACCCTGCTGGGTCGCGTCGGGAGCGCGGTACGTCAGACCGACGCGCGACGACTTGAGATCGTCGAGCTGGCCGTCACGCAGATAGATGTTGGTGAACGCGCCGGCTTTGGCGATCTTCACCACCACGTCGGGCTGGATCGAGTACTTCGCGTTGGGCGTGAATTCGCCGCCGAACTGGAAGTTCATGATGTGGATCGGCAGCGAAACCGTCAGGTTCTCGTTGATCGTGTAGATGAAATTCAGACGATCTTCGAACCGGATCAGGTTGCCGGGCCCGGTCTGCTCGAGCGCGCTGTTGTTCGACGGCGACGTCAGGAAGACGGCCACGAATGGATCGATGCCGGCATGCGTGATCGTTTGCGGAATAACATAGCGCTGCCGGTTCGAGTTGTTGTCGCCGATCGTGCCGTGGAGCTGGATCGACTGCGCGAACTTCGTGCGCTTGTCGAGGGCGTCGAGCGCGTCTTCGAGGTTGGTGACGCGGACGCCGAGCGAATCGAGCTCGTCTTTGAGCGCGTCGATCAGCTTTTGGAGCTTGTCGAGATCGGCCTTGGAGGCATACCCCGCGCCGTTGGCTTGCAGCTTTGCGATGACGCGTGCGACGAGCACGGCCATTTCGTAGCGCGTCAGCGGTCGGTCGCCCTTGAATTTTCCGTCGGGATACCCCTCGACCAGGCCGTCGGCCGCGAGCGACTGGATCGCTTGATACGCCCAGTGGTTCGCAGGTACATCCGAAAACGGCGTGGCGGAGGCGCTCTGACCCAACGCCAAGAGCGAACTCACCGAGAAGCCCGCTGCGAGGACGAGGGTAGCGAGACGCTTCATCGTTTCCTCCGAGAAAGGTGCGGCGTGCTGCTCCATCCGGCTGCGGCCTCGCCCCGGCGGCCGATCGGGTATCCCTGTTCCCCCTGATCGTAACCGGCGAAAAGAACCCGTCCCGGTGTGGAACCGCGGCGGGCACGACGAGAACGCGCTCGAATCGGAACGCATGCCAACGTCGCTATACCGAAGCGACCGTGGCGACTCCTCCCCTCAGCGCGCCGAGTCGAGATAGCGCTGCGCGATCAGCAGCGCCGCGTAATCGTCGATCGGACGATCCGGGAGCAGCATCCCGCGCGGGACCAGCCGGCGCCATCCGCGCGGCGGATGGTCGGCGAAGAATCGAGCCCGGGCGAGGAGCGTCGTCTCGCGCTCGTCGACGAGTTCCGAGCGCAGTCCCAGCCCCCGGACGACCTCCGCGACGGCGTCGGCGTTCGTCCCGCGGCCGATCGCGGCGACCTCCGCCGGATGGCTCGCCAGGATCGCGCGCAGGCGCCGCTCCAGCTCACCGATCGGGACGATCTCGAGCAGCAGAGGACGTCCGACGCCGGCGTCGACCAGCGCGACGCCGCACTTGCGGGTGCCCGGATCGAGCCCGAGGATCGTCATCGTTCAGGACCGCGGCGCGAGCGTGACGCCGATCGTGAACTGCGCCGTGTGGGGGTAGAGGTCGCCGACCGAGCGCGCGATCACCCGGAAGCGGCCCTTCACCCGCGCTACCTGAGCGGCGACGGCGTCGAGTTTCGCCGGATCGAAGCCGCTGGGGAACGCGAAGAACGGGTAGGGCATCCCGCGCTGCGCGAGCGCCGCATATGCGCGGCTCTGCAGGAGCGAGTAATCGAGCTGCGAGAGCGGCCGTCCGCCCTCGACGTCGATCGACGCGATCTCCTCGTCGCCGACGTAGAGCCGCTTGTCGGGCCACGACCCGAACGAGAAGCTCATCGTCTCGCCGCGGAAGAGATTCTGCGAGGCGATCGGGAGGAACAGCAGCGTCGACTTCCCGTCGCCGACGGAGGCGAAGTGCTCGCGCGCGTCCTGCAGCACGCGGATCAGATCGGCCCGCACCCGCGCGTCGGTCGAGCGGCTCTTGGTCGGCAGCAGCCCCATCCGCGGCGCGTTCTGGTTCGCGATGCGGACCGTGTCGTCGAAAAAAGCCGAGAAGACGCGCAACTGCTCGGCTTCCGGGAGCGACGTGTTGAGCAGAACGCCGGGTCCGACGAGCGCGCCCTTCTGCACGACGATGTTGGAGTTGCGCGTCGTGTTGAGTTCCTGCTGCTGCGCGATCGCCTGCGCCTGGAGCGCGTTGATCTCTGCGTTGAGCTGGCCCAGGCGGAAGAACGCGGTGCGCACCTGGCTCGAGGCGAGCAGCGCGATCAGCGTGACGCACAGCGCGATCAGCATCCCGGTCGCGACCGCGACGATCGTCGACGTGTACTTCGGGCGCAGGCCGAACAGCGTCAGCCGCTTGCGGCCGACCTGATGTCCGACGCGGTCGCCGATGTAGGCGATCCCGCCGGCGACGATCGCGATCCCGATGACCGAGAGGACGCCGGGGATCCAGGTGAAGCTCATCGCGCGCTACGCCCGCGACGCGCGGCGCAGCAGCACCGCACCGATGATCGTGAAGAGCAGGTTGGGCGTCCACGCGGCGATCCCGGCGAGCCACACGGCGGCGCCGCCGATCGACAGAAACACGGTCGAGATGACGTAGTAGACGAAGACCACGGCGACCGCGATCCCGAAGCCAAGTCCGGTCCCGCCGCCGCGCACCGGGCGCAGCCCGAACGAGACGGCGATAAGCGTGAACACGAACGCCGCGAACGGCCGCGCGAGCTTCGCCGAGTACGTCGCCGTGAAGAGGTTGCGCTGCTGCGGCGAGAGCTGCCCCGAGTCGATGCGCTCCTTGATCTCAGCGCGCGAGAGATCTTCGGGGTTGGAGATCTGCAGCGACTGCTTCGCGATCTGGTTCGGGCGCTCGCCGATGTCGACTTGCAAGCCGCCCGGGAACGTGCCGGTCTGCGTCTGCCCGTCCTGCGAGAACGCGTAGGTGCGCGCGTTCTCGAAGTGCCACGTCGGCTGCGTGTATGTCGCGCGGTCGGCGACGATGAACTCGCGCGGCTTCTGCTGCGCGTCGTAACGGATCACGGTGACGTTGAGCAGCGCCTGCCGTTCGACGTCGAACGCGCCGGCGATCGTAACTTGCTTCCCGCCGCCCGGCAGCGGCGTCACCGCCGAGAGGTTCGAGAGTGCCGGCGAGACGTGCTCGATCACCGCTTGCCGCACGTACGCCGCCTTGTCGTTGGCGAACGGGACGAACAGCTCCTGAACGATCAGCGCGAAGAGCGAGATGAGCAGCCCGACGATGAGCAGCGGTGCGACGATGCGCGCCAGCGAGACGCCGCCGGCCTTGAACGCGATGACCTCGCTGTCGCCGGAGAGCCGCTGCATCGCGAGCAGCGTTCCGAGCAGCATCGCCATCGGGATCACCAGCAGCAGATACTGCGGCATCCCCCACAGGAAGTATTCGACCGCCGCCCACAGCGGCGCGTGTTCTTCGGAGACCAGCCGGCCGATCGCGAGGATCTGCGTGGCGACGAAGATCAGCGTGAACGCCGAGAGCCCGAACAGAAACGGGCCGCGCAGTTCGGCGATCAGGTAGCGGTCCATGATCGTCGGCGGCCATAGCGGCGCGCGCCGCGCGTGCGCGCTCGAAGCGGGCGCGGCGGCGATCACAAGCGGAACCCTTCGCCGAGATAAAACTTGCGCGCCACCGGCGAATCGAGGACGTCCTGCGCCGAACCGCTCACTTCGATCCGGCCGTCGTTGAGGATGTACGCACGATCGACGATTGCGAGCGTCTCGCGCACCTGGTGGTCGGTGATCAGCACGCCGAGTCCGCGCTCGCGCAGTTGGCGGATCATCGCCTGGATGTCGGCGACGGCGATCGGGTCGATCCCGGTGAACGGTTCGTCGAGCAGCAAAAACGCCGGTTCGGTCGCGATCGCGCGCGCGATCTCGACGCGGCGGCGCTCGCCGCCGGAGAGCGAATCCCCGCGCTGGTCGACGAAGTCGAGCAATCCGAACTCGGCGAGCAACTCGGGGAGTCGCCGCTCGCGCTCGGCGGCCGGCACGCCGTTCATCTCCCAGATCAGGCGCAGGTTGTCGCCGACGGAGAGCTTGCGGAAGATCGAGTTCTCCTGCGCGAGATAACCGATCCCGGCGCGCGCGCGCACGTGCATCGGCGAGCGCGTGATCTCGAACGTGTCGCCGTCGTGGCGCTCGAGCGTGACGGTCCCGCCGTCGGGCTTCACCAGCCCGACGACCATGTAGAACGTCGTCGTCTTGCCGGCGCCGTTGGGGCCGAGCAGCCCGACGACTTCGCCGCGCTGCACCACGGCGCTGACCTCTTTGACGACGGTGCGCTGACCGTATTTCTTGACGAGATCGCGCAGGACGATGCGATCGGTCAAGCCGCGCTCCCGGAGGTCACGCGCGCGTCGTGCAGCCGCACGTCGCCGTCGAGCCGGTCGCCGCTCAGCCGCAGGCCGTCGGGCGAGGTGAGGACGACGTGCCCCGTTCCGAGCAAACGCTCCGTTCCCGCATCGTAGCGCAAGGAATCGCAGGTCAAAACGCCGCCTTCCGCGGTTCGCGCGTGCACGCCGCCCGTCATATCGATACTCTTGTCGCGTTGTTTCACGGTGGCCTTCGGCGCGTCGGCGACCGTGACCGATCCGGTCTTGTCGTAGAACGTGATGTGCGGGTGATCGAGCCGCCCGACGCCGTTGGTGCCGAGTGCGTCGCCCTCGAACTGCACCGCGCGGATGGTGTAGATCTTGCGATTCGCCTTCGTCTCGCTCAGCACCGCGGGCTGACCGGGTTTTCCGGCGCCGACGACGTGCACCGGCACGGGGGTCGCGGTCGCGGTCGGGGCGGGCGAGCCGCCGCCCGGCGCCGGCGCAGGCGCCTTCGGCGCACACCCCGCCGCGACGGCGAGGAGCAGGAGCGTGCAGAGCGGCTTAGCGGGCATCGGTGCGTACTACGGCGAGCGCGAGCGGCACGACCTGGAGACCGAGCACGAAGAACAGCGAGATCGTGTTGATCGTGCAGTCGACGAACAGCGCGGTGAGCCCCGCCGCGAGGCCGAGCGCGAGCATTCGCGCGGCAGGGCGGGCTGTCGCCGCCGCGACCGCGACGGCCCGCATCACGGTCGCGAACGACGCCGAGAGGGTGATCAGCGCGAGCAGCCCGCCGTCGGCGGCAAACGCGATCGGGAGCGAGTGCGGGTCGAACGCGACCGGGGTGCGCGGGCCCGGCGCCTCGGGCGGCCGGACGGTGTCGTAGGTCCGCGAGAACGCCAGCGGGCCGACGCCCAGCAGCGGGAAGCGTTCGAAGGTGGTGATCCCGGCGCGCCAGGCGACGGCGCGGGCCTCGGTGTCGCGCGGGTTGTGGTGGGTCGCGCCGGCCCACGCGTTCACGGCCAGGCCGGCGACGGCGACGGCCGCGGCGGCCGCGAGCAGCGCCCGCGAACGGGCGAGCAGCGCGTAGGCAGCGACGCCGCACACCGCGCTGAGCGCGCCCCAGCGCGAGAAGGTCGCACCGAGCGTCACCGCGAGGACCGCCGCGGCGGCGACGGCGAGCCGGTCGCGCCCGCGGCTCGCGACGGCGAGCGGGACCGCGACGCTCAGCAGAACGAGGGCGTAGGCGGCGAGTTCGTTCGGGTTCAGGAACGTCCCGACGGCGCGGCCGTTGTTGTACGCGTAAAGCGCCGCCGGCCGGTGCAGCACGAAGAGCGTGAGCGCCAGGGCGCCGGCGGCGAGCGCCGACCAGAGCAGGACGCGCAGGCACAGGCGGACGGTCGCGGCGTCGGCTTCGCGCGCCAGCGCGAGCCCGGCGCCGCCGACCCCGAGGACCAGCACCCCCAGGCCGATCCCGCTGAGCGGATCGAAGCCCGTCACCGCCGAGACGAGCGTCGCGAGCCCGGGCGCGAGGAACGCCAGGGTCAGCGCGTCGCGACGGACCGCCCGGGCGGCGGCCGGCACGACCGCGGCGAGCGCCGCCAGCGCGAGGAGCCCGGCCGCGGCGGTCGCGGCGTGCGGGATCAGCGGCGGAATGGGGGGCCGGGACGGGTCGAGCGCCGCGAAGGTCCCGTAGAGCGGGATGATCGCGCAGAGGACCGCGAGGCCGAGCGCGGAGGGGCGCATCACGCCGCGACGAGGGCGGCAACGGCGGCGGCGATCGCGTGCGCGCCGCCCGGTCCGCCCATCCGCTCGCGGCCGACCGCCCCCATCCGCGCGCGCCGCTCGCCGTCGGCGAGCAGGTCGGCGATCCGGGCCGCGGCCGCGGCGGGGTCGCCGGAGACGATCGCCAGCGCGTCCCCGAGGAGGCCGGCCTGGCGTTTGCGGTACCAGGCGACGCGCGGCGCGTCGTCGAGCTCGAGCGCGACGACCGGGAGCCCCTGCGCCGCTGCCGCCTCGTTGGCGGTCCCGCTCTGTCCGATCGCGAGCGTCGCGCCGGCGAAGATCGCGCCGAGCGGTCCGGTCCACGGCCGCAGGCCTCCGCGTTCGAGCGCCGGCGCGAAGCGCGCCGCGTCGAGGTTGGGTGCGATCGAGAGGACCGCGTCGAGCTCGCCGATCCGCTCGCGCAGCGCAGCGACGACGCCGGCGAGGCGCAGGGCATCGCCGTACGCGCGTTCGCGCGAGCCGGGAAGCAACGCGAGCCGCGGCGTCGCGTTCCACGCGACGCGCTCGTCGCTCGCGAGCAGGTCGACGATCACGTTGCCCGGCGCCTCCGCGGCGACGCCGTGCGCGCGCAGATCGGCCGCGGTCGCCGCGTCGCGCACGAAGATCCGCCGCGCGCCGCCGATGATGCGCCGTTCGAACGGGCCGTAGCGTGCGACGTAGACGCTCTTCGCGGTGCCGACGAACGCCAGCGGCGCGCCGGCCGTGCGCGCGAGCGCACAGGCGTACGCGTCGCCGACCGCGACGACCACGGCGTAGCGCGCGCGCGCCGAGCGCAGGAAACGGAGCTGGCGCGCGAAGAGCCCGGCGAACCCGGCGCCGAGATCGCGCGCGAACGCGCGGACGTTTCCCATCGCGACGAGGCCGCCCGACGGCATCGCGCGCTGCGGGCCGACGTCGGGAAAGTCGCCGCCGCCGAGCCGCTCGCCGACCAGCCCGAAGTGATCGGTGCGCACGGCGGCGAGCGCGCGCAGGTCCTGCGCGATCCGCGCCGCGATCGCCGCCTCGCCGTGACCGTTGGTCACGAAAAGCACCGCGGCGCTCACCGCAGCGGCTCGAGCGCGAAGTCCGTGATACGGGCGCGGCCGGCGGCGTCCTTCGCAAGCTCGGTGCGCGACACAAACGCACCGTAGGGCCCCGCGTGCACGATCGGCACGCCGCCGGCGTACTCCGGTTCGGGGAGCGTGTCGTGACTGTGGCCGCCGAGGATGAGATCGAGCCGGGGGACGCGCCGCGCGAGCAGACGGTCCGTACGAAGTCCGAGATGCGAGAGCGCGATCAGCACGACGTCGTCCGGAGTCTCGTTCGCGATGCGCTCCGCGACGCCGATCGGATCGGCGAAGCGCCAATCGAAGACGCGCTCCCACGGCGAACCCGCGGGATACTGCACGACGAGAAGGCCGAAAAAACGCAGCGTCCACGGCGTGCCCTCGGCATCGTCGCGCACCAGCGTCAGGTCGGCGGTGAACGGCACCCGGCCGCGCGCGCTCGTCAGGTTCGCGCACACCAGCGGGTGTCGCATCAGCGCGACGCGCGCGCGCACCGCCGCCGCGATGTAGTGGAACTCCCGATTGCCCATCGCCTGGACGTCGACGTGCGCGCGATCGAGTTCGCCGACGATCGGTTCGCGGCGATGGAAGACGGTCTGCGAGCCGCGGAGCGAGTCGCCGCAGTCGACGTAGAGCCCCGGCCGCGCGGCGCGCAACGCCAGGATCGGTTCGGCGATGTGCCGCCGGTCGTGGACGTCGCTGGTGTGATAGATCCGCACGAACGTTCAGAACGTTCCCGCCGCGAGCGCGCGGGCCGCCGGCACGCGATGCTCCGCGACGGTCGCCAGCACCCAATCGGCGTTGCGCTGCAGCGCATCGTGCGGGCCGAGCGCGGCGCGCGCGCGCGCATATCCGTCGCGCTGCGCCTGCGGCGCGTCGAGCAGCGCGAGCAGCGCGTCGGCGAGCGCCGCCGGCGTGGCCGCCTCCTGCACGAGTTCGGGGACGACCGGCTCGTCGAGGACGAGGTTCGGAATGGTGATGAACCGGCCGCGATAGATGCGGCGTGCGATCTTCGCCTGCGCTTCACCCAGGACGTACAGCGCGACGGCGGGCGTCTCGATCAGCGCCGCCTCGAGCACCGCGGTGCCGGACGCGATCGCCGCGGCGTCGGCGTCGCGCAGCACCGCGCGGGTGTCGCGCGCCAGCGTCACCGGGAGCGGCGAGCGGAATGCCAGCAGGTGTTCGATGTGCCGCTGCGCGTCGTCGTTCGCGGCGACGATCACCGCCTGCACGCCGGGGCGAACCTCGCGTACGCGCGCGAGCGCGTCGAGCAGCCGCGGCGTGTGGCGCTCGATCTCGCCGGCGCGGCTCCCGGGGAGCAGTGCGATCGTCCCGCCGCCGGCCGCCGCCGGCGGGCGTGGCGGGCGCGCTTCGATCGTCGAGACGAGCGGATGGCCGACGTAGCCGATCGGCAGGTGCAGCGAACGATAGAACTCCGCTTGATGGCGAAAGATCGTGAGCGGATCGCAGAGCGCCGCGACCTGCCGCGCGCGAACCGGATTGTCGAGCCACGCCGCCGGCGGCGCGTAGTACACGATCGGATTGCGGAAGCCGAAGCGGCGCAGCAGCCACGCGAAGCGCACGTTGAACGCGCCGAAGTCGATCAGCACGACGAAATCCGGGGCCGTCGTTCGCACGTGCAGCGCGAGGCGGATCGACGCGAGCCCCAAGCGCGGGATATTGCGCAACGCTTCGACGATTCCCAGCGTCGCCCAGCCGCGCGTGCGCTGCACGATGTGCACGCCGGCGGCGGCGAGCCGGTCGTCGCCGATCCCTTCGGCTTTCACGGCGACGCGCCGGCGCAGAGCACCGAGCAGATCGGCGGCGAGCAGTTCGCCCGACGCCTCACCGGTGCTGAAGAACGCGCGCATCGCCGCCCGCCCTACTTGAGGATCCCGCGTTCCGACGGGCCCTCGAGGAACGCGAGCAGGGCACGGCCTTCGGGCGTCTTCACCTGCTCGCGCAGCGCCGCGATCGCCTGCGAGAGGTTGCGCTCCGAGCGGTAGATCGTCTTGTACGCTTCCTTCAATTCGGCGCGCGCTTCGGCGGCGATCCCGTGACGGCGCAAGCCGACGGTGTTGAGCCCGTACGCCTGCGGCGGGTTCCCGTCGACGAGCAGAAACGGCGGAACGTCCTGGCCGATCTTCGTGTAGCCGCCGACGAACGCGTGGCGGCCGACGCGCACGCCCTGATGGATCCCGGCCATCCCGCCGATCCCCGCGTAGTCTTCGACGACGACGCCGCCGGCGAGCTGCGCGAGATTCGACATCGTGACGTGGTTGCCGATCCGGCAGTTGTGCGCGACGTGCACGTAGGCAAGCAGGAGCGAGTCGTCGCCGACCGCGGTGACGGTCTGGTCGCCGGTCCCGCGATGGATCGAGACGTATTCGCGGATCGTGGTGCGCGCGCCGATCTTCGTGTACGAGACCTCGTCGTCGGCGGCTTTGCGATCCTGTGACGGCGCGCCGATCGAGGTGAACGGATAGATCACCGTGTCGGCGCCGATCGACGTGCGCCCGTTGACGACGACGTGCGCGAGCAGCTTCGCCCCGGAATCGATCGTCACGTGTTCCCCGACGATGCAGTAGGGGCCGACCTCCACCGACTTCGCGATGGTCGCGTTCGGATGGACGATCGCGGTCGGATGGATCACAGGTGCAGCACGGTCGCGTCGTTGGCGAACGCCGACGGATCGATCGTGATCGAAAACGTCAGCTCCGCGCTGACGACGACCTTGCCGTCGACCTTCGCTTCGGCGCTGACCCAGCCGATGTTCAATTTCGTCTTCGTGACGCGCGCTTCCATGTCGAGCCGGTCGCCCGGGACGACCGGCCGTTTGAACTTCGCCTTGTCGACCGCGGCGAGGTACGGCACCTTGCGCGCCATGTCGCCGGGTTCGAGAATCGTCGTGCCGCCGAGCTGCGCGAGCGCCTCGATCATGTAGACGCCGGGGAACAGCGGGTTGCCCGGAAAGTGGCCCTGCAGCATCGGTTCGTTCGCGGTGACGTTCTTGTAGCCGCGCGCGAACGCGAACGGCTGGAGTTCGGTGATGCGGTCGATCAAGAGCAGCGGATAGCGATGCGGGAGGATCTTCATGATCTCGCGCACGTCGAGTGTCGGCACGTCGGGTGGTCCCTCGGTCAGGATGTGGCGGTCACCGCGGCCGATTCGCCCAAATCGTGCCGCAGTTCGCGCACGGCGGTGCAGTGAAGCTTGTGGCCGCTCTTGATCGCGATGACCTCGCATTGCGGATACGCGCCGAGCAGCGCGAAATCGCCGACCAGATCGAGGATCTTGTGGCGCGCCGGCTCCGATTCGCTGCGCAGCGGCGCGAGCGGCCCGTCGGGCCCGAACACGACCGCGTTCTCGAGCGTCCCGCCCTGCGCGAGCCCGCGCTTGAGCAGCCCTTCCACCTCGTGCTGGTAGCCGAACGTGCGGTTCGGCGCCACCTCGGCGCGATACGCCTCGGGCGTGATCTCGACGTCGACGTACTGCGCGCCGATCGGCGGCGGATAGTCCACCATCATCCGCACCCGGAAGCTCGAGGCCGGCGCGACGATCAGCATCTTGTCGCCGTCGCGGAAGACCCGCGTCTCGGCGGGGATCCAGCGCACCCGCGCCTCGTGCAGGGTCGCGATCCCGACCGCGTCGATCGCGTCGGCGAACGCTTTCGCGCTGCCGTCCTCGACCGGGATCTCGCCGCCGTGGACGTCGATGAGTGCGTTGTCGACCCCGCAGCCGAGCAGCGCCGAGAGCAGATGCTCGACCGTCGAGACGCGGTGCGCCCCCACCCCGACGACCGTGGCGCGAACGGTGTCGAGCACGTAGTCGGCGCGCGCGGGAAACTCGACGCTGTCGTCGAGGCGGAATCGCAGCCCGTGGCCGGCGGGGGCCGGCAGGACGCGCACGCGGGCCGTCACCCCGGTGTGGAGCCCCGCCCCTTCAAAAGCGATCGCGTCGCGTAACGTCGTCTGATACTGCACCTAGGGACGACCGCTTCGGCACGGCGGAGCCGCCGCCCGCTTCACGTGCCGTGCTTCTCGAGCGCGTCGACTCGGGCGTAGAGCTTGGGGAGCTTCCGCAGGTACGCCTGAAGGCGGATTTCGTCGCGATGGTTCTGCGCCGGGCGGCCGCCGACGAAAGCGCCGTCGGGGACGTCGCCCCAGATGTGCGCGGCGCCCGCGATCGTCACCCGGTTGCCGATCGTGATGTGGCCCTTGAAGAGCGCCGAGCCCGCGACCCGCACGTAATCGCCGATCACGGTCGTCCCGGCCATCCCGGCAAACGCCGCGATCGCGGTGTGCTCGCCGATCCGGCAGTTGTGGCCGATCTGGCAGAGGTTGTCGATCTTCGTCCCGTTCCCGACCGAGGTCACGCCGGTCTGCGCGCGGTCGATGCAAGTGTTCGCGCCGATTTCGACGTCGTCGCCGAGGGTGACAATCCCGATCTGCGGGATCTTGATCAGCCGCCCGTCGAGGAACGCCCAGCCGAACCCGTCGCTGCCGATCACCGCTCCGGCCTGCAGGACGACGCGGTCGCCGGCGACGCAGCGGTCGGCGAGGTACGCGCGCGGCTGGAACAGCGCGTCGGCCCCGACCCTCGCGTCGGCGCCGATCACCACGCCAGCGTTGAGCACCGTCCGGTCGCCGATCCGGGTGCGGGCGCCGACCGCGACGAGCGGCCCGATCCAGACGTCTTCGCCGATGACCGCCGACGGATCGACGGCGGCGGCGGGATGGACGAACGGGCCGGCGGGACGCGCCGGCTCGAGCGCCGCAAGCAGCGACGCGAGCGCGATCCGCGCGGAGGGGACCGCGAGGATCGGTTTGCGATAGGTCTCGCCGGCCGCTACCAGCGCCTCGTCGGCCAGAACGGCGGCGGCTTTCGACTCGAGCGCGCTGCGCAGATAGCGTTCGTCGACGGCGAACGTCAGCGTCGTCGCGTCGGCGTCGTCGACGGCGGTGATCCGTTCGATCGTCACGCCGGGATCGCCGACGACGCGGCCGCCGGTGCGCTGCGCCAGTTCGCCGAGCGTCCCCAGCCCAGGCGCCGCCGGCGGCGCGCTCACGGCGCGGGGGTCGCCTTCTCTTCGATCTTCAGCAGCTTCTCGACGTCGGGGGTGATGTCGACGCCGCCGTAGCCGACGTACTGCCGCGTGAAGACGTAGCTGAGGTGCTTCTCCTGCGCGATCTGACTCGCCGCCGCGCCGACGTCGTTGGAGAGCTCGATCTGATCGCGCGCGAAGCGATCCTGCAGCGCGGCGCGCAGCTGCTGCTTCACCTTGTCCGGCTTCCCCGAACGTTCGATCGTCTGCGCGTCGTTCGAGAGCTGGTTCTGGTAGTTGAGGAACTTTGGCCAGTTGGCCTTGATGCGTTCCTCGTCGATGAGCCCAATCTGGCTCTTGGGGGCATTCGAACACGCGGCGAGCGAAGCGAGCAGCGACGCGAGGAGAATGATGCGCTTCATACGGTCTATTCGTGCAGGCTTTCGATGTCTTTGAGGGCGTCGGGGGTGAGATCGACCGCGTTCGCCGGCGCGACGACGTCGCCCAGGACGACGGCGATGCCGCGCTGCTGCGCGATCAGTTTGACTTCGCGATCGATCTGCGCGGTGATCTCCCCATAGAGATCGTCGCGTTTCTTGCGCAGCTCGACGATCTGCGCTTGCGCGCCTTGGCGCGCCGAGGCGTCGAGGCCGTGCAGTTCGGCGTAGCGCCGCTGGAGGTCGTCGCGCGTCTTGTTGAAGTCCGCGATCGTCGCCTTGGCGTCGGTCTGGAAACGCTTCTGATAGTCGTCGTGGAGCTGCTGAATGCGGGTGCGGAGTTCGGGCGGGAGGTTCGGGTTGATCTGCTGCTGCGGCTTCCCGCCGACCGTCGTGACCTGCACGACCGGTCCGCCGATCGACTGCACCTGATGCATCAAGGTGGACTGCCGCTGCGCGAGCGCCCCGAGCGACTGCTTCTGGATCGCACCGACGCGCCGGTCGAGATCGGCTTGGGTCTGCGCGTGCAGTTCGGTCTGGAACGCGGCCAGCGTCTGCTGGTCGCGGTTGCGCTGCGCCGCGAGCGCGTCGGCCTCTTTGCGGTCGAGCGCGGTGAGCTGTTTCTGCACGTCGTCGCGCGCGGCGTCGTCGAGCGCGAGCGAGGAGAGCTTCGTGCGCAGCGCGAGCCGCTCGGCGGCATCCTCGTTGGCGAGCTTCAGCGAGAGCGCCGACTCCTTCGCCTGCAGTTCGTCGAGCTTCGCCCGGTAGGTGCGGTCGGCGCGCTGCGAGAGCGCCTTCTGCGCCGCGGCGATCTGCGCCTGATCCTGCTTCTGCAGCGTCGAGCGGTAGGTGGTGAGATCGCGCTGCGCCTGCGCCGCGACGCCCGACTGCTGCTCCGCCGCCGAGGCGTTCACGCTGCCGGCGATCTGCGACGCGCTCGCGCCGCCCGGCCCGGCGCCGCGCAGCGCAGCGGCGATCGCCTGCGACTCCTGCGCCTGATACTGCTTCTGCTTCTCGCTCAGCAGTTTGGTGGTGCGGTCGGCCGCGGCTTTGAGCTGGGCTTCGAGCTGCGCTTCGCGGGCGCGCACCTGCGGGTTGGCGGCGACGACGGCCGGCGCGGTCGCGGTGAGGTCGAACGCTTCGATGCTGCGATCGTACCGCGCGAGCTGATCGTAGAGCGGGTGCTTCTTCACCAGCTCGTCCATGTGCACGTAGCCAACCGTCCCCGCACCCGGCGGCGGCGGCTGCACGGCGTTCCCGCCGCGACCGCACGACGCCAGCACCGTCGCGGCAAACGCAGCGGCGGCGGCGCTTACGATGCGGCGGTGCGCGCGGGTCATTTCAGCTTCGCGGTGACGTCGCTGGTGATGTCGAGGCCGCCGAAGACGATGTTGCCGCGATCGACGACGAGCACGAGCCCTTTGCTCTTCGCGACGTCCGCGATCGCGCTGCGGGTCTGATCGATCATCGGCTTGAGCGTCGCACTCTGCTTGTCGTCGAGCGCCTTGCGGTAGTCCTTGAGGATCGCGTCGCGATCGGCGTCGGTCTTCGCGCCCTTGAGCTTCTCGCCGGCGGTCTTGTCCTGATCGGACTTGAACTTGAGGAACTCGTCCTGCGCCGCCTTCACTTTCGGAAGCGCGTCGATCGCCTGCTGATCGACGAAACCGACCTTCGACGGCGGCGGGGTCGAGACCGGCGGCACCGGATCGCCGACGCCGGAGAGCAGGTCGCGCACGCTTCCGGTGATATCCTGACCGCCGAACACGACGATGCGCCGGTCGACGACGACCGAGAGATTCTTCGACGACGCGACCGACGCGATCGCGACCTGCGCGCGCTGGAGCAGCGGTCCCATCACGGCGCGCTGACGGTCGGCGAGTTTCTGCTGGAATTGGCGCCCGAGCTGCTGCTGCTGCTGCTGCGACGCGTGACGCGCCTGCGCCGTGAACTGCCGCTGCAGCTGCTGGCCGTAGTCGTAGAGCGATTTGTTCGCGGCTTGGAATTGCGGGAGCGCGGCGATCGCCGCCTGATCGATCGCCCCGATGTCCGTGATGTCGGTCGCGCCGATCGCCGGCGTGCCGAGCATGAAGGCTGCGAGCGCGAACGCCAGCGCGGCGACGCGGCCGCGCGCTGAGAGATGGTCCATTATCGTGTTAGAAGCTCTGTCCAATTCCGAACGAGGTGTGCGTGCCCTGACTCCCCTTCGCGAAATCCAGGCGAAGGGTGTGCAGCCCGAGCTGCGGCACGTCGAATCGCAGACCGACTCCTACGTCACCGCGGAACGTGTACTTGTTGAGGTCGAACGTTTGCGTACCGTTGTTCGAGACGCCGCCTCGAATCCGGGTCGCGCCGGTCTCCGCGAACGTGACGATGGAGAACTTGCGATCCTGCGTGAGCGGGATCCGCAGCTCGACCTGTCCGAGCAGTTTCTCTGTTCCGTACGCAGGGTCGGCATACCCGCGCAGTTCCTGGTCGGAGAAGATGAACAGCTTGTTCGTCGGGATCGCACCGGTCGAGGCGCCGACCAAACCGTGGACGCCCAGCGTCGCGTTCTTCAGGACGGGGAAAAACTTCGCGCCGTCGAGGGTGACCAGCGAGTAGTTGAAGTCGGAACCGATCCCCTTGCCGCTGATCTCGTCGCTGATGCTGGCGTTCACGCCGCGGCGCGGGTTGAAGACGTCGTCCCGCGAGTCGGCGCCGACCCCGAAGACGAAGCTGCGAAGTTTGTAGTTCTGGTTCGAGTTGATCTGCGCGATCGACGGCGCGGTGATCCCGTACGCGCTCGAGAGCGAGTTGCCGCAGTTCGTCGACGATCCCAGCAGGCTCACGCTGGTCCCGAGCGGGCAATTCGTCGAGAGCACGTTGTTGTCGCCGCGGAAGAAGTAGCCCGACGGGACGTCGGCCGACGCCGCGACCGTCTGGAGGTTGACCCCGGCGGAGACTTTGTAGACGTCGGTGAGCCGGCGGCCGATGGTCGTCGAGAGCCCGGTCGAACGCGACTTGTACGTCGAGACGATCCCGCTGACGAGGTTCGGGTTGTTCGCGTCGGGCGGGATCAGCGCGACGGGGAGCGCGCCGGTCGCGGGGCACGGGGCGATCGACGCCGACGGCGTCGCGCCGAAGCCGGGGGTCGTCGTCGGCGCGCCGATCCCGCCTTGCGCGCCGCCGCTGCCCACGCAACCCAGGTAGACCGGGTAGAAGTTCGTCTGCTGCTGGGTGAAGACCGTCGCGCCGAGGCTGTAGCGCTGCGATTTCTCGGTCTTGCCGACATAGGGGATCGTCACCGAGAGCTGGGCGTCGGAGACGCGCGAGCCGCGCTCGAGCCGCACCGAGCCACCGTTGCCGGTCCCGTTGATGTTGTTCTGCTGGTACGAGAGCGTCCCGGTGAGCCCGGTTCCGGTCAGGCCGCCGGAGTAGCCGGCGCCGACGGTCGCGGTCCCGGTGCGCTGCTCTTTGACCTGCCAGTTGATCGTGACGAGGCCCTGGCGCTTGGGATCGGGTCCGGGCTTGGCCTGGAAGTCGATCTTCTCGAAGAAGCCCAGGTTGTTGAGCCGGTCGTAGTCGCGGCGCAGGCCGGAGTCGGTCACCAGCATCCCCGGGCGCAGGCGCAGTTCGCGCCGGATCACGTCGTCGTGGGTGTAGGTGTTGCCGGTGATCTCGACGGCGCCGACGCGCAGCACCTGGATCGTGTACCGAACGTCGGCGGTCCCGGCTTTCTGATCGATCGTCGCGGGATCGACGCCGGCTTCCACGTCGCCGATCTTCAGATCGTACTTCTCGTAGAGCGTTTTGAGCGCGTCGTAGTCCTTATCGCGCTGCGACTCGGAGTACGGGCTGCCGGGCTTGGTGACTAGGGCCGCGGTGATGAGCGTCGGCGGCAGGACGGGGTCGGCGTCGGGCGGCGGCGTGATGATGATGTTCTTGACCGTGAGCCCCTCTTGGATCGTCAGCGTGAGGACGCCGTCGGCGCCGATGTTGACGTCGGTGACGTGCGAGGGGAGCTGGCCGCCGAAGCCGACCTTGTCGTAGTACGAATTGATCTTGAGGACGTCTTGCTGGTAGGTCTTGATATTGAAGACCTGTCCCGGCGCGGTGTCCATGAGCGCGAGCAGCGTGTCGGCCGAGACGCTCTTGTTGCCGGCGAAGCGGATCGACGTGACGACGGGGTTCTCGATGACGCGATAGGTCACCGCGACGCCGTCGGGACGCTGCTTGATGATCGGCGGGGCCTGATCGGCGAAGAAGCCGAGATCGGCGATCGCGCGCAGATCGGCCTGCACTTTGGCGGGGTCGAACGGGTCGCCGACCTTGGTCGTGATCACCGCCAGGATGCGGTCGGTGGGGATGTGCGCGTTCCCCGTCACCGAGACGGCGACGACCGTGGGCGCCGAGGTTGCGGATTGCGCCGGGGGCATCACCAGGGCCAGAAACGCGAGCACGGCGAGCACCAGGCGCGACGTGCGGCGGAGCCGTTCGATCAAGCGGAGGACGTCTTTCTAACGAGTGAGTTTGGCCCGGGCGCCGTAAGCGACCGCCGGGCACTCATGTGGGCTTAACGCGGGTAGGGACGAGCGCGTTCCCCGGCCCTTGGGTACGACACGCCGCCACCAGGGCCTTCGCCGCGCGACGCGCGCAGGCGGCGTTTTACCGGAACTTGCGCACGACCAAGAAGGTGAACCCTTGCCGTCCGTTCAGCGGCTGGAGCCCGTTGAGACGGCGCACGTTGTTGAACGACGTGTTTCCGTTCGCGCTCGTCGCGATCGCCGGGTTTCCGTTCTCGGTGAAGTAACTGAAGCTCGCGGAGGTCGCCGCGTCGGGACGCGCGGTGAAGCCGAGCGTCGTGCGCAGCGGGTTCGAGAGCGTCTGTCCAAAGCTGGCGTAGACATCGCGGTGTCCGATCTGCTTGAGCGCGTTGTAGCCGACGCCGCCGCCGTAGTCGACGGTCACTTCGAGATCGCTGAGGTTGAGCGCGCCGATGAAGACGCGTTCGATCGGCGCGAGGAAGCGCTGCGTGAACTGTCCGTTGAGGATCGAAAACGCTTCCTGGTTGAAGTTGATCGTGCCGCTCTGATACGGCGTGACGCCGGGCGGGAGCAGGACGTTCGATTCGCCCGGAGCGCCGCGCAGCGTCGTGCCGTTGGACTGCTGGCCGAAGTTGACCGCGCCGAAGAGCGAAGCGTCGAGGAGCAGGCCGACGATCTGCTCTTGCGAGTACGGCGGATTGGAACTGAACGAGATCGCGCCGCCCTGCGCGAGCTCGTCGGCAGGGCCTTGCACGGTGACGGTGATGTCGGCGCTGCCGACCGCGTTGCGCGTCGGATCGGGGTCGGGGTTGGTGACGTGCGCGTACGCGCGCAGATCGAGATACGGCACGACGCCTTGCGCGGGATCGAAGCGCACCACTGCCTGTTGGACGCGGAACGCGCGGTTGTAGGTCGAGAAGACGCCGCCCGGCGTCGCGGTGAGGACGCCCGCCAGCCGCGGCGTGCGCAGCGTTCCCGTCAGATCGAGCGTCCCTTTCGCACCGACGTCGACGATCGACGACTGCACGCGCACGTTGCGCCCGGCGTTCGCGCGCAGGTTGAAGCCGAGATCGAACGGCACCGGGCCGTTCGCCGCGCCGTTGCCGTTGCCGCCGGCGGCGGTGCGGAAGATCGTCGCGAACGGGATCGATGCGTTGGAGAGCGTGAGATCGCCGGACAGGATCGCGATCGTCGGCCCGCGCGCGAGCGTCATCGTCCCGTCGATCGTCCCGCGGCCGAACTCCGGCGAGTCGACCCGCGCGCCGTGCGCGACGAGCGCGATCGAATAGCCGCTGGTGTGCGCGCCGGGGAACGGCAGGTCGAGCGAACCGCTTCCGTCGAGCGTCCCTGCGCCGAGTTTCGCGTGCAGCGCGTCGAGCGCGACGCTGTTGCCGTTGAACGTGAACCGCGCGTTCGCAGCGGCGATTCCGGCGCGGTCGAAGTCGGAGACGTAACTGCCGTTGGTCAGCGCGGCGTTGCCCGCAATGCGCGGCGCGCGCGGCGTTCCTTCGATCGCAACCCGCCCGTCGAGCGTTCCGCCGAGCTTCGTGTGCGGGCCGGGGACGAACGGCGCGAACGGCGCGAGGTCGAGACCGTTCGCCGCGAGCTGGAACGAGAGCGGCGCGCCCGGACGCAGGCCGAGCGGCTCCAACCGCAGCGGCAGCGCGCCGGCGACGAGCACGCTCCCTTTCGCGAACGTCGCTTCGGCGTCGTTGACGGTGAGCGTCGTGCCGTCGTACGCCGCGCTGCCGAGGATGCGCGCGATCGCGAGACTTCCGTAGCGCCCCTGCGTCACGTCGAAGCCGACCGTCGCGCGCGGATGCGCGAACGTTCCGGTGATGCGCGCGTCCGACTGCACAGCGCCGGCGATATCGTAACGCGGGCCCTTCGGCAGCATCGTCACCAGCGTGCGCGCGAGGTCGGGCGTTTGCGCGTGCACCGAGAGCGCGAGCGGCGCGCGCGCGTCGTAGCCGAGCGATCCGTTGACGTCGAAGCGCGCGAATCCCAGATCGAGCACGCTGTTCGTGAAAGCGAGCCGCCCGCCGTCGCTGCGCGCGTGCAGCGTTCCGCTGCGCACCGCATAGCCGTAGACCGAACCGTGCTGCAGCGTCGCGTCGCCGGCGATCGTGAGCCGCGGCCAGCGCCCGGCGACGGTTCCGCGCGCGTCGACCTGGCCGAGCAGGGGCGCGGTGATCCCGAACGGCGGGAGCCACGTCGCCAGGTCGACGCGCGTCGTCTGCACGCGCGCGCCGTAGCGTGCGTGCGCGAAGGCGGCGATCGGATCGCCGGGCGCCGGGGCGATCGTGCCGTTCGCGTGCAGCGTTCCGTGCTCGCCCTGCACGTTCACCGCCCCGGCGATCGGCGCTCCGTGCGGCTGCGACCAGGTCGCGTCGGTGGTGCCGAACGCGAAGCGGCGATAGCGGAAATCGCGCACGTCGAACCGTCCGCTCGTGCGCGTCGTCAGGCCGTCGTTCGCGAACGCGAACGCGACCGGGCCGCGGCCCGCAAGCGTCTCGGCTTCGTCGAAGTAGTCGTCGAAGTCGGCCAGGTTCGCGTCGGCGCTGTGCACGTTGACCGCGAACGCGCGCTGCGCGATCGCCGCCGACGCATCGACGTTCGCGCGCGTCGAGCCGACCGTCACCACGCCGTCGTGCGCGGCAACCGACGAGCGGTCGAGCGCGACGCCGGCGCGCGCGTCGCGAAAGTCGAGCCCGTTGTACGAGCCTTCCGGAACGGCGACGTTGCCGCTCAGCGCCGGCGCGGCACCGGCGCCGCGCACCCGCAAGTCGGCGGCGAAGCTGCCGTACAGCGTGCGCAGCGGAAGGTGCAGCGCGGTGCGCACTTGTTCGACGTCGCCGATCGGAATCGACGCGTTCAGATCGTAGCGGTTCGCGCGCCCGATCTCGGCGACGGTTCCGGCGAAGCTGCCGAACGTCGTCCCCAGCCCGGCGACACCGTCGCGCAGCGTCACCGTCGATCCGGCGAGCGACAGATCGGCCCCGCCGCTGACCGGATACCCCGCCGCGCTGCCGTCGCTCACGGTGACGACGCCGTCGAAGCGCGGGCTGGTGCCGCGCAGGTCGGCGACGCCGAGCATCCCCAGGGTGCCGCTCTCGAGCGGGATCCCCGCGCCGCGCAGGGCGCCGACCGGGACGTCGGGCGCCGAGACCAGGAACGGTCCGCCCAGATCGGCCGCGACGGCGTGGCCGCCGCCGAGCGCGCCGTCGGCGGCGACGACGCGAAGCTGCTTGCCGTCGAGGGCGATCGTCCCGCTGACGCGTTCGACCGCGACGCCGCGGACCCGCGCCCCGGCGAGCTGGGCGCCGGTCGTCTGGATCACGACGCGCTTCGGCCCGATCGTCGCGCGCACCGGACCGTGCACGCCGCCGACCGCCGTCGGATCGTCGACGAACGTCCGCAGCTGCGCGAGGCTGCCGTCGTAGTCGCCGTCAAGCGCTAAGAGGTTTGTACCGTACGCGCCGCGGCCGCGGAATCGCCCGAGCGGTCCGTCGACCGCGACCGAGGTCAGGCGGACGTCGTCGAAGGTGCCCCCAACGCTGACGCTGCCGGCGCCGATCGGGTATCCTGCGACGCGCAGGCCCCGGCCGCGCACCGTACCCGCCAGCCCGAACGTCGACGGCGTCCCGCCGACGGCGAGGTCGCCGTCGACGATCCCGGCGAGCGGCGGCAGCTGCGGGACGCGCACGCCGGGCAGCGCCGCCGCCCGGCGGACCTCGGCGATGCGGAAGTCGCGCAGGTGCAGCCAGCCCGCGCTCGCCGAGATCGGGCGCTGGAGTTCGAAGGCGCCGGCCAGCGAGGTGCCGTCGGCGCGCGAGAACGAGAACGGGCCGAACTCGCCGACGCCGTACTGGTCGACCGCGAACGTCCCCGTCCCGCTGGTCGCGCCGCTCGCCAGGATCGTCCCGCGCGCGTCGAAGCCGGCCTTCGGCGGTTCCTCGATCAGCGCCGTCGCGTCGATCGTCGCGTCGGGAGCGAAGGCGTCGGCGTACGGGAGATCGGCGCCGGCGCCGTGCGCGCTCAGCACGAATCCGAAGTCGTTGCCGCGATCGGTGAAGTCGATGTGTCCGCCGACGTCGACCAGCGCGCGCCCGTAACGTGCGTGCACGCCGGCGATCGTCACCGCGCCGTGGTAGTAGTCGACCAGACCGTCGAGCGCGTCGACGGGGTAGCGGTCGTACGCGACGCGGCTGCCGCGGATCCAGGTGCGGATCAGCGGATCGGCGAGCTGCGCGGCGAGCAGCGTCTCGAGGTGCGCCGTTCCGGTAACCGGACGGTTCGCGGAGAACGCGAAGAGCGTCTTGAGCGCGCGCGCGTCGGCGTCGGCGGCGAGCGCGATCCGAAACCGCGGTACCCCGAAGAGATCGTAGAGCGCGCCGCGGCCGTGCAGCGGGACGCCCGCCGCCGTCCCGTTGAGCGCCGCCGTCGCGAGGGTCGTGTCGGCGAGCACGAAGGTGCCGTCGAGGTCGCGGATCGGCTTCGCTAGCGCGCCGACGGCGATCCGTCCGCCGAGCAGTTGGAACCCGCCTCCGGCGCGGTAGTCGAAGTCGCCGCCGGCTTTGGAGACCAGACCGTAGTACGTCGCCGCGATGTTGTCGAGGACGCCGTCGTCGAACCGCACGGCCTTGGAATGGATGAAGAACCCCAGCGCTCCGCGCAGCGGGAGCCGGCGCGCCTGCAGACGGGTGAGCGCGATCCCGCGCTGCACGTCGATCACCGTGCGCACGCCGAGCGGGTAGCGCGCGACCGCGCCGCCTTGCGTGCGCCGTCCCAGCAGCACGCCGTCGAGCCGAGCGGTGGTGCGCGCGTCGGACTTCACCGACGCGTCGACCGCGACGTTGTCGACCGTCTGGTTGGCGAGATCGGGCTGCAGCGGCGCCGTGTCGATCAGCCGCAGGACGCCGTCGCGGATGCGCAGCGTGAAAAACAGCGGCGTCGCGGCCTGCTTCGTCGCCGCCGGCGGCGCCGCCGACGTCCCGCCCGGGCGGGTGAACGTGATCGAACCGTCGGCGTGACGGGTGATCGTCAGCACCGGTTTCTGGATCGCGATCGCCGCGAAGCCGTAGCGGTGCGCTCCGCCCGGAAAGATGTCGCGCAGCGCGTACTCCACGTCGACGCGCTCGGCATCCAGGATCGGGTCGCCGTTCTTCACGACGTGCACGCCGAGAAACGCGACGTGCGACCAGCCGAGCCGCTGATCGTCGAAGCGCACGTCGTAGCCGGTCGCGCCGGAGAGCGCGGCTTCGAGCACGGTGCGGACGATCGCGTGACGCGCGAGGACGAGCGTCAGCACGAACGTCGCTACGATCGCGGTGACGATCACCGCCCGACGCGACGCTCTCAGGCCAAACACCGCTTCCTACGTCCCCGAGGGAGCATGGTCGCAAACGTCGCCGCGGGGAGGCGGAAGTCCCCTCGCCGTCCGCCCGAACGGGCCCAGCATGCGCGCGGCATCACGGTGAACTCCTCGAAGCGCGCTCTGCGGCCGGCCATCGTCCCATCAACGCAAACGCCGGCCGGGGCGATTCCCAGCCGGCGCTCAGATTTCGCGCGATCGGCTACAGATCGAGGTTGCGGACGTTGCGAGCGTGCTCTTGGATGAAGAGTTTGCGCGGCTCGACCTTGTCGCCCATCAGCGTGGTGAACATTCGCTCCGCATCCTCGGAGGCTTCTTCGAGCGTGACCTGCTTGAGCCGGCGCTTCTCCGGATCCATCGTCGTGTCGGCCAACTGCTCGGCGTCCATCTCGCCCAGACCCTTGAACTGCTGCACCGTCCACTCTTTGGGATCGCTGCCGTTGAACACCGCCTGCAGCTCGGTCTCGGTGTAGGCCCACTCCTGACGCTTGCCCTTTTTCGCGCCGTACAGCGGCGGCTGCGCGATGTACACGTAGCCGCGTTCGACGAGCTGGCGCATCTGGCGGTAGAAGAACGTGAGCAGCAGCGTGCGGATGTGCGAACCATCGACGTCCGCGTCGGTCATGATGATGATCTTGTGATAGCGCAGCTTGTCGGCGTTGAACTCTTCGCCGAACCCGGTCCCCAGCGCCGTGATCATGGTGCGGATCTCTTCGTTCGAGAGCATCTTGTCGAGCCGCGCCTTCTCGACGTTGAGGATCTTCCCGCGCAGCGGAAGGATCGCTTGATTCTCCGGATTGCGGCCGCCCTTCGCCGTCCCGCCGGCCGAATCGCCTTCGACCAGAAACAGCTCGGACCGCGACGGATCGGTCGTCTTGCAGTCGACGAGCTTCCCCGGCAGACCGCTCCCTTCGAGGACGTTCTTGCGGCGCGTGAGGTCGCGCGCTTTCTTCGCCGCCTCGCGCGCGCGCGCGGCCTGCATGCATTTCTCGACGATCGCGCGCGCGTGCTTCGGATTCTCCTCCATGAAGAATTCGAGGCGTTCGGTGACGAGGCCGTACACGATCGGACGCATCTTCGCGTTGCCGAGCTTCGTTTTCGTCTGGCCCTCGAACTGCGGCTCCTGCAGCTTCACCGAGACGATCGCGGTGAGCCCTTCCATGCAGTCGTCGGTGGAGAGGTTGCCGTCCGCCTCCTTGAGCATGCCGCGTTTCTTCGCGTACTCGTTGACCTTGCCGGAGATCGCCGTGCGGAAACCGGTGAGGTGCATCCCGCCTTCGATCGTGTTGATGTTGTTCGCGTACGAGTAGACGACTTCGTTGTAGCCGTCGGTCCACTGGAACGCGCATTCCACGACGACGTCTTCGCGCTCGCCGTTGGTCGAGATCACCGGCGTGAGCGCGTCTTTGTTGTCGTTGAGCCACTCGACGAACGAGATGATCCCGCCCTCGTAGAGATAGTTCTTCTCCCGGGGCTCATCCGGGCGTTCGTCGCGCAGCGTGATCGAGAGGCCGCGGTTGAGGAACGCCAGCTCGCGCAGCCGATTCTCGAGGATCTTCCACGAGAAGTCGAGCGTCTCGAACATCTGCGGGTCGGGCTTGAACCACTGCGAGGTCCCGGAGCCCTCGGCGCGGCCGAGCCGTTTGAGCTTCTGGCTGGTGACGCCGCGCTCGAAGCGGATCTCATACTGCCAGCCGTCGCGCTTGACGCGGGTGATCATCTGCTCGGAAAGCGCGTTGACGACCGAGATCCCGACGCCGTGCAGGCCGCCCGAGACCTTGTAGCCGCCCTTGCCGAACTTGCCGCCGGCGTGCAGGATCGTCATCACGACCTCGACCGCCGGGAGCCCCTCGTCGGCGTGCAGGTCGACCGGGATCCCGCGGCCGTCGTCCTCGACCGACACCGCGCCGTCTTTGAATAGAACGACCCGGATGTTCTTGGCGTAGCCGGCCAGCGCTTCGTCGACCGCGTTGTCGACCGCTTCGTACACGAGTTGGTGAAGGCCCCGCTCGGCGGTGTTGCCGATGTACATCCCGGGGCGCTTGCGAACAGCCTCGAGGCCTTTGAGGACCTCGATCTGCTCGCCGGTATAGTCGTCGCTCATCTTTAGTATTGACGTTCGACGCGACGGCCGATCTTACCTGACCGCACGCTCCGCCGCACCGCCGCGTTCGTCCGGTCGCCGCTCGATCTCGCGGATGAAGTCGTAGAGGTCGCCCAGTGCGTTCTTCCGCACCGCCGAGTCCATCTCGAGCCGGTTCGGATCGATCTTCGTCTCGAGCAGGACGAACGAGCTGGCGAGCTTGCGCAGCCGTGCGCGGTCGACCGGCTGGCGCAGCTTGTGGAGCTTGTTCGCGCGCCACAGCTCGTCCCACCACGATCGCAGCAGCCGCCGGCGGATCGCGTCGTACTGCTCCGGGCTCAATCCCTCGACCAACGCCAGCACCGCCTCCGGGCCGAGCCAGGGCGCCTCGAAGAGGAGCCGCTCGCAGGCGAATCGGCGCCGCCGCTCGTCGTCGTCGCGGCACGGCGTGCACATCGCCCCGCCGTCGATCGGCGCCTTGCAGAGCGCGCAGAAGCGTCCGCCGCGCGCGCGGTGCGCCGCACGCCCCCGCTCGACGGAACGCCGCAGACGCGCCAGTGCGTCGTCGAGCGTCTTGGCCGGCGGCTCGGCCGGGACCGCCGTCGCGCCGCGGCGCGGGCCGCCCGCACCGCCGCCCGCGCCGGGGCGGCGCAGCTTGCCGACGCGGAACCGCAGG
This sequence comes from Vulcanimicrobium alpinum, assembly GCF_027923555.1. GTDB lineage: Bacteria > Vulcanimicrobiota > Vulcanimicrobiia > Vulcanimicrobiales > Vulcanimicrobiaceae > Vulcanimicrobium > Vulcanimicrobium alpinum. The sequence goes on along the minus strand of NZ_AP025523.1, from coordinate 4,248 downwards.
CGGACGATCGTGCGCGTCTCGGGGAGCGCGCGCAGGCCGCTGACGATCTCCGGTTCGAGGAAGGCGAGCTGGTGCGACCACGCCGAGGACGCGGTGAGCACGACCAGCGCGTCGCGTTCGATCGCGACCGGCTGCGCCGCGCGCGCGACGTCGGCGCCGACGAGGTCCGCCCAGACCGCCCGCGCGGCGACCAGCGGGTCGGAGCCCGGAGCCGGCTTCGGGCGCCAGCCGTCGAGGACCGTCCCGAGCTTCAGCATCGCGTCACCGCGGCGGCGCGGATCGCCCACACCGCGGCCGGACCGATCGCCTGCGGCAGGTCCGTCGCCGTCAGGAACGCCTGCTCGTAGCCGCCGACCGCGCCGAGGAACCCGCTGGCGCGCTCGGCGTCGAGTTCGCTGAGCACGTCGTCGAGCAGCAGGATCGGGGCGTCGCCGGTGCGCGTGCGCATCACCTCGTATTCGGCGACCTTGAGCGCGAGCACCGCCGTGCGCTGCTGTCCCTGCGAACCGAACGCCGACAGGGCTTTCCCATCGACGAGCAGCCGGATATCGTCGCGATGCGGCCCCACCAGCGTCGTGCGCCGCCGCAATTCGCTCTCGACGGCGGCCGCCAGCGCCTCGCCGACGTCGCCGTCGGGATTCGGGGCGTAGGTGACGCCGAGCCGCTCGTCCGCGCCGCGCCAGCGCGCGTAGATCTCGACCGTCGCCGCCGCGATCTCGTCGACGAACGCGCGCCGGGCGGCGATCAGCGCGGCTGCGGGCCGCACGAGCTCGTCGTTGTAGGCCAGCAGCAGATCGCGATCGGGCGCGATCGCGCCGTGCAGCAGCGCCGATTTCTGCTGCACGATCTTCTGATAGAGTGCGAGGTCGCGATAATACGTCGGCGAGAGCTGGGCGAGCGCGCCGTTGAGGAGCGTGCGCCGCAGCGCCGGGCCGCCGGAGACGAGCTGCAGGTCCGCCGGCACGAAGGTGACGACGCGCGTGCGCCCGAGAAAGCGCGCGAACCCGACCGCGCCTCCGTTCACCTCGAACGCCTTGCGCATCCCGGCCGGCGTGCGCGCGATGCTGCAGCGCAGCCGGATCGCGCCGGCGCTGATCCGCGCGTCGCCGGCGATCTCTGCGCGCTCGCAGTCCGCACGGATCAGTTCGCTCTCACGATGCGCACGAAACGATTTGCCGGTCGCCAGCATCGCGAGCGCTTCGAGCAGATTCGATTTTCCCTGCGCGTTGGGGCCGACGAAGACGTTCAATCCCGGTTCCGGAGCGACGTCGAGGGTGACGTAGTTGCGAAAGTCCGCGAGCCGAACGCGTTCGAGACGCAACGCTCGCCGCGGCTACTGCCGCAACGGCATCAGCACGTAGAGCTGCTCGCCGCCGTCACCGGTCTCGAGCGGCCGAATCGCGGCCGGCGAGAGCGGACCGAGAAACTCGAGCACCGTTTGCGGCGAGTCGACGTGGTTGAGGATCTCGACCAGATACCGTGCGTTGAACGCGATCGCGAGATCTTCGCCGGTCTGCTCGACTTCGAGCTCTTCGTACGCGTTGCCGGTGACGTCCGACTTCGCTGTGATCATCAGCGTCTGGTTGGCGACCTCGAGCTTGACCATCGACGCGCGGTCGCCGGCGACGAGTTCAGCGCGGCGCAGGCCCCCAATCAGCCCTTGCGTGTTGACGACGACGCGGCGGTCGAACTTCGCCGGGATCACCTGTCCGTAGTTCGGATACTGTCCGTCGACGAGCCGCACCACGATCGACGTCGTTCCGGCGGTGAACTGGAGCTGGTTCGCCTGCGCGCCGAGCGCGGTGACCTCGACGAGTTCGGCGGTTCCGAGATTGCGCGCAGCCTCGTTGAGCGCGCGGGACGGCACGATGAACTTCGCGGTCCCCTCGATTCCGCGTTCGAGCGTCGAGGTCCAGCGGGCGAGCCGGTAGCCGTCGGTCGCGACCATCGTGATCGTGTCGCCGTCGAGTTCCAGCAGCGTCCCCATCAGGACGGCGCCCCGCGCCTCTTCGTTCGACGCGGCGAAGATCGTCGCGGCGACGCCTTCACGGAAGCGCTTCGCCGGGATTGCGAACGACTGCCCCTTCTGCGCGGTCGGGAGCGGCGGATACTCGTCGGCGGGGAGCGCGTGAAAATCGTAGTTCGACCGCTCGGCTTTCACCGATGCCCGCGACGGCGAGCCGGTGAGTTCGAGCAGCCCAGCCGGCAGATTGCCGAGATAGCCGCTGAAGAGCCGCGCCGGCACGGTGACCGCACCGGCCTCGGCGATCTCGGCCGGGAATGACTGCTCGAGCGTGAGCTCAAGATCGGTGGCGCGCACGCGAATGTTCCCCTCGTCTGCGCTGAGCAGCACGTTGGAGAGAATCGGCACCGTCGTGTGGGCGTTGACGACCTTGCTGGCCGCGCCGACCGCCGACGCGATGTCTTTCGTGCTACACGTGAACTTCACTGATCCACCGTTCCGAACACCGGTCGTGCTCCGGTCTTTAGTATAAAGAAGATCGTCGTACTAGCAGTAAGGCGGTGCACAGCGGGGAGAACCGCCGTATCCCGCGCTGCCCGCGGCATTGCGCCTGATTCTGGTTGTGGACGGGAGACAGGCTCCCTCCACGCCATCCCCCGGATGCGCGCGCATCCCGTTTTTCCACGGTGCCGAGCGTGCCCTGTGCCCTCGCCGGGGATGGACAACGTGGATGGCCTCCGTGACGTCATCTGCGCGGCCGCCGCCTGACGTCAAGAGGCCGCCCATCAGACGATGCGCGGCCCGTGCCCGATATGGTGTCCGTATCCTACTCGCTTTGAATCTGCGCGACGAGCGAACGCACTTTGTTGCGGAACGCTTCGTCGGCTTCCATCATGTCGGCGATCTTGTCGCGCGCGTACATCGCGGTGGTGTGATCCTTCTTGCCGAACTCGCGCGCGATCTGCGGCAGCGATGCGCCGGTGAGCTGCCAGGCGATGTACATCGCGATCTGGCGCGGCAGCGTCACGCGCTGATCGCGCCGCTGCGCCTCCATCTCCTTGATCGAGATCGCGTAGTTCTTCGCGACGCGCTCCTTGATGAGCGGAATCGTCACCCGGTGCATCGGGGCCTGCGCGACGGCGTTCTTGAGGACTTCGCCGGCGAGATCGACCGTGATCGGCGACTTCGTGAGCGATGCGAACGCGACGACGCGGATCAGCGAGCCCTCGAGTTCCCGGATGTTCGACGGGATCACCTTGGCGATGAAGGCGAGCACCTCGTCGGGCACCGGGACCTTCTCGGTTTCGGCCTTCTTGCGCAGAATCGCCTCGCGCGTCTCGAAATCGGGCGGCTGGATATCGGTGAGCAGTCCCCACTCGAACCGCGAGCGCAGGCGGTTCTCCAGCGTCTGGATCTCTTTGGGCGGACGATCGCTCGAGATCACCAGCTGCTTCTGCGCTTCGTGCAGCGAGTTGAACGTGTGAAAGAACTCCTCTTGGGTCTGCTCTTTGCCTTCGAGGAACTGGATGTCGTCGATCAGCAGCACGTCGACGTGGCGGTACCGGTTGCGGAACTCGACCGTTTGATTGTTCTTGATCGCGATGATGAATTCGTTGGTGAACTTTTCGCTGGAGACGTAGACGATGTTCGCGTTGGGATTGCGTTCGAGGACGCGGTGCCCGATCGCATGCATCAGATGCGTCTTTCCCAGCCCGACGCCGCCGTACAGGAAGAGCGGGTTGTACGCCATCGCGGGCGCGTCGGCGACCGCTTGGGCCGCGGCGTGCGCGAACCGGTTCGAGTTTCCGATGACGAAGTCGTCGAAGGTATAGCGCGCGTTGAGGTGGCCGACCCGCAGATCCTCGGCCGGCGCCGGCTTGGCCGCCGCCGGCGCCGCGGCGGCCGCGATGTTCGGCTCGCCGCCGGGATCGACGACGACGCGCAGCGCGATCTCGCCGCCGAGCAGCTCGTGCAGGACGGCGGTGATGTCGGACTTGAGCCGGTTCTCGACCCAATCGCGGGCGAACGTCGTCTGAACCGCCAGCACGATCTCCGAAGGGGTCAGTGCGACCAGGCGCATCGGCTTCAACCACATTTCGAACACCGGCTTGTTGTAGCGCGGTTCGAGCCGCTCGAGCGCCGCGGTCCAGAGACCTTCGGGGGCGACCGTGCTGGTTTGGTTCATTACGTTACCTGCCGCATAGTCCGGGCCGGCGAGCAGAGTACGCGCCGGCGGAGAATGAGCATCGGGGATTGGCCCGGAGAGGGTCGCTTCCTGCGGGAAA